>JAJKJM010000029.1 GCA_021153985.1 Polaromonas sp.
AATCACCAGGCGCAGGTTGGCCTCGATCATCTCTTTCTTGGCGTCGCGCGAGTTGGACTCGCCTTCGTTCATGCGCTTGTTGATGTCCTTGAGCTGGGCCAAAGGCACCACCACGCGGGCCTGCAGCTCGGCCAGCTTGGTTTGCAGTTCCTGGATGGGTGGCACGTTACGTGCCATCACCACCGACCATGGCTTGCCGGAGGCAACCTGCTTTTCAACCCATTTCAGGTTGAGCAGGTTGGGCGGGAAGTCCTTGATGAAGACTTCCTGGGGCATGCCGCACTTCTCGACGATGATGCGGCGCAGCTCGCGCTCCTTCTTGCGCACGTCGAGCACTTGGCCGCGCAGCATGTCGCACAGCTTTTCGATGGTCTTGGCGGTAAAGCGCACCGTCATCAGCTCGTCGCTCAGGGCTTTTTGCGCCTTCACGTAAGTAGGCGTGCCGTAGCCTTCCTTGTCGTAGGTCTTGTGGACTTTCTCGAACAGGGTGGCGATCTTGTCGAAGCGGCTGAGCGCTTCTTTCTTGAGTTCTTCGAGCTTTTTGGTCAGCGCCTTGGACCCGCCCTTGCCGTCGTCGTCATCTTCTTCGTCGAATTCGTCGAAGTCTTCTTCGGCCACGTAATCGTCGGCCTCGTTGGGGTTGGAGAAGCCGTCCACCACGGTGGAAATGACAATCTTGCCTTCGCGGATTTCTTCGCCCAGCCGCATGATTTCAGCGATGGTGGCGGGGCTTTCCGAGATGGCTTCCATCATCTTCATGAGGCCGCCCTCGATGCGCTTGGCGATTTCGATTTCGCCTTCGCGCGTCAGCAGCTCGACCGTGCCCATTTCGCGCATGTACATGCGCACGGGGTCGGTGGTGCGGCCGAACTCGCTGTCGACGGTGGACAGTGCGGCTTCGGCTTCTTCTTCGGCTTCTTCTTCGGTTGCAACCGTAGGGCCGGTGTTGTTCAGCAGCAGGGTTTCGGCGTCGGGCGCCTGCTCGTACACGGCCACGCCCATGTCGTTGAGCATGTTGACCACGACTTCCAGCGTTTCAGCATCGACCAGCTTGTCGGGAAGGTGGTCGGAGATTTCGCCGTGCGTGAGGTAGCCGCGGGTCTTACCGAGTTTGATCAGGGTTTTCAGGCGCAGGCGGCGCTTGAGCATGTCTTCTTCGGACAGCACGGTTTCGTCCAGGCCGAATTCCTTCATCAAGGCGCGTTCTTTCGCCTTGCTGATCTTCATGCGCAGTGGCTTGACCTTTTCGGTCGTCTCCGCCACTGGCTCGCCGACCAGATCGTCCTCAATGTCGGACATGTCGAGGTCTTCGCCGGGCTTGCCCACGCCAGCCGCGTTCTTCGGCTTGCGGCCGCGTTTGGCGCCGGTGGCGGCGGGCGCGCTGCCTTCAGCGGCAGGGTTCTTGGGCGGACGGCCCGGTTTCTTTTTCACCGGAACATCGGCGACGGCTGCAACTGGCTTGGATTCGGGACTGGACTTGGTCGGCACGGGTGGGGCTTTCTTCAGGGGCAAATCAGGAGGAGCGGATTTCACGGTTTTTGCGGAAGCCTTGTTGACCGGGGCGCTTGATTTGCTGGCTTTGGCGGATGAGACAGATATGGCGTGATTTCCGGGTTTTTCAACCTTGGCGCTCTTTGTGGCGCTCTTGGCCGCCGGTTTGGCGGCGGCTTTGACTGGAGGCTTGCCTGCAGGCCGCGCGGCAGCTTTGGGGGCTGCTTTGGCTTTGGGCTTGGCGGCAGCTTTGGGCTGCGCGCTTTGCGGCTTCTTGGACGTGCTCGGCTTCATGGGCTTGGCAGTAGGCATGGGACCTCCAGTTGTCGGAAATTGTTTTAAATATCGATCAGCTACCAGTAAACAAAAATGCGCCTTGGCGCCTGTACAAAGCACAGGCACGGTGACAAGGGTTCAGGGTCAAAAAAACGGGGGAGGCGAAAAACGGAGCCGGCAAGGCCAAGGGGCAAAAGTCCCAGGGGCATGTGGCGGTTCAGTTTTTCGGGCAAGCTGTTTGGGCGAACATTTGGTGTGCAGTCCTTGCGGAATTCCCTGGGGGAAGTGGCCGTCTCATCTGTTGAGTCCCTGAAGTTTCAGGGTGGCCGGGCCGGAGGTGCTGCTGTCGCGCTTGCCGTCGAAAATCGGATTATACCCTGTTGCCTGTTTTTTGGGCGGGTTTTCAGGCTATTTTTTTGCGCTGAGCCGGGCCGTCAAAACCTGCAGGCGCTGCCTCAAAACCGGGTCTTTCAGGGCCTCGGCGCCGCGGCCGATCAGTTCGCTCAACTCTCGCTTCCACTCGACTTCCATGAACTTGTCCAGAATGCCCCGGACTTCATCCCAGTCGCATTCAATACCGTCGGGAATTTCTGATATCTGAACGACTGCGTGGCGTTCAGAGGGATGCCCGCGCAGCCCCTCGCGCAGCGCCGCCCAGGGCTGTGGGCCGTGCTCATGCAATTGCGCCTCCAGCCAGGTAAAGAGGGGGCCGTGCGGCGCCGGTTGCTGCGTCAGGAGATGGTGTTCTTCCGCGCTCAGCCGGTCCCAGCTTTGCGGGTCTGTCAGCAACAAGCGCAGTACCCGGTCTTCAGGACTGGCGGAAAGTTTGCGACCCGTCACGCGGCGCGGCGCCGGCGTGCTGCGGTCGCCAAACTTGCGTCCCGGCATCGAGGGAGGGGGGAAATACCCGGAAGGCTCGGACGCGCTGTAGTCACGCTCGTCGAAGTCCGGCGGATAGCTGCCCGGATCGGGCATATCCGCGTGATGAACCGGGTTTGAGGGTGTTTTTGGCCTGTAGCCCTTGCCGGGTATACGCACCCCGCTATCATTTTTATAGCCCGCCTTGTTGTAGCCGGACGCGGCCGGCTGCCACAGTTGCAGCAGCTCGCGGCTGTCGATCTGCACTTTGTCGGCGATCTCGGCCAGCAGCTGGCGTTTGAGGGCGCCGTCCGGCATCAGGCCCCATAGCGGCCGCGCATTGCTGGCCATGTGGGCGCGGCCTTCGGCCGTGTCGAGGTCGCAGCCTTCCCCGGCGGCGTCCAGCATAAAGCGGCTGAGCGGCACGGCTTTGGTGACGGCGGCGGCAAAGCCTTCCTGGCCATGTTCGCGGATGTAACTGTCGGGGTCGTGCTCGGCCGGTAAAAACAGGAACTTGACGGTGCGCACGTCGGTGGCAAAGGGCAGGGCGGCGTCCAGCGCCTTGCGCGCGGCCCGGCGGCCGGCGCCGTCACCGTCAAAGCTGAAGACGACTGAATCGGTGAAACGGAACAGCTTTTGCACATGATCAGCCGTGCAAGCGGTGCCCAAGGTGGCCACGGCATTGGCAAAGCCCAGCTGGGCCAGCGCCACCACGTCCATATAGCCCTCGGTGACGAGGGCGTAGCCGTGTTCGCGCAGGGCGGTGCGGGCTTCAAACAAGCCGTACAGTTCGCGCCCCTTGCTGAAAACCGGGGTTTCAGGCGAGTTGAGGTATTTGGGTTTCTCGTCGCTGAGGACGCGGCCACCAAAGCCTATGCATTCGCCCTTGACGTTGCGGATGGGGAACATGACCCGGTCGCGAAAACGGTCATAGCGCTTGGCTTCGCCGGCGGCGTTTTCGTCGCCAGGCTCGCCTGTGATGACCAGGCCGCTTTCCACCAGCAGCGGGTCGTTGTAATCAGGAAAGACGCTGGCCAGGCTGCGCCAGCCTTCGGGCGCGTAGCCCAGGCCGAAGGTCTTGGCGACTTCGCCCGAAACGCCGCGGCCCTTGAAGTAGTCAATGGCGCGCTCGGAATTGCGCAGGGCTTTGATATAGGCGACGCCGGCTTTTTCCAGCACGCTGGTGAGGGTTGCCTGCTGCTCGCGCATCTGGGCGGCACGCGCCCGGTCTTGCGGCGAGACGTCGTCTTCAGGCACCTGCAGGCCGTATTGCTGGGCCAGGTCTTTGACGGCTTCGACAAAGGTCATGCCGCCGTGTTCCATCAAGAAGCTGATGGCGTTGCCGTTCTTGCCGCAGCCAAAGCAGTGGTAGAACTGCTTGGAGGGGCTGACGCTGAAGGAGGGCGACTTTTCCCCATGGAAGGGGCACAGGCCCATGAAGTTGGCGCCGCCCTTTTTGAGCTGCACGTAGCGCCCCACGATGTCCACCACGTCCGCACGCGCGAGCAACTCCTGGATGAATGTTTGGGGTATGGCCATGGGGTGGAAAGAGGGGGGTCAATTTAGCACACGCGCCCCCGGCGGGGCGGGCCTGCGCCTATAGCCCTGAGAGGGCATGGGCGCTGGGCTGACACGCGATAGCGCCATTCGGCGGCAGCGCGGCCGGCTTGCGCTGCCCATAATGAAATTTTCCAGCAGCCCCGGCCGCGGGGCGCCTCCATGACGCTTGCCCCCAACCTTGCCTATGTGTTCGGCCACCCCGGCGCTTTCACGCTGCGGGTGCTCAAGGGTTTTCGTGCCAACCAGGGCCTGCTGCTGGCCGGCGCCGTGGCCTATTACGCGCTGCTGTCCGTTGTTCCCTTGCTGATCCTGATCGCGATCACGCTGTCGCATGTGGTTGACCAGCATGCCTTGCTGCAGGCCCTGGGCCGCTACATCGGCTGGCTGGCGCCAGGCCAGGGCGGCTTCATCACGACAGAGCTGGCGTATTTCCTGGCACATCGGGAGGTGCTGGGCTGGGTCTTGCTGGCCACCATGCTGTTTTTCAGTTCCCTGGCTTTCACGGTGCTGGAGAACGCGATGTCGGTGATCTTTCTGCACCGCGTAGCGATCCGCCGCCGCCATCTGCTGGTGTCGGCCGTCCTGCCGTATTGCTACATCCTGTTTGTGGGCCTGGGCTTGCTGCTGGTGACGCTGGTGTCCGGCAGCCTGCAGGCTTTGGGTGAAAAAAGCCTGGACTTCCTGGGGTTGGAATGGTCGCTCAGCGGGTTTTCAGGCGTGCTGCTCTACTTGTTAGGCTTGGCGGGAGAAATCCTGCTGTTGACCTCGCTATATATGGTGATGCCAGTAGGGCGGCTGCAGTGGCGGCATGCGCTGCTGGGCGGCGTCACCGCCGCGCTGCTGTGGGAGCTGACGCGCCATCTTCTGGTGTGGTACTTCGCCACGCTGTCGCAGGTCGGCTTGGTGTATGGCTCGCTCACCACCGCCATCGTGGTACTGCTGAGCCTGGAAATCGCGGCCACTTTGCTGCTGCTGGGCGCGCAGGTGATTTCGGAATACGAGCGCCTGGGCACGGCCCGGCAGGACCAGCCCGCCAAGCCTCTGCACCTGGATTAATCGCCCAGGACCAAACCCTCGCGCCGCGGGTCTGCGCCGCCGAAGAAGCCGCCGGGTGTTTTCTGGATCGCCTGCAAGCCGCTGGTCATGGTCTGTTCGCGCACTTCGGCGCCGCGGCTTCTCAGTGCCTCTACCGTGGCTGGCGAGAAGCGCTTTTCTTCCAGGATGCTCGGGCCATTGAGCGAGGCGAAGTTGGGCAGGTCGATCGCCTGCTGGGCATTGAGGCCCCAGTTCAGCGTGCCATAAAGCATCTTGGCGGTGAAGTGGATGATGAGCGCGCCGCCGGGGCTGCCGCCGCTCATGACGAGTTGGCCGGAGTTTTTGTCAAACACCAGCGTGGGCGCCATGGACGAGCGCGGGCGTTTGCCGGCCTGCACGCGGTTGGCCACGGGTTTGCCTTCGGCGTCTGTCGGGGCAAAGCTGAAGTCGGTGAGTTCGTTGTTCAGCAAAAAGCCGCCGGCCTTGCCAGTGCCGCCATCGGTCATCAGGCGTGAGCCGAACTGGTCTTCAATCGTCGTGGTCATGGCGATGGCGTTGCCGTAGCCGTCGACGATGCTGATGTGCGAGGTGCCGTGCTCGATCTGGTCGGGCATGGGGGCATAAGCGGTTTTGACGGCGCCGGGAACGCCGGGTTTGGCGGTCTTCATGCTGGGGCCGGCGGGTTGGATCAGTTTGGCGCGATCGCTCAAATAGGCCGGGTCCAGCAAGCTCATCCAACTGCCGCCGGGTGGCTGCACAAAGTCCGGGTCGCCCAGGTATTGGCCGCGGTCGGCAAAGGCGAGGCGGGAGGCCTCGGTGTAGAGATGCAGCCAGTCGGCCGAAGGTGTGGGCGACACCGTGCCGGGAACACCGCCGATGCCGCTGACCAGGCCCAGCGTGCTGGCAGGCGTGTTGTTCAGGATGCCGAGGATTTGCCCGACTGCAATCGCGCCCGAGCTGGGCGGAGGCATGCCGCACAGGCGGTAGGCCTTGCCGGCCGCGCTGTAGTCCGAGCAGATCGGGTCGCGCCTTTTGGGCTGGTAGCCGGCGAGGTCGGCCAGGGCCAGCTTGCCGGGGTTGGTGGCGTGGCCTTGCACCTTGGTGACGATGGCTTGCGCGACCTTGCCTTCGAGCAGTGCGCTGGAGCCTTTGGCGGCGATTTGCCGCAGCACGTCGGCCAGTGCCGGATTGCGCAATACAGACCCCACATCGACGGGGTTGCCGTCGGCTTTGTAGAAGTAGGCTGCGGCGGTGGCGTCCTTCTTCAGGTGCACCTCGCCCTTGAGCAAGGTGTTGAGCCGCGGGCTGACCTTGAAACCGTTTTCGGCGAGCTGGATCGCCGGCGCAAAGAGCTGGGCCCAAGGCAGGCGGCCGTATTGCTTGTGCGCCATCTCCAGCATGCGCACCGTGCCGGGCGTACCGACGGAGCGTCCACCGACCACACCGTCGTAGAACGCCATCGGTTTGCCGTCGGCGCCGATGAAGAGTTTTTCGTCTGCCGCAGCGGGCGCGGTTTCGCGGCCGTCAAAGGCCTCGACTCTGCCGCCGTTGGCATGCAGCAGGAATGCGCCGCCGCCTATGCCGCTTGATTGCGGCTCTACCAGGGCAAGCACCATTTGCACGGCAATCGCCGCGTCAATGGCGGAACCACCCGCCTTGAGCACCTGGTAGCCCGCATCGGTGGCCAGCGGGTTGGCGGCGGCTACCGCGAAGGTCTTGGTGGCCCAGCCGGGCTTGGGCGTGAAGCCCGAGGAACCCTCGGGCTGCATGTACTTGGTGCCGCGCGCCACTTCGTCGGAAGGCACCTGGTAGTTGAACGGGCTGGGGCTGCTGGCGCAGGCGGCAAGCAGCGCGGTGGCTGCCAGCACCGGGAAGGCGTGTCTCATGGGATATCCTTGAATGTCGTTATGGGTGTCATGGGGCTGCATGCCCGCTGGCAAATATAGCCAGCGGTCCTTCGCCCCACAATGGCGTTTCGTAGAAATCACTCTTCCATGGAATTTGACAATCTTGATACGCTGCGCGTGCTGCTGGCCACCGCCGAAACCGGCAGCCTGACGGGAGCCGGCAAGCGCTGCCGCTTGTCGACGGCAGCTGTCAGCGCGGCGATCAAGCGGCTGGAGACTTCCCTTGGCGTACGCCTCTTCGAGCGAACCACGCGCGCTGTGCGGCCGACAGCCGAAGGCGCGGTCATGGTCGACCATGCCCGCCGCGCGCTGGAACTGGTGGCTGAAGGCCAGGCCAAGGTGCGCGCCGGCACCTTTGGCCTGACTGGCAGCATCCGCATCACCGCCACCGCCATGCTGGCCCGCGAGATGCTGGCGTACTGGTTGGCGGAATTCGCGGGCAGCCATCCGGGCATTGAAATCGACTTGCAGATCAGCGACACGCGCGTGGACCTGGTGCGCGAAGGCATAGACATCGCCCTGCGCAACGGGCCGCTGATGGATTCGACCCATTCGGCGCGCCTGCTGGCGCCGGCCCGGCGTGTGGCCTGCGCCAGCCCTGATTACCTCGCGCGCCGCGGCACGCCGCTGGAGCCTTGCGAGCTGGTGCAGCATGACTGCCTGGTCTGCCACGTGCGCGAGCGCCGGCAGGACCAGTGGCAGTTTGAATTGCAGGGGGAGGCCAGCGCACCGTTTCAGGTACGCGTGGCCGGGCCGCTGGCCTGCAACGACGCATCGATTGCCTTGCAGTGGGCGCTGGAAGGGCGGGGCATTGTTTACCAGTCAGAGATCGACCTGATGGCCTCTTTGGCCAGCGGCAAGCTGGTGCGCCTCTTTGCGGCTTATCTGGGCGAGCCCGCGCCGCTGTATGCGGTGGTGCCGAGCCGGCGTTATGTGCCGGCCCGGGTTAACGAGGTGATTGAGCGGCTGTCGGCGTTGCTGACCGAGCGGCTGGCAGCGCTGCACCCGCCTGCCGCCTGAGCAGGCGCAGCGCGAAAACTCAACGCGGTGCGAGGCGGATCGCGCCGTCCAGGCGGATGACTTCGCCGTTCAGCATGTCGTTTTCAATGATGTGCTTCGCCAGCCGGGCGTAGTCCTGCGGCGTGCCCAGGCGCGACGGGAAGGGAACGCCGGCAGCCAGCGAATCCTGCACTTCTTGCGGCATGCTGAACAGCATGGGCGTGCCGAAAATGCCGGGCGCAATCGTCATGTTGCGGATGCCGTTGCGCGCCAGGTCGCGAGCAATCGGCAGAGTCATGCCGACAATGCCGCCCTTGGACGCGCTGTAGGCGGCCTGGCCGATCTGGCCGTCGTAGGCCGCCACAGAGGCGGTGGAGATCAGCACACCGCGCTCGCCGGTGGCCTCGGGTTCGTTCTTGCACATGGCATCGGCCGCAAGGCGGATCATGTTGAAGCTGCCGATCAGGTTGACGGTCACCGTCTTGCTGAAAGCAGCCAGGCTGTGGGCGCCGTTTTTGCCCACGGTTTTTTCGGCGGGCGCGATGCCGGCGCAGTTCACCAGGCCCATCAGCTTGCCCATGGCGACCGCCTTGGCCACCACGGCCTGGCCGTCGGCTTCCTGGCTCACGTCGCACTTGACGAAAGCGGCCTTGCCGTCGCCCAGTTCTTTGGCGATGGCTTCGCCCTTGTCGGCCTGCATGTCGGCGATGACGACCTTGGCGCCATTGGCCACGAGCATGCGTGCCGTGCCTTCACCCAGGCCCGACGCGCCGCCGGTGACGATAAATACTTTGCCTGCGATTTCCATGGTGGTTCCTTGAATGAAAGATGGAGAGAGTTTGAATGGCTTGCCTGACGTCATTGTGCGGGGAAGCGCAATATGACGTTAACGTAAACGTCAATTATGGCGCATGAAAAAAGCCCGGCGCCTTTCGGCAGCCGGGCTTTTCGCAAAAGCGGGGCGCTGGCTTATTTGTAGCCGACGCGGTCCAGCATCTGCTGCACCTTGAGCTGGTTGTTGCCCACGGCGCTGATCGGGATGGTTTCAGACTTGAAGCTGCCGTTGCCTGACGGCGTCATGGCCTTGAGCGCCGGATTGCTGACGCCCAGGCCCGGCACGGCCGGCCATTCGTTGTTGCCGTTGGCAAAGTACTCTTGCGCGCTCGGGCTGGCCAGGTATTCCATGAACTTGACGGCATTGGCCGTGTTCTTGGCATTTTTGGCAACGGCGGCGCCGGCGATGTTCACGTGCGTGCCCCAGCTGTCCTGGTTGGGGAAGACCACACCCACACGGTCGGCCGTGGCGATATCGTCGGCCGCCTTGGAGCGCATGATGCGCGCCAGGTAGTAGGTGTTGGTCAGCGCAATGCCGCATTCGCCGCTGGCCACGGCCTTGATCTGGTCGCTGTCGCCGCCCTTGGGGTCGCGCGCCATGTTGGTCACCAGGCCCTTGAGCCACTGCTCGGCCTTGGCTTCGCCCAGATGCTCGGTCACAGCGCCGAAGAGCGACAGGTTGTAGGGGTGGGCGCCCGAGCGGGTGCACAGCAGGCCCTTGTTCTTCGGGTCGGCCAGCTTTTCATAGGTGTCCACGTCGGCCTTTTTGACCTTGAGCTTGTCAAACACCACGACGCGGGCGCGGGTCGAGAAGCCGAACCAGGTCGTGCCTTCGGCCGTTTCCCTGGCGCGCAGCTTGGCGGGGATGGCGGCTTCCAGGACGGGCGATTTGATGGGCTTGAAGAGGCCGTCCACATCGCCCTTGTGCAGGCGGGCGGCGTCGACCAGCAAAATCACGTCGGCCGGGGACGCCGCGCCTTCAGCCTTCAGGCGCGCCAGAATGCCGGCGTCGTCCGCGTCTACGCGGTTGACCTTGATGCCGGTGGCCTTGGTGAAGTCGCTGTAGAGCTTCTCGTCTGTCTGGTAATGGCGGGCAGAATACAAGTTGACCACTTGTTCCTGGGCTGAAGCCAGGCCTGCGAGCAGCATCAGCGACGAGAGGACCACTTTTTTGTACATAACTTTCCACTTCCTTACAGGTATTTTTAAAGCTCGATGATGATAAAGCAAATAAGAATCATTCTTGCTAGAGCCCTTACGCTTCCCAAGTCTTCGGGCAGGCAGGGGTGGCGGCCCGGGCTGGGCCTGGCGGTGGTTTTGTCGCTGCTGTCCGGTTGCGCTACCTTGCCGTCCGGCCCGGTTGCGCCGGTGATGCCGCCAGCCGCCGAGGCTGGCAGAAAGCCGGTGCGCATTGGCTTGGCGCTAGGCGGCGGAGCTGCGCGCGGCTTCGCCCATGTGGGCGTGATCGCGGTGCTGGAGGAGGCCGGGCTCAAGCCGCAGCTGGTGGTGGGCACCTCGGCCGGCAGCCTGGTGGCGGCGCTGTACGCCAGTGGCAAGACCAGTGCGCAGCTGCAGCAAACCGCGCTGAACATGGAAGAAGTCGCCATCACCGACTGGATGCTGCCGATCTTTGGCCGCGGCATGTTTCGCGGCGATGCGCTGGCCCGCTACGTCAATGATCTGGTGGCGAACCGGCTGATGGAAAACATGGCCATTCCGCTGGGCATCGTTGCCACCGACCTCAATAGCGGGCAGGCTGTGCTGTTCCAGCGCGGCGACACCGGCACGGCGGTGCGCGCATCCAGCGCAGTGCCGGCGGTGTTCGTGCCCGTCAAGATCAGCGGCCGCGAGTATGTCGACGGCGGCCTGGTGTCGCCGGTGCCGGTGCGTTTTGCCCGGCAAATGGGCGCGGATGTGGTGGTGGCGGTGGATATCTCCAGCCCGCCCGAAGCCAACCCGGCCGGCGACACGCTGCAGATCCTGCTCCAGACCTTTGCCATCATGGGCAAAAGCATCAACCAGTACGAGTTGAAGGACGCCGACGTGGTGGTCCGGCCGTCGCTGGCGGGCCTGAAAAGCGCCGACTTCTCGGCGCGCCAGCGTGCCATCGATTCGGGCCGGGCTGCCATGCTGGCCGCATTGCCGCAACTGAGGGCCAGGCTCGAAGCAGCAGGTGCTTCGGTGCAGAAGCTGCAGCCGCAGCCGTAGGCGCAGCCTTATCGCTATATTTTTGATAGCTAACTGCCTATGCAGCTATTGGGCTAGCGGCCAATTTCTCTTAAATTTTGGCCAAAAAAAAGCCCCATCTTGCGATCGGGCTTTAAGGGGTCCGTGAAAATGAATTTCGGAAGGGACCCGAGGAGACAACTGGTCTGAAACCCTGCTCAGTCGGGCAGGGCCTGCGAAAGCAGCTCCATGAACGGTAGCGCCGGGGCGCCAGGGCTTAGCGCTTTTTGGCGGCAGGCACTTTGGTGGCGTTCACTGCGGAAGCGGCCACCGTGTTGAAGTTGGCTTCAGCGATGTCGCCGGCTTGCTTCACGGCTTTTTGGACCGACTCAAATGCGTTGTTGGCGGCAGCGACGGCGCTCTTCAAAACAGCCACTGCGGTTTCGGAACCGGCAGGTGCATTCTTGGCGGCGTTGTCGACCAGGCCCACGAATTTCTTCTGTGCGTCAGCGGTTTGGGCTTCAAAAGTCTTGCCCAGATCAGCGCCGGCAGCCGAAGCGATGTCATACAGGTGACGGCTGTAAGCAGCGGTCTTTTCAGCCAGGGGCTGGACCAGGCCGGCTTGCAGGGCCAGCAGTTCTTGTGCGTCTTTTACGCCCAGAACAGCTTGTGTGTGGTTGGCGGTTTCAGCCAGGGCAGCCTTGGTGGCTTGCACATTCAGCTCGACCAGCTTTTCGACGCCTTCGAAGGCTTTGTGGGTCAGGCCAAACAGGGTTTCGATGTTGGCTTTGTGGGAAGCGAGGACTTGTTCAGCGGTCAGCATAATGAATCTCCAATA
>JAJKJM010000030.1 GCA_021153985.1 Polaromonas sp.
GCGATCTTGAAGACCAGGTTGAGGACGCCGGCCTGCGTTTCATTGAGGTTGAGCATGCGGCCCAGCAGCAGCGGGCCCATGTCGGACACGGTGGCGCGCACCGGATGGCCTTGCTCGCCAAAAACGTCCCACAGCGTGGCCGGGCAGGCCAGCGATTCGGGGATATCAATGCCGCGCTCCTTGAGAACGCCGGCCATCTTGGCGCCTATGGTGCCGGCCTGGCTGATGCCGGTCAGGTCGCCCTTGACGTCGGCCATGAAGACCGGCACGCCGATTTTGGAGAAGTTTTCGGCCAGGGTCTGCAGCGTGACCGTCTTGCCGGTGCCGGTGGCGCCTGTGATCAACCCATGGCGGTTGGCCAGGCCGGGCAGCAGTTCGCACTGGGTGTCGGCGTTGCGGGCGATGAGCAGGGGAGGGGCGGTGGTTTCGGCCATGGCGGTGTGGAGTGGGTGAAAAAGTAAAATGCTGGTTGTAGATTAAATCAATTAATCCATCGAATAAGGGTTTCTGTCGTGGCTGGTCATAGTAAATGGGCGAATATTCAACACCGCAAGGGCCGCCAGGACGAGAAACGCCAGCGCATCTGGACGCGCGTGATGCGCGAGATCATGGTGGCGGCCCGCATGGGTGGTGGCGATCTGGGCATCAACCCGCGCCTGCGCCTGGCGGTGGACAAGGCCAAAGCGGCCAACATGCCCAATGAAAACGTCAAATACGGCATCGCCAAGGCCACCGGCAGCCTGGAAGGCGTTCAATACGAAGAAGTTCGCTACGAAGGTTATGGCATAGGCGGCGCGGCCATCATCGTCGACTGCATGACCGACAACAAGGTGCGCACGGTGGCCGAAGTGCGCCACGCCTTTTCCAAGCACGGCGGCAACATGGGCACCGAAGGCTCGGTGGCCTTTCAGTTCAAGCACTGCGGCCAGCTGATTTTTGCGCCGGGCACGAGCGAAGACAAAATCATGGAAGTAGCGCTGGAGTCCGGCGCCGACGACGTGATCACCCACGAGGACGGCGCGATTGAGGTGCTGACGCCGTACACCGGCTTTGAGGCCGTCAAGAACGCGCTGGAAGCCGCCGGCCTCACACCCGAGCTGGCCGAAGTCACCATGCGTGCCGACAACACCATCGAGCTGAGCGGCGAGGACGCCCGCAAGATGCAAAAGCTGCTGGACGTGCTGGAAGACCTGGACGACACCCAGGAGGTGTTCCACAATGCGGCCCTCGAAAACTGAACGCCCACAGGTGACATGATGGATGATTCCGCACGTTTGGCCCGCATTGAAGAGTTGTTGCAAGAGGGAAACCGCCTGCGCAGCGAGGCGATTGCCCTGCAAAAAGAATCCCTGGCCGTGCAGAAGTCGCTGGTCGACGAAACCCGTGCCAACATCGTGAAGGCCGGCAAAGTCAATGACCAGGCGCTGGAGATGCAGCGCCGCGCCAAAGGGGCCGTCAGGGTCATTTTCGGCATCGTATTTATTCTTGTTGTGTACCTCAGCTATTTGCTGTTTTTTAGATTGAACCTCCCGTGAAAGTTCTTGTTATTGGCGGCGGCGGCCGTGAGCACGCGCTGGCCTGGAAACTGGCGCAGTCCCCGAAAGTCCAGGCGGTCTATGTGGCGCCCGGCAACGGCGGCACCGCACTGGACTCACGGCTTGAAAACATCGCCATCACCGATGTCAAGGCTTTACGTGAATGGGCTGCGGCCGAAAAAATCGCGCTGACCGTGGTGGGCCCCGAGCAGCCGCTGGCCGCCGGCGTGGTGGATGAGTTCCGCGCGCATGGCTTGCGGGTTTTCGGCCCCACCAAAGCCGCTGCGCAACTCGAAAGCTCCAAGGCCTTTTCCAAGGCTTTCATGAAGCGCCATGGCATTCCCACGGCCGAGTACGAAACCTTCACGGATGCGGCAGCTGCGCATGCGTATGTGGACGAAAAGGGCGCGCCCATCGTCGTCAAGGCCGATGGCCTGGCGGCAGGCAAGGGCGTGGTGGTGGCGATGACGCTGCATGAGGCGCACGAAGCCATCGAGTTCATGCTCGCGCCCGACCCCAACTTCAACCCCCTGGGTGTGACGCACAACGAAGGCGGTGCGCGCGTGGTGATTGAAGAGTTTTTGCAGGGGGAAGAAGCCAGCTTCATCGTGATGTGCGATGGCAAGAACGTCGCGGCCATGGCCACCAGCCAGGACCACAAGCGCCTGCTGGACGCCGACCAGGGACCCAATACCGGTGGCATGGGGGCGTATTCACCGGCACCCGTTGTCACACCCGAAGTACACGGCCGCGCCATGCGCGAGATCATCCTGCCCACCATCAAGGGCATGGAAAAAGACGGCATTCCCTTTACCGGCTTCCTGTACGCAGGCCTGATGATCGACGCTGAAGGCAAAGTCAAGACGCTGGAGTTCAATTGCCGCATGGGCGACCCCGAAACGCAGCCCATCATGATGCGGCTGAAGACCGATTTGTACGACGTGATGATGGCGGCCACCTCGGGCACGCTGGACCAGGTCGAGCTGGACTGGGACCGCCGCCCGGCTTTGGGTGTGGTGATGGCCGCGCATGGCTATCCGCTCAATCCCCGCAAGGGCGATGCCATCAAAGGCTTGGTCAAGGGCAGCGACATGCCCGAAGACGCCATGGTGTTTCATGCCGGCACGCGCAAGGAAGGCGACACAACCGTGACATCAGGCGGCCGCGTGCTGTGCGTAACGGCGCTGGGCAGCACCGTCAAGGCGGCGCAGCAGCGCGCTTACGAAGTGGCGCAGGGCATTGAATTTGACGGCGCACAGTACCGCAAGGACATCGGCTATCGCGCGCTCAAGTCCTGATCTGGGGATGGGTGCCGGTTTCCGGAGCCCCTGTGCAGCTCCGGGGCAGGGTGGCATACGGCCATCGTGGGGCCATCGTGGATCCAGGTAAACAAGCATGACCAACCTTTCTGTTGTTAAAGACTTTCTGCTGGGGCTGCAGACGCGCATCACGGATGCGGTGAGCGCGGTTGATGGCCGGCCGTTTGTTGCCGATCACTGGCAAAAAGAGCCGGGTGAGGCCTTGCAGGGCAATGGCATCACCATGATTCTTGAGCAGGGCCAGGTGTTTGAGCGCGCCGGTTGCGGGTTCTCGCATGTGCGCGGGCCGAAGTTGCCGCCGTCGGCGACCCAGCACCGGCCTGAACTGGCGGGCGCGCCCTTTGAGGCTATGGGGGTTTCACTGGTGTTCCACCCGCGCAACCCTTACGTGCCGACGGTCCACATGAATGTGCGCATGCTGGCGGCAACGCCGGTATCGAGTCCGGATGCGCCTGTCTGCTGGTTTGGCGGCGGCATGGACCTCACCCCGTATTACGGCTTTGAGGAAGACGCCGTGCACTTTCACCAGACCTGCAAGGGCGCGCTGGCGCCTTTTGGCGACGACAAGTACCCGCGCTTCAAGACGTGGTGCGACGAGTATTTCTACCTGAAGCACCGGCAGGAGCAGCGCGGCATAGGCGGCGTGTTTTTCGACGACTTCCAGGAACTGGGCCTGGAGCGCAGCTTTGCCATGATGCAGAGCGTGGCGGACTCGTTTTTAACGGCTTACCTGCCTGTTGTGGAACGGCGAAAAGACATGCCCTACGGCGAACGCGAACGTGAATTCCAGCTTTACCGGCGGGGCCGCTATGTGGAGTTCAACCTGGTGTGGGACCGCGGTACGCACTTTGGCCTGCAGTCGGGTGGCCGCACGGAGTCCATCCTCATGTCGATGCCGCCGCTGGCGAGCTGGTCTTACCAGCGCGGCGTAGCGGCCGGCAGCCCTGAAGAACGCCTGTATACCGACTTTCTGCCGCGGCGGGACTGGGTTTGAGCAGCCAACCGTCCTCTGTGAGACCGGCCGCCGGCCGCATCGGCGTGTTTGGCGGCGCGTTTGACCCGCCGCACAACGCCCACGTGGCATTGGCCAAAGCGGCCATCGCACAGTTCAGCCTGGACACGCTGTGTGTCGTGCCCACCGGCCATGCCTGGCACAAGTCGCAGGCCTTGAGCATGCCTGCCCATCGCCTTGCCATGGCGAAGCTGGCATTTGAGGGCATCCCCCACCTTCGCGTGGACGACCGCGAAGTCCAGCGCCCTGGCCCCACGTTCACGATTGACACACTTTTGGCGTTGCAGGCAGAAAATCCCGGCGCCCAGCTTTACCTCTTTATCGGTGCGGACCAGTTTGCGGCCTTCCGGCAATGGCACCGATGGCAGGACATCCTTGATCTTGCTATAATTTGTATAGCTGCTCGCGCACAGTCCACGCTGGCTGGAGCCCAATTTGATGCGCAATTTGCTGCCCAATTGACAGTTTATGGCAGCCACAGCAGCCGCTTTGCCGTCCTCGATCTCCCCCTGATGTCCGTCAGTGCCACCCAGATACGCCAGTTAACGGCTTCTGGCGCGGCCACGGCGGGGGAAATTACCCAGTTGGTACCCGAAGCGGTTGCGCGTTATATTTCACTCCACCAGCTGTACCGTTCCCATTAATTCACTACCTTATCGAAGCAAAACACTGCATGACATCCACCACAGCCAAAACCTCCGCCGCCGCAGATAAAAAAGACGTGCAGAAACTGCAGCGCGCCATCATTGATGGCCTGGAGGATGTCAAGGCGCAGGACATCCAGGTTTTTGACACCGAGCACATCACCTCCCTGTTTGAGCGCGTGATCGTTGCCTCCGGCAGTTCCAACCGCCAGACCAAGGCATTGGCCGCCAGCGTGCGCGATGCGGTGCGAGACGCCGGTTTTGCCAAACCGCGCATTGAAGGTGAAGAGAACGGCGAATGGATCATCGTGGACTGCGGCGCCGCCGTGGCGCACATCATGCAGCCGACCATTCGCCAGTACTACCACCTCGAAGAACTCTGGGGCGACAAGCCCATCAAGCTCAAGCTGGGTGCGCCAGCGCCGCTGGTCAAGGCGTCCAAGGCCGAGGCTGAACCGGAACCCAAGCCCAAGGCTTCCCGCGCCGGCGCGAAATCGCCCGCCAAAACCGGTGCAAAAACCGCAGGCAAGTCCTCCGCTGCAAAGGCTCCTGCCAAAGCACCGGCCAAGACGCCTGACTCCAGCTATGTGGGACGCGTCGGTAAAACCAACGACTGGACCGCCAAACGCAATGCGACTGCAACGGCGGCCGAGCCCGCCGCCAAACCGGCTCGATCCGGCGCCAAGGCCGCACCCGCGAAGTCGGCAAAACCCGCTGTGAAGACGCCCATCATCAAGGTGCCCGTGGCCAAGAAGGTTGCTGCCAAGAAAACGGCAGCCAAGACCGCTGCTAAAACTGCGGCCCGCAAACCCGCCGCCAGGAAAACTCCGTCCCGGAGCAAATGAGGCTGACGATCGTAGCCGTCGGCCAGAAGGTGCCCGACTGGGCGCAGACGGCTTATGACGACTACGCCAAACGCTTTCCGCCTGAACTCAAGGTAGAGCTCAAGGCCGTCAAAACCGAGCCGCGCGCTTCCAAAACCCTGGACAACCTGTTGTCGGCAGAGCGCGGGCGCATTGAAGCCAGCATTGGCCGCGGCACCCGCATCGTGGCGCTGGATGAACGCGGCACCGCCGTTACCACCGTGGCACTGGCGGAAAGGCTCAAAGCCTGGCAACTCTCCGGTGACGACGTCGCCATCGTGATCGGCGGGCCCGACGGGCTGGACGCCGGCTTCAAGCAGGCTGCGCACGAGCGACTGCGCCTTTCAGACCTGACTTTGCCGCATGCCATGGTGCGTGTGCTGTTGATTGAGCAGCTCTACCGTGCGTGGAGCATCACGATCAACCATCCTTACCACAGAGAATGAGCCCCCACGGTCGCTCACTTCGTGTAGCTTCCTGCCCCCCGAGGGGGCCGCTGCGCCTGCGGCCCGGCGAAGCCGGTTCCGCGGCCCCTGCTGGTCTGGCACCTCGAGTACTGAATAAGCGCTGTTTACATGTCTGAATTCATCTACCTGGCCTCGCAAAGCCCACGGCGGCGTCAATTGCTGGAGCAACTCGGCGTTCGCTACGAATTGCTGCTGCCGGATGACGATGAAGATGCCGAGTCGCTGGAAGCTGTCTTGAAGAACGAAGCGCCGGCGGCCTACGTCCAGCGCGTCACGGGCCTGAAGCTCGACGCAGCAGTCGCCCGCATGAAGCGGCGACAACTGGCTCCCGCGCCCATCCTTTGCTCGGACACCACGGTGGCCATGGGACGCGTCATTTATGGCAAGCCGGACGACGCGAAGGATGCGGCCCGCATGCTGCGCGAACTGTCGGGTGGCACGCATCGCGTGTTGACGGCCGTGGCGGTGCAGGCCGGCCGCCGCCGTTTTGAAGCACTCAGCGACTCGAAGGTGAGTTTTGATGCGCTGACGCCGGCGCAGATCCGCGGCTATGTGGCCAGCGGCGAGCCCATGGGCAAGGCCGGTGCGTATGCCGTGCAGGGCAGGGTGGCCATGCACATCAGCCGGATCAACGGCAGCTACAGTGGCATCATGGGGCTCCCGCTGCGGGAAACGGCCCAGTTGCTGCAGGCTGCTGGGCTTCGGTTCTAGCTACAGAATTTTCAGAGACAACATGCAACAAGACATCCTGATCAACTGGTCACCCCAGGAAACCCGGGTTGCCGTGGTTGAGCACGGCGCGGTGCAAGAGCTTCACGTCGAACGCACCCTGGAGCGCGGCCTGGTGGGCAATGTGTACCTGGGCAAGGTGGCCCGCGTGCTGCCCGGCATGCAGTCGGCCTTTATCGACATCGGCCTGGACCGCGCGGCCTTTTTGCATGTGGCGGATTTGATGAGCAGCATCAACAGCCGCCACGCAGAAACTGACGCCCAGGCTGCCGGCGGCCTGGCAACGCCAGCCATGGCGACGCTGCAACCCATTGAAAAGCAGTTGTTCGAAGGCCAGGCAGTGATGGTGCAGGTTCTGAAGGACCCGATAGGCACCAAGGGCGCGCGGCTGACGGCGCAGATCAGCATTGCCGGGCGCCTGCTGGTGTTTTTGCCGCAAGACAACCACATCGGTGTCTCGCAAAAAATACCGCCCAGGCAGCGAGAGGAGTTGCGCCAGCGCGTGCAGGCGCTGACGGGCGATATGGGCGGCGGCTTTATCCTGCGGACCAACGGCGAGGACGCGACTGACGCCGAGCTTGCTGAAGACATCACCTACCTGCGCAAGACCTGGGCGCGCATCAAAGACGCATCGACGCGCCTGCCGCCGGCCTCGGTGCTGCACCAGGACCTGAACCTGTTGCAGCGCGTATTGCGGGACCTGGTGGTGGAAGATACGCAAACCATACGCATCGACTCACGCGAGCAATTTGAGAAGCTCAAAACCTTCGCGGTCGAGTTCATGCCCGCCACCGAGAAGAAACTGCAGCACTACGGCGGCGAGCGGCCGATTTTCGACCTCTTCGGCATTGACGAGGAGATCGCCAAGGCACTGGGCCGGCGCGTAGACCTCAAGTCCGGCGGCTACCTGATCATTGACCAGACCGAAGCGCTGACCACGGTGGATGTCAACACGGGCGGTTTTGTCGGTGCGCGCAACTTCGACGACACCATTTTCAAGACCAACCTGGAAGCGTCGCAGG
This sequence comes from Polaromonas sp., assembly GCA_021153985.1. Taxonomy (GTDB): domain Bacteria; phylum Pseudomonadota; class Gammaproteobacteria; order Burkholderiales; family Burkholderiaceae_C; genus Polaromonas. The sequence goes on from JAJKJM010000030.1 coordinate 7,592, forward strand.
CTATCGCGCGCCAGCTTCGCCTGCGTAACCTGGGCGGTATCGTGATTGTCGACTTCATCGACATGATCAAGGAGAACCACCGTGATGCGGTGCTGGCCGAGTTCCAGAAACAACTGGCGCGTGACCGCATCAAGACGACGGTGAACGGGTTCTCCGCACTGGGCCTGCTGGAAATGACGCGCAAGCGCACCCGCGAATCCCTGGCCCACCAGCTGTGCGAGCCCTGCAGCGCCTGCATGGGCAAGGGCGTGGTCAAAACCGCGCGCAGCGTCACCTATGACATCCTGCGAGAAATTTTGCGCGAAGCCCGGCAGTTCAACCCGCGCGAATTCCGCGTGGTTGCTTCGCCGAAGGTGATAGAGCTGTTTCTTGATGAAGAAAGCCAGCACCTGGCCAGCCTCAGCGACTTCATCGGCAAGCCCATCTCCCTGCAGGCGGAGGCCGCGATGGCGCAGGAGCAGTACGACATCGTCCTGCTTTAACGCCTTCTATGCCTTCTTTTTCATGCTGACCCAGAACCGCCAACCCATTCCGATCCTGGTCTATCACCAGATCGCCGAGGCCCCGCCCAAGGGCGGCAGCCCTTTCCGCGGGCTCTACGTGTCACCCGCGGCATTCGCTCGGCAAATGGCCTGGCTCAAGTTGCTGGGCTATACCGGCCTGTCGATGAGCGCTCTGCAGCCTTATCTGCAGGGTGAGCGCAGTGGCAAGGTCGTGGGCATTACGTTTGATGACGGTTACCAGAACAATCTTGTGAATGCCTTGCCGGTCCTGGTGCGGCACGGGTTTTCATCGACCTGCTATGCCGTGAGCGGGCTGCTGGGAAAAACCAATATCTGGGACGAAGGCATCGGCATCCCTCAAACACCGCTGATGGACGAAGGCGAAATCCGGCAGTGGGTGGCGGGTGGCCAGGAGATTGGCTCGCACACCCGCAGCCACGTCAACCTGCTGAAAATCGACGAGCCCGGCTGCCGCGAGGAAATGGTGCTGGGCAAGACCGGACTTGAGGCCGTGACTGGCCGCCCCGTGGCGCATTTTTGTTATCCCTACGGCCATTACGAGGCGCGGCATGTTGATGTGGCCAGGGAGTTGGGCTTTGCCACAGCCACCACCACGCAGCGCAGCCGTTGTCATGCAGGTATGGACATGCTGCAGCTGCCGCGTGTGCCGGTGTTGCGTTCGACGACGCTGCCGGTGTTCTAGCTCAAGATCCCCACGGCCTATGAAGACCGGCGCAAGAAATGACGCTGCCTTTGCCCCAGAAACTGCGTATTGCCGTCTTCAATCGGACTTTTTCACCGATGGGCGGCGGTGCGGAGCGCTACTCCATCGCGCTGGTCGAGCAACTCGCGGCCCGGCACGACATGCACGTGTTTGCGCAGGAAATTGATCACCAATGGCCTGGCGTGACTTATCACAAGGTCTCGGCTCCCTTGCGCAAGCCGCGCTGGATCAACCAGCTCTGGTTTGCGACGGCGACCTGGTGGGCGACGCGCCGCGGCTTTGACGTGGTGCACTCGCATGAAAACACCTGGCATGGCGAGGTGCAGACCGTGCATGTGATGCCGGTCAAGTACAGCCTTTTCCAGGGGCGGCACGGCGCTCGCCGCGTCCTGCGCTGGATCAAGGTCGTGACAAGTCCGCGGCTGCTTGCCTACCTGGGCCTGGAACGGGCTCGCTATGCCGCCCGCCCGGGCCGGCAGGTGGTGGTGGCGTCCGAGAGCCTGCGGCCCATCATGGCGAGCAGCTATCCCGGTAGCGCCTCCATCACTTCGGTGGTTACACCGGGAATTACGATGCCTGAACTGCCGGTCAGCACTGCCGGCAAAGGCGAGGCGAGGGCGCGGTTGGGATTGCCGGCTGAAGGCACATGCCTTCTGTTTGTGGGCAACGATTACCGCAAGAAAGGCCTGGAGGCGTTGCTGCAGGCCATGGCGCAGCTGCCGGGCGATAACGTGTTGGCGGTGGTGGGCAATCCGGCCCATATCACTGAATTCCGCGCGGTCGCCGAAAAGCTCAAGCTGGGCGTACGGGTGTTTTTTCTGGGCGCGCTCAAGGATGTGGCCCCGGCCTACGAGGCCGCCGACATCCTGGTGCATCCCACATTCGAGGATACCTTTGCGATGGTGGTCCTGGAGGCCATGGCCCACGGACTTCCCGTGGTGGTCAGCGGGCCGAAATACTGCGGGATTTCCGGGTTGCTGCGGCAGGGCGTGAATGCCTTGATGCTGGGCGACCCCAAGGATGCGGGCGAGCTGGCGCAAGTACTGGGGGATTTGCTGGTCCGCCCTGGGTTGCGGCAAACCTTGTCAGAAGGCGCTGTGGCCTTTGCTTCGAACTACCAATGGCGGGAAATCGCGCTGCAGCAGGAATCGCTTTATTTCTCAGCCGTTGCGGCCAGGGCTGGCAGCCGGCGGCGGTGAAGCCTCACGGCCGAGTGGGCGCAGTTGCCTCACTGAAAATTATTGGTCAAATTGGCATCCAGCCCAGGTGGTGCATAGGCCTTTAGCTATCAAATAAGGAGCAATGAGCCTCAGGCCACCAGTTTGAAATGCTTGCGGCTGAAGTCCAGGCCCGTCAGCGTCTCCACCTGCCGCATGAAGTGGTACTTGTTCTCTTTCGGTGTGGGCTTGTAAGCCGGGTCGATGTTCAATACCGGTTCAGCTTCGGTGGCCAGCCAGCTTTGCACCGCCTGCGGATGTGTTCCCGTAAAAGGCGCGAGGGCGCGGCGATCGAACTGGCTATAGGTGATCTGCGCCGCTGAGGCCTCGCCCCAGTACTTGCTAACCTGATCCAGTTTCTTTTGCATTTCCTCGTTGCGGCGTATCCAGCCGTAGTGGTAGATGTGCGCGTTGGCCAGCGCGGCTTGCGGGTTACGCCCGCGCTTGTGTTGCGTTGTTACCAGCCAGTACTGGCCGTCGGGCGCATAGCTGCGGATGGTGTTGCGGATCAGCCGGCATTCGCGGCGGTACCAGCCGGGGCTGATGGATATCCAGTCGGGTGAGCCGTAAAAGTGGTGGTAGTCAAAAACCAGCGCCTCGACGGCGGGGTTGGCATGGTGGCGCTCAACGCTGGCGCGTATGGCGGCCAGCTCGCCCTCGTGCACGACTTCGTCACCTTCAAGGTAGAAGGCCCAATCGCCCGTGCAGGAGTACTGGGCGATCATTTTTTGCTGGGCATAGACAAAGCCGCGGTCGGCCATGCGCTCGTTCCACAAGGTCTCGATGATGCGAATTTTGGGGTCGGCTAAGGCCATGGCCTTGACGCGCTCCAGTGTGTCGTCTTCGCCTTTGCCCACGGCCACGACAAATTCATCGACAAGAGGCAGCAGGGAGCGGATGGATGCCTCAAAGGGAAAGCCCAGGCCCACGCCGTTGCGAATAAAGGTAAAGCCGCTGATGGAAACTGGCATCTATGAGACTTTCGAACTGTCGTTTTTTTCAGGCTGCGCCTTGGGAGCCCAACCGGTACAGGTGGGCATAAGCGCCGTTGTGTTGGAGCAGTTCCGCATGGCTTCCTTGCTCCACGATGCGGCCGGCATTCATCATGATGATGCGGTCGGCATGCTGGATGGTGGACAGCCGGTGCGCGATGATCAGCGAAGTGCGGCCCGCGGCCAGCCGCTGTATGGCTTCCTGGACGGCTTTTTCGGACTCTGTGTCCAGCGCGGAGGTGGCCTCGTCCAGGATCAGCACCGGCGCATCTTTGTAGAGCGCCCGGGCGATCGCCAGCCGCTGGCGCTGCCCGCCCGACAGCTGCATGGCGTTGTGGCCAAGAACCGTGTCAATGCCTTGCGGCAGCTCTTCGAGCAACTGCCCCAGGTTGGCGGCTGCCAGGCAACTGATGACTTTGTCGCGGTCGAAAACCTGGCCGAGCGCGACGTTAAACGCCATGCTGTTATTGAACATCACGACATGCTGGCTGACGAAGGCGAACTGGGAACGCAGGGACGCCAGGTCCCACTCCCGCAGCTCAGTGCCATCCAGCCTGATGCTGCCGGTGCTGAAGTCCACAAAGCGCGGCAGCAGGCTTGCCAGCGTGGTTTTGCCGGACCCGGAAGAGCCGACGAGCGCCACCGTCTCACCGGCCCGGATCGTCAGGCTGACGTTGTCCAGCGCCGGCGGTGCGTCAGGCTTGTAAACCACGCTCACGTTGGAGAACTCGATATCGCCGGCCGCTCTGGCCTTGGTGAAGCTTCCACTGCTCTCGTCGCCAATCAGGTCGACCAGGTCCAGGCCGCGCTCCAACGCCGCCAGCCCGCGCGTGATAGGCGTGGCGCCGTCGGAGAGGCTTTTGATGGGCGCGATCAGCAGCAGCATGGCGGTCACGAAGGCCACAAAACCGCCTACCGTGGTGGTGTTCTCCGAGCCCTGCAGCAAGGCGATGGAGATCACGGCCGACAGGGCCATGGCGGCCAGCACCTGCGTGATGGCGCTCATGCCCGCATAGGCCACTGTGGATTTGATGGACAGCCTGCGCAGCGTGTTGCTCAGCCCTTCAAAGCGCGAGGCTTGTCCTTCTTGCGCACCGTGCAGCCGAACGTCCCGGTGTGCCAGTACGTTTTCTTCTACAACGTAAGCCAGGTTGTCGGTGGCCACCTGGCTTTCCTTGGTCAGGCGGTAAAGGCGCCGCGTCAACAGCTGGATCACCACCGCGACGGCCGGGAACAGCAAGGAGACGATCAGCATCAGCTTCCAGTTGAGGAAAAGCAGATAAGCCACCAGCGCCACCAGCGTGAGGACGTCGCGCGCCAGCTTCATGACCGCGTTGATCATCATCGACGAGCCGTTGAACACCTCGTAGACCACGGTGTTGGCGATGGCGCTGGCGGACTGGTCGGCGAAGAGGGACAGGCGAGAGCTCAGCAGCTTGCCGAACATCGCCCGCCGCAGGGACTGCAGGCCTTCGTTGGTCACCTTGGCCAGCGCATATTGCGCCACGAAGCCGGAGATTCCGCGAACGGCGAACAGCAGGATCAGCGTGACTGGCACCAGCCAGAGGTCCAGCGCGCCTTTCTGGAAGCCGCGATCCAGCAGGGGCTTGAGCAGCGCCGGCACGAAGGGTTCAGTGGCCGAGGCGACGATGGTCGCGCCTATTGCCAGCGCCCAGCCGGTCCGGGAACCGCTGAAGTAGGGCCAGACCCGTACGATGCGGCGCCACAGGCCCGGCCGTGCGGCCATGGCGGCGGTATCTTGATCGCTGGAAGAGCTCACGCCGCGTATCCAGGCGGGGATGAATCCGCAGGTTTACTGAGCCCCAATGCCAGCAGCAAGCCGATCAGCACGCAGAAGAAATCCCCGATCAGGCCGTCATAGAGGCTGGCGTTGAACAGGCAGCAAACCGCCAGCGACAGCAAGGCGGATTGCGCAGCCCGGGCAAAGGGTGTCTCCATCTTCATGGTGTCGCGCAGTATGCAAAGCAGCATGGCGGCAAACAGGAGCAGGCCCGGAATGCCGAGCTGTACGCCCCAGTAAAGGTATTCCTGGTGGGGGTTGCCGTTGGGGTCGATGTCTTTGTGCGCCGGGTTCTTCAGGCGCTCGAGCCGGTTGTATTCGGTGGTCCAGCTACCGATGCCCGCGCCGGCCAGCGGTCTTTGGGCGATAAGCTGGGCGGCCGTCCGCCAGAAAGCTAGCCGGAGACCCGATGAGGTGTTGGCTTCTTGCTCCGGCGAGTAGCTTTGCACTTCCGTTTTGACCAGCGTCAATCTTTCCCGCATCATCGGTGAGGCCACGAACAGCAGCAGCACCAGCAGGAAGGGCAGCACAGCCACGACGATTCGGTACTTTTTGGGGAGCTGCCACATGATGGCCAGGGACAACATGGCGACCCCAACCACCTGGCCGCTGCGGCCGACCATCACGAAAAACACATTGGCCAGGCAGGCCACGGCCACCACAATGGCGAACTGCGGGCCGTAACGGCCAGGCACGAGGTCGCGCAAATGCCAGCACACCGCGGCGAATACGGCGCTCATGATGCCCTGGTCGAGGTAGCCCGAAAAGACCGTGTAATGGCTCAGGGTCGTGCGGGAAGTGGCCCAGGCCACAGGCAGATGCGCAAAAAGCAGCCATGAGCTGACTACCACCAGCAACTGCGTCAACGCAAACGCGCCCAGCGCATACACGGCTTCACGGCGCTCGCGTATCAGGGCCATCATCACGATGATGACGAGAAGTTTGCCGTATTTGGCGAGTGAACCAAGCGCCTCTTCTTGCGGTGCAACTGTCCAGAGCAGGCTCAGCGCAAATGCCAGCAGCGCGGCCAGCACGGCAGGCAGTGTCCAGGTTTTTAGCAAAGAGGCGCCATTCCTGGGCAGGTCCCGCGCGAGCAGCGGGACGGCTATGACACAGCCGAGCAGGAGCAGCTTGGCGATGCTGATGATGGCGATTGGCAACCCCACGGAGGCGGCCGTCAGGCAGATGACGGCGAGCCGGAAATTGATCTTCTTTGTTCGCAAAATGGTCGTAGGGGTTGCCTGATGGATTGTCCGCATTATCAGCCATTCCATTTCCCGCGCAGTGGCCAAATCGCGAGGGGCCTCTGCTATGCTGTCAGCGCATCAGACGGGGTTGTTTCACTGGCAAATCCTGTGCCGAACCCGTCACCTCATCACTGCGAAGGCATTCGTTGGCAAGCTTGTCCGTCACCGTCATCACCCACAACGAGGCCCACAACATCGAGGCTTGCCTGCGCTCTGTGAGCTTTGCCGACCAGAGAGTGGTGCTGGACTCGGGCAGTACCGACGACACCGTGCAAATTGCCCGCTCCCTGGGCGCTGAGGTCAGCGTCAGCCCCGACTGGAAAGGCTTCGGCATCCAGAAGAATCGCGCCCTCGCGCTGGCCACCTCGGATTGGGTGTTGTCGCTGGACGCCGACGAGCGGGTGACACCCGAGCTGCAGGCCGAAATCCTGGCCTGCCTGAAAGCCCCGGCCTTCGATGTCTATTCATTTCCCCGGCTATCGAGCTATTGCGGGCAGTACATGCGCCATTCAGGCTGGTACCCCGACCGGGTGACCCGCCTGTTTCGCCGCAATGCGGCCCGTTTCAGCGACGATCTGGTCCATGAGAAGGTCATCGCTCAAGGGCAGGAAGGGCAGTTGCGCTCACACCTGCTGCATGAGAGCTTTCGCAACTTCGAGGCCGTTCTCGACAAGGCGAACCGCTATTCCACCGCGGGCGCACAAAGCCTGTTGAACAAAGGCAAGACAGGGTCGGTCGGCAAAGCCGTCGGGCACGGCCTCTGGGCATTCATACGCACGTACTTCTTGCGGCTGGGCTTTCTGGACGGCCGGATGGGACTGGTCCTGGCCATTTCCAACGCGGAAGGCACTTATTACCGTTATCTGAAGCTGTGGCTGTTGCAGCGGGACGGCAAGGGAGCGCCGGGCGGGCAATGAAAATCAGCTTTGTCGTCCTGACTTACAACCGCACAGACGCCTTGCTGGCCGTGCTTCGTTCGCTGGCCACGCAATGTGATGAACGGCATGAAGTGCTGGTGGCCGACGATGGCTCAAGGGCGGACCAGGTGCAGATGCTGCTCGACCAATGCCCGTCGTTCAGGTGTCCGGCCCGCCATATCTGGCATCCGGATGTGGGGTTTACGGCGGCTCGGGCCCGCAACCTCGGAGCCAGTCAGGCTACTGGCGATTACCTGGTCTTTCTGGACGGCGATTGCGTGCCCAACAAGTCCTTTGTGGCACAGCACACGCGGCTTGCTGAAAAAGGCTGCTTTTTGAACGGCAGCCGGGTGCTTATCAGTCAGCGTCTGACAGAACGTGTAGTCAATGGCGCTATCGACTTGCCCAGCCGTCCTGTATTGTTCTGGCTGTCCGCGCGGCTCAAGGGGGATAGCAACAAATTATTGCACCTCCTTCCCTGGCCACGCCGTTTATTCAGGGTAAAACAGGGCTTTCACTGGCATGGCATACGCAGCTGCAACTTTGGCGTCTGGCGCACCGACTTTGTCCATGTCAATGGATTCGATGAAACCTTTGAGGGATGGGGGCATGAAGATGCCGACCTCGTGCTCCGGCTCCACCATCTGGGCATCCATCGCAAAAATGGTTTTATGAGCACCGAAGTTTTTCACCTCTGGCACCGCGAGAACCCGCGCGACCAGGAGTCCATCAATAAAAAAAGGGTGCTTGAACGCATGAAAACCCATGTGATCCTGGCCGAAAAAGGCCTCCGCGAACTCGATCCTTCCCATGTTGCCGTTTCCCCCGTCAAAATAACGCCCTTGAACGGACTCAAATCTCCCCTATGAGCATTGCATCTTCTCTTCGCCGCCGTACCCTCGTCAGTCTTCTGGCCGCCGGCGCACTGCCGGTTTTGCCCGTTACGTCCGCTTTGGCGCAGTTTCGCGTCGAGGTCTCCGGCGTCGGCTTGACCCAATTGCCAATTGCCATTGCCGCGTTTCGCGGCGACGCGCAGGCGCCGCAAAAAATCGGTGCCATTGTGCGAGCCGACCTGGAGCGCAGCGGCATGTTCCGCCCGGTCGACACCACCGGTATCAACGCGGACGAAAACACCCGCCCGGACCTGGCCGCCTGGCGGCAAAAGGGCGCGGACTCCATGGTGACCGGCAGCGTGACGCTGCTGGCCGATGGCCGTTACGACGTGCGCCTGCGCCTCTGGGACATCGTGCGTGGGCAGGATCTTGGCGGGCAGAGCTACACGGTAGGGTCCGCTGATCTGCGCCTGTCCGCGCACCGTATCTCCGATTTTGTCTATGAAAAGCTCACCGGCGAGAAAGGCATTTTCTCGACCCGCATTGCTTACGTCACCAAGGCGGCCCAGAAATACAACCTCTGGGTGGCCGACTCCGACGGCGAGGGCGCGCAATCCGCCCTGACCAGCCCCGAACCGATCATTTCGCCGGCATGGTCGCCCAATGGCTCCCAGTTGGCGTACGTTTCTTTTGAGTCCCGCAAACCCGTCATCTATTCGCATGACGTGGCGAGCGGCAAGCGGCGTCTGCTCGCCAACTTCCGGGGCTCCAACAGTGCGCCGGCCTGGTCGCCGGACGGCAAGCAACTGGTGGCGACGCTCAGCCGCGATGGCGGCTCGCAGCTCTATTCCATAGGCTTGGGCGGGGGTGAGCCAAGGCGGCTGACCCAATCTTCCAGCATCGATACCGAGCCGGCCTTTTCGCCGGACGGACGCTATATTTATTTTGTCAGCGACCGCGGGGGCGCGCCGCAGATTTACCGCATGAGCCCGGGCGGCGGAAATGCCGAGAGGGTCACCTTTACGGGCAGCTACAACATTTCTCCGGCTGTCAGCCCGGATGGCCGGTGGCTTGCCTATGTTTCCCGGGTCGGCGGCGCATTCAAACTGCACGTCATGGAACTTGCCAGCGGAACGGTCACTCCAATCACCGACACCACGGCCGACGAAAGCCCGAGTTTTGCGCCCAACAGCCGCCTGATCGTGTACGCCACCCAGCAGCAGGGCAGGGAAGCCCTGATGACGACCACGCTGGACGGCAAGATCAAGGCCAGGCTGTCCGGCGCCAGCGGCGATATCCGGGAGCCCGATTGGGGACCCTTCCAGCGTTAAGCATCATTTTTCATTCAGCTTATTTTTATTTTTTGTAGAGGTACTTCATGAAGCGCACCATTTTTTCGATCATTTCCACCCTCATCCTGGCGGCCACGCTGACGGCCTGCGGCTCCGGTGTCAAGCTGAACGACGTGCCCGTCGAAGACCGTACGGGCCAGACCCAGCAGGCCGACCCGGCAGGCGGTTCCGGCCGTGGCGTCCCGACAGTCCAGGTGGAAGGTGCCGATGCGTCGCTCGCCGGCCCGGCCAATACCGCCAGGATCATCTACTTCGACTTCGACAGCTATGTGGTCAAGCCCGAGTTCCAGGGCCTGATTGAAGCCCACGCCAAGTACCTGACCGCCAACAAGACGCGCAAGATGGCCATCGAAGGCCATACCGACGAGCGTGGTGGCCGCGAGTACAACCTGGCCCTGGGCCAAAAGCGTGCTGAAGCCGTACGCCGTGCGCTCGGCTTGCTGGGCGTGGCAGACAGCCAGGTGGAAGCCGTGAGCTTCGGCAAGGAAAAACCGGCAGTTCCCGGTTCCGACGAAGAAGCCATGGCGAAGAACCGCCGCGCTGAACTCAATTACCGCTAAGCAGGGCGCCCACCGTGAAAATGTTCCGGGTTGCCGCGACGGTCGCGGCTGGCATGCTGGCGTTCAGTGCACACGCCGGCCTGTTTGAAGACGATGAAGCCCGCAAGGCGATCCTCGACCTGCGGCAGAAGGTTGACAGCTCGCAGCAACGCATGGCTGATGAGGTGCGAAAAACCGCTGAAGACAATGCCCAGCTGCGCCGCAGCCTGCTTGACCTGTCCAACCAGATCGATGCGTTGCGCAACGAGCTTGCCACCCTGCGCGGGCAAAACGAAAACCTGACGCGCAACGTTGTAGAGATGCAGCGCACCCAGAAAGACTTGACGACGGGCGTGGACGAGCGCCTGCGCAAGTTCGAGCCGGGCAAGGTCAGCGTGGACGGCAAGGAATTCGTCGCCGACCCTGCTGAAAAGCAGGAATTCGAAACCGCGCTGGCCACCCTTCGCAAGGGCGACTTCGCGGCTGCGCAGACCAGCTTTCTGGCTTTTATGAAGCGCTACCCGCAAACCGGCTACCGGGCTTCGGCCTTGTTCTGGCTGGGCAATGCGCAATACGCGCTTCGCAATTACCGCGATGCGGTAACCAATTTCCGCTCGCTCGTGACGGCCGAACCCGATCACATGCGTGCGCCGGAAGCCATGCTCTCGCTGGCCAATTGCCAGATAGAGCTCAAGGACACCAAGTCGGCCCGCAAGACGCTCGAGGACCTGGTCAAGGCCTATCCTCAAGCTGAAGCTGCCGGTGTGGCCAAAGAGCGTCTGGCCAAGCTGAAGTAAGCCGTACCCCGGGCAGGCTATCCGGCCGGCCCGGGGTAGAAAATCATTCGCCCCTAAAATCGGGCAATGGATATCTCCGCACTCAACAGTCTCACGGCCCAGGTTCTCTGGGCCGGTTTCATTCTCTCGATGGTTTTCGGCGCGATTGCCCAGCGCACACACTTTTGCACCATGGGCGCCGTCAGCGACATCGTGAACATGGGCGACTGGACCCGCATGCGCATGTGGGGCATGGCGATTGGCGTCGCCATGATCGGCTTTTTCACCATGGCTGCGGCCGGTGTGATCGACCCCGCCAAAACGCTTTATGCCTCCAACCGTTTTATCTGGCTTTCGGCTCTGGTGGGCGGCGCCATGTTCGGTTTCGGCATGGTGCTCGCTTCCGGGTGCGGCAGCAAGACTTTGGTGCGCATTGGCGGAGGCAGCTTGAAATCGGTCGTGGTGTTCGCCGTCATGGGCATCGCAGCCTTTGCCACGCTCAAAGGCATCACCGCTGTGGTGCGTGTGGCTACCGTCGACAAGGTGGCTGTTGATTTCGCGACCAACGCTACTTTGCCAAATTGGGTGGCCGGCGCGACCGGCATTTCGCCTGCAGCAGCGGGAATCGGCCTGGCTATCCTGATCGGGCTGGGACTGATCGTCTGGGCCTTGTTTGGCGAGGACTTCCGGCGCTTTGACAATTTGCTTGCCGGCCTGGGCATAGGCGCTGTTGTAGCGGCCATGTGGTGGGTAAGCGGAAGGCTGGGCTATGTGGCCGAGCATCCTGAAACCCTGCAAGAGGCGTTCCTCGCCACCAATTCGGGCAGGGCCGAGGCGCTGAGCTTTGTGTCGCCGGTGGCCTATACCGTGGACTGGCTCATGTTTTTCAGCGACAAGAGCAAGGTCCTCACGCTCGGTATCGTGTCGGTATTTGGCGTAGTGGCCGGCTCTGCCGTTTATGCAGTGCTGTCGCGCAATTTCCGGTGGGAAGGTTTTCGCGACGCGGAAGACACCGCCAACCACCTGGTGGGTGCCACGCTGATGGGCGTGGGCGGCGTCTGCGCCATGGGCTGCACCGTGGGGCAGGGGCTGTCCGGCATCTCCACCCTGAGCGCGACCAGCTTTGTGGCGCTGGCCGCAATCCTGGTCGGTTGCGTGGCAGGGTTGAAATACCAGGTCTGGCGGCTTGAACACTCAGTCTGAAGCGTACATTGCTTCACAAGCCATGACCTCCTTTATCGAAGAGCTCCCTGCTGATCTGGAGCGCCGTTTCGGCGGTCTGGCGCGCCTTTATGGAGCGGCTGGCGCGCAACGAATACGCCAGGCGCACATCGTGGTGGTGGGTTTGGGCGGTGTGGGCTCCTGGGCCGCCGAGGCCGCGGCCCGAAGCGGCGTGGCGCGCCTCACTTTGATTGACCTTGACCACATCGCCGAATCCAATATCAACCGGCAAGTGCATGCACTGGACAGCACGCTGGGGCAAGCTAAGGTGCAAGCCATGCGTGAACGCATCGCGCAGATTCATCCAGGGTGCCGCGTCGACGGCATCGAAGAGTTTGTTGATGCTGCCAACTGGCCCGGCATTCTTGGCCTGGAAGCGGACTTTGATCGCAAGCACTTCGCCGTGATCGACGCCTGCGATCAGGTCAAGGCCAAAACGGCCATGGCTGCCTGGGCCATTGCCAACAAGGTGAATCTGGTCAGCGTGGGCGCAGCCGGCGGCAAGCGGCTTGCGCACCGCGTCGACATTGACGACCTGTCCCTGGTCACGCATGACCCGCTGCTGGCGCAGTTACGTTACAGGCTGCGCAAAGAGCATGGCGGCGCGCGCAAAGGCAAGATCGGTGTGGCCTGCGTGTTCAGCCGCGAGGCGGTCCTGCAGCCGGCTGCAGCAGCCCAAAGCGACGGGAGCCTGAACTGCCACGGTTATGGATCGGTCGTGAGTGTGACCTCCACCTTCGGCCTGTGCGCGGCAGGCTGGGCGCTCGACAAAATTGCGGCCTGAGTTTTTGCGGTGAGATAAAAAATCACGCTATAATTCAAGGCTTTGCTGCCCTCAAAGCAGTAAAAACCGGGATGTATCGCAAGATGCAACCTTGGGACCATAGCTCAGTTGGTAGAGCAGCGGACTTTTAATCCGTTTGTCGTGGGTTCGACCCCCGCTGGTCCCACCAGAAATTCCGGGTTCTTAGCTCAGTTGGTAGAGCAGCGGACTCTTAATCCGTAGGTCGACAGTTCGAATCTGTCAGAACCCACCAGGTACATCAAGGACTTAGCCGCAAGGCTAGGTCCTTTTGTTTTTCTGGGCGCGATACCTTGCGTCGCAATCGAACGCGGAGCCCAAGGCGCTCAAGCCGAATATTCCAGCGCCGGCACATCCAGCTGCGCCTGCTTCGCCACCCGTATGCAATCCTTCATGTGCTCTTCACCGAAGTAGCGGATGGCGGCGTAGCCCACAGCGGCCGAGACAATCTGCCCTGCCAGCGGCACGTATTTGGCAACCTGCTTGGTCGTCAGGCGCACGCCAATCTTGGTGGCGGCCTTGATCACCAGGTCGCGGCTGATGAACTTGCCGATCAGGACAGAGCCCACCATGGTGACGGCCTTCTGGACCTGGTCGCGCTTTTTAGGTTCAAGCCGATCGAGTTGCTGCGGCGTGAGGCCGAATTCCTTGTTGATTTCGGGAATGAGCTTTGACAGCATCGCCGCGTCCACCATCCAGTCAAGCCCGGGTACCGGCACGGCGCTGGCTGCGGCGGCGACGACGGCGCGCTTGTTCAGCAGCTTGCGGCTGCGTTTGACGGCGGCGGCGAGAGCGGCGTCATCGGACGCCATTTGCAGGGCGGTGGGCATCGCGTTGCTCTCCTGGCGGTGTTGAACTAAAAGCCGGGAAACTGAACCGTCCGTTTGCCGTAACCGGAACAGATGACCAGCCTCTCTGGCACTTTATACCGCAGCGGTCTCGATCTGTTCGGTCAGCTCAAGCCACCGTTCTTCCAGCATGTCTATTTCACCTTCGATGGCTTTGAGGCGTTTGCCGGTCTGGGCGATCTCCGCCGGCGCGGTGGTGGTAGTCAGCAACGCCTGCAGGCTATCGCGTTCGGTGGTCAGCGCCTTCATGCGCAGGTCGATTTTTTCGATTTCCTTGCGCAAGGGCTTGGTGGCTTCGGCTTGCTGCTGGCGGCGCTGGGCGTCGAGCTTGCGCTGCTCGGGCGTCTCGCGCGGCACAGGTTTCTTTTCTTCAGCCGCTGCAACCGGTGTAGCTGCTGCAGCTGACTTGACAGCGGCGGCAGGGGCCGCGCTGCCGGTCTTCTTGGCTTCCTCGCGCTGGCGCTTGGCGTGGTCGAGCAGGTATTTCTGATAATCGTCAAGGTCGCCGTCAAACGGTGCAACGCCCCCTTGCGACACCATCCAGAACTCGTCGCAAACGGCGCGCAGCAGCGCACGGTCGTGGCTGACCAGCATCACGGTGCCTTCAAACTCGTTGAGCGCCATGGACAGCGCCTCGCGCGTGGCCAGGTCCAGGTGGTTGGTCGGCTCATCAAGCAGCAGCAGGTTGGGGCGCTGCCAGACGATCATGCACAGCACCAGCCGCGCTTTTTCGCCACCGCTCATGCTGCCCACGGCCTGCTTGACCATGTCGCCGCCGAAATTGAAGTTGCCCAGAAAGCTGCGCAAGTCCTGCTCGCGCGTGGGCTGGTTGCCCATCTTGCCCGCGGCCGTGACTTCCTTGACCAGGCGGATCATGTGCTCCAGCGGGTTGTCCGCGGGGCGCAGCACGTCCAGCTCCTGCTGGGCGAAGTAGCCGATGTTCAGGCCCTTGCCTTCAATCATTTCGCCTTCGATGGGCGTGAGCGCGCGGGCGACGGTTTTGACCAGCGTCGATTTGCCCTGGCCATTGGCGCCCAGGATGCCGATGCGCTGGCCGGCCAGCACTGATTTGCTGACGTTTTGCACGATGACAGTGGGTGGCGTGCCTTCAGGAGCGCCTTCGGGCGGCGGGTAGCCGAAGTAGGCGTTCTGCATCGACAGCATGGGGTTGGGCAGGTTGGCCGGTTCCTTGAACTCGAATGTGAAGTCGGCCTCAGCCAGCAGTGGCGCGATTTTCTCCATGCGGTCCAGTGCCTTGACGCGGCTTTGCGCCTGCTTGGCCTTGCTGGCCTTGGCCTTGAAGCGGGCGATGAACTTCTGCAGATGGGCAATCTTGTCTTGCTGCTTGGAAAACGCGGTTTGCTGCAGCGCCATCTGCTCTGCGCGCAAATCTTCGAACTTGCTGTAGTTGCCGCCGTAACGCGTCAGTTTGGCGCTTTCGATATGCACCGTCACATTGGTCACAGCATCGAGAAATTCGCGGTCGTGGCTGATGACCAGCATGGTGCCCTGGTATTTTTTCAGCCAGGCTTCCAGCCAGACCAATGCGTCCAAATCCAGATGGTTGGTGGGTTCGTCGAGCAGCAACAGGTCGGACGGGCACATCAGCGCGCGCGCCAGCTGCAAGCGCATGCGCCAGCCGCCAGAAAAGCTGTTGACCGGATTGTCCAGTTCGCTGACCTTGAAGCCCAGGCCCAGGATCAGCGCTTGGGCGCGCGCCTGTGAGTCGTGTGCGCCGGAGTCGTACAGCTCCATGTAAGCGTGCGCCATGCGGTCGCCGTCGCCGCTCTCTTCGGCGGCCGTCACCTCGGCTTGCGCGGCCATCAGCACCACATCGCCTTCGATCACGTAGTCGGTGGCGCTTTGTTCGGTTTCGGGCATGTCCTGCGCCACCTGCGCCATGCGCCACTGCGTGGGAATCGAAAACTCGCCGCCGTCTTCATGCAGTGTTCCGTTGAGCATGGCAAACAACGAGGACTTGCCTGCGCCGTTACGCCCCACCAGGCCGACGTTCTCGCCGGGGTTGAGGGTGACGGACGCACCGTCCAGAATCACTTTGGCGCCGCGGCGCAGCACGACGTTTTTAAGGGTAATCATTTCAATAGCAACTTCAGGAAAGTGAATCGGGCAGCGCGGCAGGCGCTTTGCCCTTGTGCAAGAGGCGCGCCAGCGGCTCAGAGCGGCGGGCTTCGGCGATCGGCTTTAGGCCAGTTGTTCGCGTGTAAGCAGTAAAACCTGGTCAGCACCCGAGCTGGTTTCGAACCACAGCGGTTCAAGCGCCGGGAACGCGCGCTCAAAATTCTCGCGCTCATTGCCGATTTCCAGCACCAAGACTGCATTTTCGCTCATATGGCGTGCGGCGTTTTGAAAAAGGTCTCGAATGAAGTCCATGCCGTCGGTGCCGCCGTGCCGGTTGCCGTCCAGCGCCAGGCCGGGCTCGGCGCGGAATTCGGCCGGAAGGGCCGCCATGCTAGCTGCATTGACATAGGGCGGATTGCACAAAATCAGGTCATAGAGGCCAGGGCAAGCCGCGAGCCCGTCGGATTCGATCAGCGTGATGCGGCCGTCCAGGTGATGGCGGTCCACATTGATACGGGCGACCTCCAAAGCGTCCAGGCTGATGTCGGCGGCGTCCACCGCCACATCGGGGTAGGTAATGGCCGCCAGCACAGCCAGGCTGCCGTTGCCGGTGCACAGGTCAAGCACCCGCTGGGTGTGCTCGCCCAGCCAGGGGTCGATGCTGGCGTCGGCCAGCAACTCGGCAATCAGCGAGCGCGGAATAATCACGCGCTCATCCACGTAAAAGGGCAAGCCCATGAGCCAGGCTTCGTTCGTGAGGTAGGCAGCAGGCTTGCGGGTGCTGATGCGTGCTTCCAAAAGCATAGCAACCTGTTCATGCTCAGCCTGGGCTACAGGCCGATTTTCTACTGAATCGAGGTCGTCCAGCGGCAAGCCCAGCTTCCACAGCACCAGCCAGGCAGCTTCGTCAAAGGCGTTGGTTGTTCCCTGCCCGAAACCGTCTGAATAGCTCAGGCCTGCGGCGTCCAGCCGGGCAGCTGCCTCTTCGACCAGCGCCAGCACCGTCAGGGGCGTTGAGGATGTGGCGTCGGTCATGCCACTTCCACTTGTTCCAGCCGTTCCAGCACGCCCTTGTAGATGTTCTTGAGCGGATCGAGCGAACTCACCAGCACGTGTTCGTTGATCTTGTGGATGGTGGCGTTGATAGGGCCGAACTCAATGACCTGGGGGCAAATCTTGGCAATAAAGCGGCCGTCACTGGTGCCGCCAGTGGTCGATAGCTCGGTTTGCAGGCCGGTTTCGGCCTGGATCGCGCCGCGCACCGCGTCGACCAGCGTGCCGGGGGGCGTCAGGAAGGGCAGGCCGCCCAAGGTCCATTTCAGGTCGTACTCAAGCTGGTGGCGGCTGAGCACTGCCTGTAAGCGCTGTTGCAGGCTTTCGGGCGTGGATTCGGTGCAGAAGCGGAAGTTGAAGTCCACCACCAGCTCGCCCGGAATCACATTGGAGGCGCCGGTGCCGCCATGAATGTTGGACACCTGCCAGCTGGTGGCCGGGAAAAACGCATTGCCTTGGTCCCATTCGGTGGCGACCAGTTCGGCTAGCGCCGGTGCAAAGAGATGGATCGGGTTCTTGGCCAGGTGCGGGTAGGCGATGTGGCCTTGCACGCCCTTGACGGTGAGCTTGCCGCTCATGGTGCCGCGGCGGCCGTTTTTGATCATGTCACCGAGTTTGTCGACCGAAGTGGGTTCGCCCACGATGCAGTAGTCGAGCACTTCGCCGCGCGCCTTGAGCTGTTCGCACACCATGACGGTGCCGTCCACGGCCGGGCCTTCTTCGTCGCTGGTGACCAGGAAGGCGATCGACAGGGCGGGGGTGGGGTTGGCTGCCAGGAATTCCTCAACTGCCACCACCATGGCTGCGATGGAGGTCTTCATGTCGGCGGTGCCGCGCCCGTACATCTTTCCACCGCGATGGCTGGGGGTGAAAGGGTGGCTCTGCCACTGGTCGAGCGGGCCGGTGGGCACCACGTCGGTGTGGCCTGCGAAAACCAGTGTTTTGACCTTGCCTGTTTTTGCTATCAATTCAGGAGCTGCTAGCCCAGGTGCTGCCTGGGCTGGGGGCCTAAAACTCTTAAGGTTTCCTTCGCGTTTGGCCCACAGGTTGGTAACGCGAAAACTTTCGGGGCCGCTGACGATGGTTTCGCACTGGAAGCCCAGAGGCGCCAGCCGGGCAATCAGCATGGCCTGGCAGTCTGCGTCCTCAGGCGTGACGGAGGGGCGGGAGATCAGTTGCTCAGCAAGGTGCAGGGTTCGGGACATGGTCGTTCAGTCGCATTCGAGTCGGCCCGAAGAGACGAGCGCCGTCGTGTTTTTTCAGTGTTTCACGTCCAGCGTGATCTCGGTAAAGGACGGTTCGTCATCCGGGTCCTCTTCAGGCTCCAGCGCCTTGGCCTTGATGGCGAAGTCATTCTCCAGCCGCCACATCAGGTTGGTCGGCGAGTCGGCATAGAGGATGCCTTCCTTGCGCGTGACGGTGCCGTCAACGATCAGCTTGGCGATGTCCTGCTCAAAGGTCTGCGAGCCTTCGGCCATGGATTTTTCCATGGCTTCTTTCACGCCCGAGAAGTCGCCTTTTTCAATCAGTTCGGAAATCAGCTTGGTGTTGAGCATGACCTCCACGGCCGGCGTGCGGCCGCCGTCCTGGGTGCGCAGCAGGCGCTGCGACACGATGGCTTTGAGGGCCGCGCCCAGGTCGCCCAGCATGGTGCTGCGCACTTCCACCGGGTAGAAGCTCAGGATACGGTTCAGCGCCTGGTAGCTGTTGTTGGCGTGCATGGTGGCCAGGCACAGGTGGCCCGACTGCGCATAGGCAATCGCGGCCGACATGGTTTCCCGGTCGCGGATTTCACCGATCAGGATCACGTCAGGCGCCTGGCGCAGCGCGTTTTTCAGCGCCACTTGCAAGGATTGCGTGTCGCTGCCGACTTCGCGCTGATTGACCACCGATTTTTTGTTGGTGAACAAAAATTCGACCGGGTCTTCAATTGTGAGGATGTGGCCCAGCGTGGTTTCATTGCGGTGGTCCATCATCGCGGCCAGCGTGGTGCTCTTGCCGGCGCCTGTGGAGCCTACCATCAGCAGCAGCCCGCGCTTTTCCATGATCAGGTCGGCCAGGATGGGCGGCACGTTCAGGCTTTCGAGCGGCGGGATTTCGGTGGGAATGTAGCGGATCACCGCGGCGTAAGTGCTTCGCTGCTTGAAAGCGCTGATCCGGAAATTGCCCAGCCCGGCGATCGGCAGCGCCATGTTGAGCTCGCCCATTTCTTCCATCTCTTCGATGCGCTCAGGCGGCAGCACCTCGGCCAGCAGGTTGCGCGGCGCGTCGGCCGGCAGGATTTGCGCATTGATGGGAATGGCCTGGCCGTTGATTTTGATCAGGGCGGGAGAATGCGCCGACAGGTAAACGTCCGACGCCTTTTTGTCCGCCATCAAGCGAAGGATTCTTTCCATCGTGCTCATAGTCCGCTCCCTGTCATTTCAATGTGTGCAATCAAGCCGCCAAGCCGGGTGATCAGTCGCGCAGAAGGTCATTCAAGCTGGTGGTCGAGCGGGTTTTCGCGTCCACGCGCTTGACGATCACCGCGCAGTACATGCTGTACTTGCCGCCGGCCTTGGGCAAATTGCCCGACACCACGACGGAACCCGCAGGGATGCGGCCATAGGTGACGGTGTCGGCTTCACGGTCATAAATTGGCGTGCTCTGGCCGATGTAGACCCCCATCGAGATCACCGAGTTTTCTTCGACGATCACGCCTTCGACCACTTCGGAGCGGGCGCCGATAAAGCAGTTGTCTTCAATGATGGTGGGGTTGGCTTGCAAAGGCTCCAGCACGCCACCCAAGCCTACGCCACCCGACAGGTGCACGTTGTTGCCGACTTGCGCGCAACTGCCCACGGTGGCCCAGGTGTCGACCATGGTGCCTTCGCCGACCCAGGCGCCGATGTTGACGTAGCTGGGCATCAGGATCGCGCCCTTGGCGATAAAGCTGCCGCGGCGTGCCACGGCTGGCGGCACCACGCGCACGCCGGTGGCGCGCATTTCGGTTTCGCTCAGGTGGGCAAACTTGGTTTTGACCTTGTCGAAAAAGCCCAGGTCGCCGGCTCGCATGAGTTCGTTGTCCTGCAGGCGAAAGCTCAGCAGCACGGCCTTTTTGATCCACTGGTGTGTCGTCCATACGCCGACGCTTTCGCGGGTGGCTACGCGCAGCGAGCCATTGTTCAGCTGGGAGATCGTTTGCTCGACTGCCTCCAGGATGTCCTTGGGCGCCGACTTGGGCGACAGGTTGGCGCGGTCTTCCCAGGCGGCGTCAATGGTTTGCTGGAGCGCTTGCAGGTTGGCTTGATTCATGAGAATGGTTTTTCAGTGAACTTTGGATTGGATGAACTGGACGATGCGCTCTGCCGCTTCCACGCATTCGGCGGTTTCTGCCACCAGCGCCATGCGGATTCTGCCGGCGCCGGGGTTGTGCCCCTGCGCATCGCGTGCCAGGTAACTGCCCGGCAACACCACGACATTGTAGAGAGCGAGAAGCTGGCGCGAGAACTCGGTGTCTGAGCCTTTGAAGACTTCAGGAATGGCGGCCCACAGATAAAAGCCGGCGTCGGGCAGGGCCACGTCCATCACGGTTGACAGCATGGGCGTGACTTTGGCGAATTTTTCGCGGTACATGGCGCGGTTGTCGACCACGTGCTGCTCGTCGTTCCAGGCTGCCACGCTGGCCGCCTGCACGATGGGGCTCATGGCGCTGCCGTGGTAGGTGCGGTAGAGCAAAAACGGCTTGATCAGCGCCGCATCGCCGGCCACAAAGCCGCTACGCAGACCGGGCACATTGCTGCGCTTGGACAGGCTGGTGAGGGAGATCAGGTTCTTGAAGTCATGCCGGCCCAGTTGCGAGGCCGCCTGCAGGCCGCCCAGGGGCGCTTCGTCACGGAAATAAATCTCGCTGTAGCACTCGTCAGAAGCAATCACAAAGCCGTAGCGGTCGCTGAGTTCAAACAGCAGCTTCCATTCGGCCAGCGACATCACCGAGCCGGTGGGATTGCCGGGCGAGCAGACAAACACCAGCTGGGTTTTGGCCCATACCTCGGCCGGCACGGCCGCCCAGTCGATGCCGAAGTTGCGCGCCGGGTCGCTGGGGGCAAACCAGGTCTGCGCCCCGGCGAGCAGGGCTGCGCCCTCATAAATTTGATAGAACGGATTCGGGCAGACCACGGTGGCGCCCGGTTTGCTGGCGTCCAGCACGGTTTGCGCGAGGGAAAAGAGGGCTTCGCGCGAGCCATTGACGGGCAGGATTTGCGTGGCCGGGTCCAGCTTCAGGCCGTAGCGGCGAGCCATCCAGTCGGTCATGGACTGGCGCAGCTTGGGCTCGCCCAGTGTGCCGGGGTAGCTCGCCAGCCCACTCAGGCTGGCCGTCAGGGCGTCTTTGACGAGCTGGGGCGTGGCATGGCGGGGTTCGCCGATGCCCAGGCTGATGGGTTTGTAGGCCGGATTGGGGGTGACGTCGGCGTGCAGCAGGCGCAGCCGCTCAAAAGGATAGGGCTGAAGGCGTGAAAGCAGGGGATTCATACCCGGATTATCCAGCCTTGCCTTGCCGCCAGGCCGCGGACCTGGGAAGGGGCTTGCAGTAGCTTGCTGAGTTTGCTATCAAATTGGTAGCTGTTGACCGAGGTGGTTATTGGGCTAGAGGCCGATTTCATTCAAAATTTCCTGGTGCCCAACCGGTTCGCGCTCGTTCCGGGCCAGCGGCGCGAAACCGAAGCGCGCTGCCACCCGAAGCAAAGTGTTTCACGCCGGGTCCGTCAAGGGCCTTTTTCCCGGCAAAATCCCGGTCCCGCTCGGGTAACATGGCGGACCGTGCGCTACTGAAAGTGGTACATGGCGTGTGTCAGCGTTTTGCCGTAAAACGCTATAAAAATCAACGGGTTCGGGCCTCGCAGGCCCTGCCTCAGGCTCAAAAAACAGGGACAGCCGTGCGTCTCAATTCGATCAAGCTATCTGGTTTCAAGTCATTTGCAGAGCCCACCAATTTTGTACTGCCGGGCCAACTGGTCGGTGTGGTGGGCCCCAACGGTTGCGGCAAGTCCAACATCATGGACGCGGTGCGCTGGGTGCTGGGCGAAAGCAAGGCCTCCGAACTGCGCGGCGAGTCCATGCAGGACGTCATCTTCAACGGCACCACCACGCGCAAACCCGCCAGCCGCTCCAGCGTGGAGCTGGTGTTTGACAACGCCGACCACCGCGCCGGCGGCCAGTGGGGCCAGTTTGTCGAGATCGCCGTCAAGCGCGTGCTGACGCGCGACGGCACCTCCAGCTACTACATCAACAACCAGCCGGTGCGCCGCCGCGACGTGCAGGACGTGTTCCTGGGCACCGGCCTGGGCCCGCGCGCCTACGCCATCATCGGCCAGGGCACCATCAGCCGCATCATCGAGTCCAAGCCCGAAGAGCTGCGCCTGTTCCTCGAAGAAGCCGCCGGCGTTTCCAAATACAAAGAACGACGCCGCGAGACCGCCAACCGCCTGTCGGACACCCGCGAGAACCTGACCCGTGTTGAAGACATCCTGCGCGAGCTCAACGCCAACCTCGACCGGCTCGAAAAGCAGGCCGAAGTCGCCATGCGCTACAACACGCTGCATGCCGACGCTAGCCTGAAGCAGCACCAGCTGTGGTTCCTCAAGCGCGCCGAAAGCGAAGCCGACCAGTCCAAGGTCAAGGCCGACGCCGAAAAAGCCGTGAACGACCTGGAAAGCCGCGTCGCCGACCTGCGCCACATCGAGGCCGACCTGGAAACCATTCGCCAGGCTCATTACTCCGCTGGTGATCAGGTCAACCAGGCCCAAGGCAAGTTGTATGAAGCCAGCGCCGAAGTCGGCCGCCTGGAGGCCGAGATCCGTTTTGTGGTCGACGGCCGCCAGCGCGTCGAGCAGCGCCTGGCCCAGCTGAAAGAGCAAACCGCCCAGTGGGCCACGCGCAAGGAAGACGCCGCCGTCGAGACGGAAAACCTCGCCGCGCAAGCCATTGAAGCCGAAGAAAAGGCCGAGCTGCTGGCCGCGCAGACCGAAGAGCACCAGACGCAGCTGCCGGCCCTGGAAGACGCCCTGCGCCAGGCCCAGGCTAAAGCCAATGAACAACGCGCCAGCGTCAGCCAGGTGCAGCAGCAAATCCAGGTGCTTGCGGCTGACCAGCGCAATATCGAAGAGCAGTCGCGCTCCTTAAGCCTGCGCCTTGAAAAGCTCACCGCCGACCGCAACGCGCTCAACGCCCCCGACGAAGCTCGCTTGGCCAACCTGAACACGCAGTTCAGCGCCGCGCAAGAAGCGCAAGCTGAAGCCGAAGCCCGCCTGCACGAACTGACCGACAGCGTGCCGCAGCTCGACGAAGAGCGCCGCACGCTGCAGCACACCGTCAACACCGAATCCGCCAAGCGGGCCGACCTGTCGGCGCGCATGGAGGCGCTCAAGGCCCTGCAGGAAAAGGTCAAGACCGACGGCAAACTCAAGCCCTGGCTGGCCAAGCATGGCCTCGATGGCCTGCAAGGCCTGTGGAGCCGCATTCACATCGAACAAGGCTGGGAAAACGCGCTCGAAGCCGCACTGCGTGAGCGTTTGGGCGCGCTGGAAGTCAGCCGGCTCGACATGGTGCGCGGCTTTGCCGGTACTGATGGCCGCGACACGCCACCTGCCAAGCTCTCGTTCTATTCGCCGCCCAGCGCCGCCGCACCTGCGCGCGCCAACGCGGCCATCACACTCAAACCGCTGACCGAACTGCTGCGTTTGAATGACGCTGGCCAGTCGGCATTGCTGGGCGACTGGCTGCAAGGCTGCTACACGGCCCAAGGCCTGGACGACGCGCTCGCCGCGCGCGACAAGCTGCAAGCCGGTGAAGTGATTTACGTGCAGAGCGGCCACGCCGTGACGCACCACAGCGTGAGCTTTTACGCCCAGGATTCCGAACAGGCCGGCCTGCTGGCCCGTGCCCAGGAGATTGAAAACCTCGACAAGCAGCTCAAGGCCCAGGCCCTGATCAGCGAAGAGGCCCGCTCCGCGCTGATTCGCGCCGAAGCCGCCTACGCCGACGCCGCCCAGCGCCTGGCTACGGCACGCCGCGAAACCGCCGAAGGCCAGAGCCGCACCCATGAGCTGCAGGTTGAAGTCCTGCGCCTGACGCAGCTGGCCGAACAAACGCGTGCCCGCAGCGAGCAGATTCAAGCCGACATGGCCGAAATCGAGGCGCAGCTTGGTGAGTTGCAAGAGCGCAAGGTCACGGCAGAAGGGCGCTTTGAAGAACTCGACATGCAACTGGCGGACAGCCAGGAACGCCACGCGCAGCTCGATGACCGCGTGATCGAAACCGAACGCAAGCTGGGGGAATCACGCGAGCAACAGCGCACGCTGGAGCGCCAGGCGCAGGAAGCCGCGTTTGCGTTGCGCAGCCTGGCGTCCCGCCGCGAAGAGCTGACCCGCTCCATCGACATCGCCGCCCAACAGGCCAGCTCTATCGCCAGTGAGGAAGCCCAAGCCCGCGAAGAACTCACGCGCCTGACCGACGCCGCCGCGCAAGCCGGCCTGCAAAGCGCACTGAGCGTGAAGCTCGAGCGCGAAGCCGACCTGGGCGCCAAGCGCAGCCAGTACGACGACCTGACCAACAAACTGCGCGCCAGCGACGAGCGGCGCCTGCAACTGGAGCGCGAGCTTGACCCGCTGCGCCAGCGCATCACCGAGTTCCAGCTGAAAGAGCAGGCCGCCCGCCTGGGCTTTGAGCAGTACGCGCAGTTGCTGGCCGACGCGCAGGCCGACCTGGCGGCGGTAGAAGCGTCCATCCAGACCGGCAATGTGCGCCTGACCGGACTGCAAGGCGAGATCGACCGCATCAACCGCGAGATCCAGTCGCTGGGCGCCGTCAATCTGGCCGCGCTGGACGAACTGAGCACGGCACGCGAACGCAAGCAGTTCCTCGACGCGCAATCTGCCGACCTGAACGAAGCCATGACCACGCTGGAAGACGCGATCAAGAAGATCGACATCGAAACGCGTGATTTGCTTTCCAGTACCTTTGACACGGTGAACGGCCATTTCGGCCGCATGTTCCCCGAACTCTTCGGCGGCGGCAACGCCAAGCTCATGATGACGGGCGAGGAAATCCTCGACGCCGGCGTGCAGGTGATCGCCCAGCCGCCCGGCAAGAAGAACCAGACCATTCACCTGCTCTCGGGCGGTGAAAAGGCGCTCACGGCCATCGCACTGGTATTTGCCATCTTCCAGCTCAACCCCGCACCGTTCTGCTTGCTGGATGAGGTCGACGCGCCGCTGGACGACGCCAACACCGAGCGCTATGCCAAGCTGGTACGCTCCATGAGCAAGGAAACCCAGTTCCTCTTCATCAGCCACAACAAGATCGCCATGGAAATGGCCGAGCAGTTGATCGGCGTGACCATGCAGGAGCAGGGCGTTTCGCGCATTGTGGCGGTGGACATGGAAGCTGCCATCGGTTTTGCCGAAGCCGCCTGATCCATCATGAGCACGATGCAGATCAGTCTGGCGGTGGTGGGCGGGCTGGTGCTGGCCGGCGTGGTGGCGCACAGCGCCTGGTCGTCACGCAGAAACCTGCCCAAGCAGGCCGTGCCGGAACCGCCCGCTCCCGACCAAGAGGCCGCACCGGCGCCGGATGGCGAAGGCGCTGCTGATGAACGGCAGGAGCCCAGCTTTGACGTGGATTCGGGCTTGGCATCGCTGGCATCGCTTGCCACCATGACGACCGACAGAAAGCCCGGCCTCGACGTGCTGATTGATGCGGTGGCACCGGTAGTGATTGAAGGTGTGGTGTCGGGTGAGGCCGCGCTGGCCGCCATGCCCAGTACCCGCCGTGCCGGCAGCAAGCCCTTTGGCGTGGAAGGCCTGAGCGTCATTACCGGTGAATGGGAGTTCCCTACAGCCGGTCATCGCTACAGCGCGTTTCAGTGCGGCGTGCAACTGGCCAACCGCACCGGCGCGCTCAACCAGATCGAATATTCCGAATTCGTGATGAAAGCGCAAGCGTTTGCCGATGCCATAGGCGGCGAACCGGAGTTTCCGGAAATGCTGGACGAAGTCGCCCGTGCCCGCGAGCTGGACCAGTTCGCCAGCGGCCACGATGCGCAACTGAGCTTCACCCTGCGTGCCGTCAATACCGCCTGGAGCCCTGGCTACGTGCAGCAAAGCGCGGCGCGGCTCGGTTTTGTCGCCGGATCCATCCCCGGCCGCATGGTGCTGCCGGCCAGCCAGCCGGGCCACGCGCCCATCCTGGGCCTGGCCTTCGACACGCAAGCCGCCATGGCCGAAGACCCCGAACAGACGGCGCTGCGTGAACTCACGCTGTCGCTGGATGTGCCCCAGGTTCTGCGCTCTGAAAAACCCTTTGCCCGCATGTGTGAAGCCGCGCTGTCCCTGGCCGCCAACATGGACGGCGTGATCATCGACGACAACGGCAACCTGATCCGGCCCGAGGCGATGGAAGTCATCCATGCCGACCTCGAGCAGCTGTATGACACGCTGGACAGCCGTGATTTGTCGGCGGGTTCTGTGCTGGGTCGGCGGCTGTTCAGCTGATTCGCCGCTAGCAGGGGTAGCAGGCGACGGCGCGCCACTTCACGCCGGCTTCACTTTCTTCATGACGGCCTCACGCGGGCCTAACAGACTGCGGTCTTTTCTTCGTGAAGAGGCTCAGGCTGTGGAAATCTTTTCCTTCCTTTTTTTCATCATGGTGGCGCCGCTGGCGTTTGCGCTGCTCATCCCCCGCTTGTGGTTGGTGCCATGTTCCGTCCTGGTACTCCTGGCGTTCACGGTTTTATGGATTGATGAACAGCGCATGCAATGTGGGTCGTGCGGCGGGCCGTTCTCGGGTTTGGGCTTTGCCTTTCTTGCTATCGCGCTAGCGGGGTTCATCGTCGGCGCTGTTGTCCGGGCTTTAATAGCGTTCTTCAAGCCGGCCAAGACGTTTTCGCCAGGAGAAGTCCGTGCCACGAACCTGCTGACGTGGGCTCTTGTTTCCGCCACCATGGCGGTGCTGACGACGGGCTTGGCCGTCGTCCTGCTCAACAAAATGTTTGATTCCGGATGGGTCACTCATCTGGGCATCTGCCTGCTGGCGCTTGCATGGTTCTTTGGGGCGCCTGTCATCTGGCGGAAAGGCAATGGCGCCGAATCAGTGTGGTATTCCCTGCTACATCCCGGTGGCGTGTTCCGGTGGGCCGGTGCCATCGCCATGTTCTTCTTGCTGGCGTGGTCTGTTCGCACTGTTGCGGCCGCACAGGAAGCCGCGGAACTGGCCGCCGATGGCCGTCCTTATTGCCTCACTATCAGCACCGAGACGGGTCAGCGCCCGGCCCGCACATTTTGGGATTTATCGGGATTTTCAATGCAGGCTGACCGTGGCGGCTCCTCGCGCCATGCGGCCTTGGTAACCGGCGATGTACGGACACCGGCCTGGTTTTACTGGTCATACCGGCGTGGTGCATTTGTCCTGGATTTCCTGGGTTGGCCGGTGACGTGCGAGCCTCAGTCGAACTTCGCCAAAAACCTGCCCGCGATGCAGCCAGTCCGGGCGGTCGATACAGCGGCCAGTTTCTGGCTTGGACGCGGCCAATGGCACATTCCGGCTGGCTATCGAGGCAGCGGAGGGGACCGCCCGCCGGTTTTGTATTTTTATGCGCGAGGCAGGGACTTCGAGCCTTTGCCACTGCGGACGGGAAAACTGGTCTATGACATGGAGATGAGCAACTCTGAGGTCCGCGTTACCCTGTGCGACCTTGAGCGCCTGCATGCCTGGCAGGCTCAAAACGATAGCAACCATAAGGTCGAACCGGCGGGCATGGAAGCCGGCCTGGAGAAGCAATCCGTGGATTCGCGGGGATGGTCAAGCAGGCAGTTCCAGTTCCTGGGCAGGGATAAGACCGGAAGAGTCTCGACCTGGCTTCATTGCTACCAAGGCGGCAACGTTTGCCGCCATGCGTTCCGGCGGGACGGCGTGGTGGTCGAGTTTCAGCAGCCTTTGGCCGAGTTTGCGCAATGGAAGGCAAGTCAGGACGCCGTCTGGAAGCGCGTTCAATCGTTTGCAGTGATTTGGCCTGATGCCGAACCCGAACGCTGTAAATCTTGAGTTGTGGCGACGGATGAATGCGCAACCGGCGGCAGCTCCCCTAAACTGGCGTCTGTTTTTAAAAAATTCGCCAAAAGGACCGCCCCGAGATGCCGGAGAACGCCAAGACGTCAGCCCAACAACGCGATGAACTGCACAAGGTTTTGCACCAGCATGCCCATCGCTACTACGTGCTGGACGATCCAAGTGTTCCCGACGCAGAGTACGACAGGCTGTTCAGGGAATTGCAGGCGCTTGAAGCGGCCCATCCCGAGCTGCTGACACCCGATTCCCCGACCCAGCGCGTGGGCGGCAAGCCGCTGGACCAATTTGCCAGCGTGCGCCACAAAGTGCCCATGCTCAGCATTCGCACCGAAACCGACACCGAGGCCACCGGTGCGAAAAACTTCGACACCCGCGTGCGCAAGGAGTTGGGTCTGGCCGAATCCGACCCGCCGGTTGAATACGTGGCTGAACTCAAATTCGACGGCCTGGCCATGAGCTTGCGTTATGAAAACGGCATTCTGGTGCAGGCAGCCACGCGCGGTGACGGTGAAGTCGGCGAAGACGTGACGCAGAACATCCGCACCATCAACCAGATTCCGCTGCGTTTGCCTGCCGATGCGCCGCCGGTCATGGAAGTGCGCGGCGAGGTCTATATGCGCCGAGCCGACTTTGAAGCGCTCAACGAAAAGCAGCGCGAGAAGATCGCCCAGGGCGCCAAAGGCGAGAAAACCTTCGTCAATCCGCGCAATGCGGCGGCGGGCGGCGTGCGCCAGCTGGACCCGGCATTGGCAGCGCGCCGGCGCCTGAGCTTTTTCGCCTACGGGCTGGGAGACATCTCCCCGCCGGAAGAGGGCGGCCCGGCGTTCGAAACCCATTTTCAATTGCTGCTGACGCTTCGTTCATGGGGTTTTCCGGTTGCGGCCCAGACGCAGCTTGCACAGGGTGCTCCTGAATTGATAGCATTCCATCAAGCCATCGGCAAGCAACGCGACAGCCTGCCTTATGACATTGATGGGGTGGTCTACAAGGTCAACAGCCTGGCGCTGCAGAAAAAGATGGGCTTTGTCACGCGCGAGCCGCGCTGGACGGTGGCGCACAAATACCCGGCGCAAGAGCAGCTCACCACCGTGCAGGCGATTGAAGTGCAGGTGGGTCGCACCGGCAAGCTCACGCCGGTCGCCAAGCTGGCGCCGGTGTTTGTGGGCGGCGTCACCGTTACCAACGCCACGCTGCATAACGAAGACGAAGCGCGCCGCAAGGACGTGCGGGTGGGCGATACGGTCGTCGTTCGTCGCGCCGGTGATGTGATTCCGGAAGTCGTCAGCGTGTTGCTGGAAAAACGCGTGAAAGATGCGCCGCAGTTCACCATGCCTCGCAAGTGCCCGGTCTGCGGTTCGGACGCCGTTCGCGAAGAAGGCGAGGCCGATTACCGCTGCACCGGGGGGCTCTTTTGCGGCGCCCAGCGCAAGGAGGCCATCCTGCATTACGCGCACCGGCGCGCGGTAGAAGTCGAAGGACTGGGCGACAAGCTGGTCGAGCAACTGGTGGATGCCAATGTCATCCGCACACTGCCCGACCTTTACAAGCTGGGCCTGACGGCGCTGGCCAGCCTGGACCGCATGGCCGAAAAATCCGCTAACAATCTGCTCGAGGCGTTAGAGAAGTCCAAGCAGACGACGCTGCCGCGCTTCCTGTTTGGCCTGGGCATACGCCACGTGGGTGAAGCCACCGCCAAGGAACTGGCGCGCCACTTCGGCAAGCTGGACGCCATCATGGACGCGACCGAAGAGCAGTTGCTGGAAGTCAGCGATGTCGGCCCCATCGTTGCCCAAAGCATTCGCACCTTCTTTGAACAGCCGCACAACCGCGAAGTGGTCGAGCAGCTGCGTGCCTGCGGCGTGACCTGGGAGGAGGGCGAGCCTGCTGCCCGGGCGCCTCAGCCGCTGTCGGGCAAGACCTTTGTCATTACCGGTACCTTGCCCACCTTGAGCCGCGACGAGGCCAAGGACAGGGTGGAGGCTGCAGGCGGCAAGGTCGCCGGCTCGGTCAGTAAAAAGACCGACTACGTGGTGGCGGGCGAGGAGGCCGGCAGCAAGCTGGTCAAGGCGCAGGCGCTAGGGGTTCCGGTGATCGACGAAGCGGCCCTGCTGGCCCTGCTGACCGGTCTTTCCGAGTGATTTTGAAGGGCGCCAGCACTACAGGGTAACGGCAACGTCTTACATGGCGTTACCGGGTTTGCACGCCGGATGTGAGGCCGGGCCGTGGCGCCAGACGTTGAAAAGGCCTGTACACAGGAGCTTTTCATGAATTACAAGCGTTTATCTGCTTTGGCGGCCGTCGCCGGGCTTGCCGCTCTTTTGTCTGGCTGCGTGGTGGCGCCCATTGACCCAGGTCCGGTAGCGGTTTATCCGGCCCGCCCCGTTTATGTCCAGCCGGCGCCCGTCGTGGTAGCGCCTGCGCCGGGCTACTACTACCGCCCGTACCGGTACAGGTATTGGCGCTAATAAGCTGTTCCAAGCCTTTTCAGCGCCGCGTTGCGCCACCATAATCGGCGCATGACCATACGCGAAATCCTCAAGATGGGCGACCCCCGGCTGCTGCGTGTCGCCCAGCCCGCCACCGCGTTCGACACTGACGAGTTGCACCTGCTGATCTCGGACATGTTTGACACCATGCGCGCTGTCAATGGCGCCGGCCTGGCGGCCCCGCAGATTGGCGTTGACCTGCAACTGGTGATTTTCGGCACCGATACGGTTAACCCGCGCTATCCGGATGCGCCGGTGGTACCCCGCACGGTGTTGTTAAACCCGCTGATCACACCCCTCGGCCCTGAAGAAGAGGATGGCTGGGAAGGCTGCCTCTCTGTGCCCGGCCTTCGAGGGCTTGTCCCGCGTCTTTCGCGGATTCGCTATAGCGGCTTTGACCAGTATGGCGATGCGATCGAGCGCAACGTAGACGGCTTTCATGCACGTGTGGTCCAGCACGAATGCGATCATCTGATCGGCAAGCTTTACCCGATGCGTATCCGCGATTTCAGCCAGTTCGGGTTTACCGAAGTGCTTTTCCCGGGGCTGGACGCGACCGACGACGATTGATCCGGAACGGCTATGACGGCTATGGAATAGCCCGAGGCGTACACTGCGGACTTGAGGGCTATCTCGCCCTGCTTGAGCGTGTTGTACGCAAGGAAAGTTTTCCGGATGTCGCACGCTCCCGTTTCGGGGCCAGTTCCCATCGCCGGAACTGCTTTCCCACCTCCCTACCAGCTGAAATTTGAAACCGTGAGCGGCAGCGGCCAGGACCTGCAGTTGCGCTCGCTGCTGGACCGGCAGCAATTCCATGATCCCCTGGGCGAAGCCGAACGCGAAGGCATCTCTTCGTCAGCCTGGCCGATATTTGGATTGCTCTGGCCCTCAGGCCGGGTGCTGGCCCATGCCATGCTGACCTTTGAGCTCGAAGGCAAACGCATTCTGGAGCTCGGTTGCGGCCTTGCGCTGGCCAGCCTCGTTGTGCACCGCCGCGGCGGCGACATCACCGCCAGCGACTGCCACCCGCTGGCGGCGGAGTTCCTGCTGGAAAACCTCAAGCTCAACCATCTGCCCGCGATGAAATACCAGACGGGCAATTGGGGGCGGGCCAATCCGCTGCTGGAACGCTTTGACTTGATCATCGGCAGCGACGTGCTGTACGACCGTGGCCAGCCAGAGGTGTTATCGCAATTCATCGAATTGCACGCGCTGCCCCACACCGAGGTACTGATCGTGGACCCCGATCGGGGCAACCGGGCCAGTTTTAACCGCAAGATGGATGCGCTGGGTTATTCGCGCACTGAAACGCGTGTGACTGAGTTGCCGGGGAACGGCGGTCATTACAAAGGGCGGCTGCTGCAGTACCTGCGCAAACCTGCCGTTTGAGAATCAGGTATTCAGCGCTTCGAGCAGCTCAGTCTCGATCGCAATCTGCGCCTTGTTGTGCTGCAACTCGGGGCCGTCAATCAGGAAGGTGTCTTCCACGCGCTCTCCCAGCGTGCTGACTTTCGCCAGTTGCAGGTTGATGCGGTGGCGCGCCAGCACGCGGGCGATGCGGTACAAAAGCCCGGCCCGGTCGCTCGCCGACACGCTGAGCAGCCAGCGCTGGGCTTTTTCGTCGGGCCGCAAATCCACCCGGGGTGCAATGGGAAAGCTCTTGACCCGGCGCGAAACCCGGCCTTTGCTGGGCGGAGGCAATGGACCTGGGTTCTCGATGGTCCGGTCCAGCTCGGCTTCGACCATGGCGGCCAGTTCACGGTAGTGGTCGGCCAGCGTGGGGCTCACCACCTGGAAGGTGTCCAGCGCATAGCCGTTTTTGGCGGTGTGAATCTTGGCGTCCAGAATGCTGAAGCCGGCTTCGTCAAAGTAGCCGCAGATGCGCGCAAAAAGGTCAGGCGCGTCGGGCGTGTAAACCAGCACCTGCATGCCTTCGCCCGCCGATGACCGGCGCGCGCGCACGACCGCCTTGGCTTTGCCCACATGGCGTGACAGCTGGCGCGCGTGCCAGGCGATGTCGCTGGCCTCATGGCGCATGAAATAGCTCACGTCCAGCGTATCCCACAGCGCCTTGTGCGATTCAAAAGGCTCTGCGTGCAGGGCCAGAGTGGTCAGCGCTTCGCGCTTGCGAGCCTCTACCTCGGCATCTGCGTCGGGTGCGCGGCCACCCAGGACACGCAAGGTATAGCGATACAGGTCTTCGAGCAGCTTGCCTTTCCAGGCGTTCCAGACCTTGGGGCTGGTGCCGCGGATGTCGGCCACTGTCAGCAGGTAGAGCGCCGTCAGGTAACGCTCGTTGCCCACGCGTCCGGCAAATGCCGCAATCACCTCCGGGTCGCTCAGGTCTTCCTTTTGGGCAATGCGGCTCATGCTCAGGTGCTCGCCCACCAGGAATTCGATGAGTTGGGAGTCTTCAGCGCCAATGCCGTGCTGCCGGCAAAAAATGCGGACGTCCTTGCAGCCCAGTTCGGAATGGTCGCCGCCGCGGCCCTTGGCGATGTCGTGAAAGAGGGCGGCGATGTACAGGATCCAGGGCTTGTCCCACCCGGCCGCGAGCTGTGAGCACATGGGGTACTCATGCGAATGCTCGGCCATGAAGAAGCGCCGCACGTTGCGCAACACCATCAGGATGTGCTGGTCCACGGTATAGACGTGGAACAGGTCATGCTGCATCTGCCCGACGATCTTGCGGAAGATCCAGAGGTAGCGGCCCAGTACCGAGGTCTGGTTCATCAGCCGCATGGCATGTGTGATGCCTTCGGGCTGCTGCAGGATGTGCCGGAAGGTCTCGCGGTTGACCGGGTCGCTGCGGAACTTGCTGTTCATCAGGCCGCGGGCGTTGTAGAGCGCCCGCAGTGTGCGCGCCGACAGGCCCTTGATGCCGACGGTCGTTTCGTAGAGCAAAAACGTTTCAAGAATCGCGTGCGGCTCACGCGCATACAGGTCATCGCTGGCCACTTCCAGCATGCCGGCCTTGTCGTAAAAGCGTTCGTTGATGGGGCGCAGCGGGTAGGTGTTCGGATTCAGCCGCTCTTCGATGTTGAGCAACAGGATCTGGTTGAGCTGGGTCACCGCCTTGGCGGCCCAGTAGTAGCGCTTCATGACGGCTTCACTGGCGCGGCGCGGTACTTTGCTGCCGTCATCGGCTTCCGCGGAATAGCCAAACGATTCGGCAACAGCGGTCTGCAAGTCAAACACCAGGCGGTCTTCGCGACGCCCGGCAATCAGGTGCAGGCGTGCGCGTATCAAACTGAGCAAGGCCTCATTGGCCTTGATCTGCCGGACTTCAAAGGCCGTGGCCAGTCCGTTGCGGGCCAGGTCGTCCCAGGATTTGCCCAGGCCGGCCGCGCGCGCCACCCACAAAATCACCTGCAGGTCACGCAGGCCGCCCGGCGATTCCTTGCAGTTAGGCTCCAGCGAATAAGGCGTGTTTTCGAACTTGTTATGGCGCTGGCGCAGCTCCAGCGTCTTGGCCACGTAAAAAGCCTGCGGGTCCAGCACGGCGGCCAGCCGCTTTTGCAGCTGCAGAAAGTTCTTTTTTGAGCCGGCAATCAGGCGGGCTTCAAGCAGCGAGGTCTGTACCGTGACGTCTTTGGCGGCTTCTTCGACGCAGCCGGAAACTGTTCGCACGCTGGAACCGATTTCCAGGCCCACGTCCCAGCAGCCGCCGATAAAGCTCTCGACCTTGGCCTTCAGGGCCGGGTTGGCGTCGACATCGGTGTCGTCCGGCAAGAGCAGCAGCACGTCCACGTCGGAATGGGGAAACAGCTCGCCGCGGCCAAAGCCGCCCGCGGCGACCAAGCAGGCCCCTGCGGGAAAGCCGGCACGTTGCCATAACAGCTGCAGGGTGTTGTCGGCATGCCGCGCAAGCTGTTGCAGCAGCGTGTGAATACCGCGTGAAGAAGCCCCGCTGGCGCCCAGCGAGGCGAGCAGGGCGGCTTTTCCGGCCTTGTAGTGCTCACGCACCTGGGCCAGCTCGCTCATGGCGGCGGGGGCGGTGTCAGGGGGTGCGCGCAGCTCGGGCACTGGGCGTGCCGGTCAGGCGCTGACCGTGGCCTGGGCCGGGCTGTTCTGTGGCACGAACGCCGGAATCGGCGGGCTGCCGGCAGACAGTGTCAGCACCTCGTAGCCCGTTTCGGTCACCAGCACGGTGTGCTCCCACTGCGCCGACAGCGAGTGGTCGCGCGTCACGATGCTCCAGCCGTCTTTTTCGGGGCCATCCTTGATGTCGCGCTTGCCGGCGTTGATCATGGGCTCGATGGTGAAAATCATGCCGGGTATCAATTCCTCCAGCGTGCCGGGGCGGCCGTAGTGCAGGACTTGCGGGTCTTCGTGAAATTTCTGGCCGATGCCGTGGCCGCAGAATTCGCGCACGACGGAAAAGCCCTGTTTTTCGGCAAAGGTCTGGATGGCAAAACCGATGTCGCCCAGCCTGACGCCGGGTTTGACGCGCATGATGCCCTGCCACATGGCCTCGTAGGTGATGTTGCACAGCCGTTTGGCGGCAATCGAGGCTTCGCCGACCAGGTACATGCGGCTGTTGTCGCCATGCCAGCCGTCTTTGGTGATCACGGTCACATCGATATTGACGATGTCGCCCTTTTTCAGTGGCTTGTCATTGGGAATGCCGTGGCACACCTGATGGTTGACCGAGGTGCACAGCGATTTGGGGTAGGGCACATAGCCCGGGGGGCCGTAACCCAGGGTCGCGGGGATGGTGCCCTGGACCTGGGTCATGTAGTCATGGGCCAGCCGGTCGATTTCGTTGGTGGTGACACCCGGTTTGACGAAAGGGGTAAGGTAGTCCAGCACCTCGGAAGCCAGCCGTCCGGCCAGGCGCATGCCTTCAATTCCTGCCGCATCTTTGTAAGTAATACTCATGGCCCTGATTATCCCACCGTGCCCAGGCACATGCATTTTCAGCATGGGAGCTAGGGCTTTTGCGTTTTTTGGCCTGAATGAATCGCAAAAGCGCCCGTGCCCGGCGGCTGCCGAACCCGCCAAGCGCCCAGTCACTGATAAAATTACGGGTTAACGCGTACCCCGCAAAACCCGGTTCTGGCCAGGTGCCTGCAGGCGGTGTTAAACCCTGAGAACCCTGTTCTAAACAGCCATGAGCTGCCCACTTCCCACTACAAGGCCACCGCTACCGTGACCCTGCACCTGACGACTTTTGAGGGCGAACCCCACGGGATCAGCGCCCTCA
>JAJKJM010000031.1 GCA_021153985.1 Polaromonas sp.
ACCCGCAATTCGACCGCAAGAACACCAAAGACAACACACCCGCCGTGATCTTTACCGAGCTGGTGCCCGGCAACACAATCGACGTGACTGTGGCGGCCAAAGGCGGCGGCAGCGAAAACAAAAGCAAGATGGTCATGCTCAATCCTGGTGACTCGGTGGTCGACTGGGTGCTCAAGACTGTGCCCACCATGGGCGCGGGCTGGTGCCCGCCCGGCATGCTGGGCATAGGCATTGGCGGCACAGCCGAAAAAGCCGTGCTGATGGCCAAGGAAAGCCTGATGGACGACCTCGACATGTACGAGTTGCAGGCCAAATCGTCTTCGGGCGCCAAGATGACCAAAACCGAAGAGCTGCGCCTTGAGCTGTTCGAGAAAGTCAACGCACTGGGCATAGGCGCGCAGGGCCTGGGCGGTCTCACCACCGTACTCGACATCAAGATCAAGATGTACCCGACGCATGCGGCCAGCAAGCCGGTCGCGATGATCCCCAACTGCGCCGCCACGCGCCACGCGCACTTCGTGATGGACGGCAGCGGCCCGGTCTACCTCGACCCGCCTTCGCTGGACCTCTGGCCCAACGTGAACTGGACGCCCGATTACCAAAAGAGCAAGAAGGTCGACCTCAACACACTCACCAAAGAAGAAGTCGCCAGCTGGAAGCCTGGCCAGACCTTGCTGCTCAACGGCAAGATGCTGACCGGCCGCGACGCCGCGCACAAGCGTATTCAGGACATGCTGGGCAAGGGCGAGAAGCTGCCGGTGGATTTCACCAACCGCGTCATCTACTACGTCGGCCCGGTCGATCCGGTGCGTGATGAAGCCGTAGGACCTGCAGGCCCCACCACCGCCACCCGCATGGATGGCTTCACTGAAATGATGCTGGCCGAGACCGGCCTGATCTCGATGATCGGCAAGTCGGAGCGCGGCCCGGTCGCCATCGAAGCCATCAAGAAACACAAGAGCGCTTACCTGATGGCCGTCGGCGGCGCCGCCTACCTGGTCAGCAAGGCCATCAAGACCGCCAAGGTGGTGGGCTTTGCCGACCTGGGCATGGAAGCGATCTATGAGTTCGACGTGGTCGACATGCCGGTGACGGTGGCGGTGGATGCGGGCGGCACCAGCGCGCACATCACCGGCCCGGCCGAGTGGCAAAAGAAAATCGCCACCGGCGAGTTCAAGCGGATCCCAGTCACCAGCGTCTGAGCACGGCAAGATGCGCGGGGCTCATTACTTCAAGCAGGGGCCGCAGAACCGGCTTTGCCGGGCCGCAGGCGCAGCGGC
Source organism: Polaromonas sp. (assembly GCA_021153985.1). Taxonomy (GTDB): domain Bacteria; phylum Pseudomonadota; class Gammaproteobacteria; order Burkholderiales; family Burkholderiaceae_C; genus Polaromonas. The sequence continues at coordinate 1,281 of JAJKJM010000031.1, forward strand.
CCCTGAGGGGCTGGAGCCTGCGGCTCCAAAGCTGCTTGAGCAGCTTTGGACAGGCGACAGAGGCGAAGCGTCTCGCGAGCCGCGGCCTGCAAGGCATCGGGAGCTACACGCAGTGAGCAACCGTGGGGGATCTTCTTGATCGGCGTGTTCGACAGCGGCGTAGGCGGCCTCAGCGTCTTAAAGTCTCTGCGGGCGCAATTGCCCGCGGAGAAGTTTGTCTACCTCGCCGACTCAGGGTTTGCGCCCTACGGCGAGCGTGGCGACGCTTTTGTCATCGAACGTACCCGGGCCATCGTGCGGCAATTGCGTGATGAGCATGCGATCAAGGCGCTGGTGATCGCGTGCAACACAGCAACGGCAGCCGCCATCCACCTCGTGCGAACCGAGCATCCTGACCTGCCCCTGATCGGTGTCGAGCCGGCACTCAAACCGGCCGTCGCGTTGAGCAAGACAGGCCGTATCGGCGTGATGGCGACGCGTGGCACGGTGGCAAGCGCCAAACTGCGCGCCCTGCACGATTCGCTGAAAGGCCAGGCCGAGTTCATCCTGCAGCCGTGCGACGGGCTGGCCGATGCGATCCAGAACCATGATGTTGCGCGGATCAGTGCTTTGTGCCGTGAATACACGCAGGCGATCGGGCCCTTCGGCGTCCAGGCCGGACAGGTCGATACGCTGGTACTGGGCTGCACGCATTACGCCTTCGCGTGGGACACACTGCAAAAAGTAGTGGGCACCGATGTCCGCCTGATTGAAACCGGCGAACCGGTCGCGCGGCAAGCCCGCCGCTTGCTCGAAGCTGCCGGGCAGCTGCGGCAAGGCGGCACGCCCGGCCACATCACGCTGTTGACGACGGGTCGGCAGGAGGCGCTGAACGCCGCCGCGCAACGCTGGCTGGGCCTGACGCTGTAGCACCGTTTTCCGGTAACGCGCCTGGCGCGTTAACCTGCAAATGCTATTGTTTTGATAGCTACAGGTCAATATGGCTAAATGGCTGGAGCCTTAAAACACTTAAAACCTCAAGCCAGCAGGCAAGCCGCTTCCGTCTGGTCATCCAGGCGGCGAAGCTCAGGCACCTCTTCGGCGCAGCGCGTGATGGCCCGGGGGCAGCGCGTGCGGAACACGCAGCCCGAAGGCGGCGACATGGGCGACGGCAAATCACCCTGCAGCAACTGGATCACCTTCTTGCGCTCCAGCGCCGGGTCTGGGATCGGGATGGCTGACAGCAGCGCCTGGGTGTAAGGGTGGCGCGGCGCGGCATACAGCGCTTTCTTTTTTGCCACTTCCATCTCGTGGCCCAGGTACATCACCAGGATGCGGTCGCTGATGTGTTTGACGACAGCCAGGTCATGGGCGATGAAGATCAGCGCCAGGCCCATGGACTTTTGGAGTGCCTTGAGCAGGTTGATGATCTGCGCCTGGATCGACACATCGAGTGCCGATACCGGCTCGTCGCAGATGATGAGCTTGGGCTCCAGGATCAGTGCCCGGGCGATGCCGATGCGCTGGCATTGGCCGCCTGAAAACTCATGCGGGTAACGGTTGATCTGTTGCGGCATCAGGCCGACGCGGCCCATCATGGCCTTGACGCGCTGCATCACCTCGGCCTCCGGCATGCCGGGGCGGTGCGTGCGCAAGGGCTCGGCAATGATCTGCGCGATGGGCATGCGCGGGTCCAGCGAAGCGAGTGGATCCTGAAAGATCATCTGGATGTCAGCCCGGGCGGTCTGCCAAGCCTGGGATGACGCGCCCGTCATCTCCTGGCCCATCCAGGCAATGCTGCCGGCGGTGGCCGGGATCAGGTTCAACACGGCGCGTGCCAGCGTCGATTTTCCGCAACCCGACTCACCAACGACACCCAATGTTTCGCCCGCATGGATATCGAACGAAACGCCGTCCACAGCCTTGAGGGTGCGGGCCGGCGACCAAGGCCAGGCGCCGCTTTTGACCTTGAAATGCACCTTCAGGTCGCGTACCGACAAAATGGGTTGGGACGCATCACGCATGGATGGCTCCCTTGGCTGCAAGTTCAGACACAGCCTCGACTGATTTGTGGCAGGCCCTGAGCACTGCCGGGTTGTGCGCGGCCGGCAGTAGCGCGGGCATCACATCGCGGCACTGCGCGCTGGCCAGCGTGCAGCGCTCGCTGAACGGGCAACCTTCGGGCAGCCGCGCCATGTTGGGCGGTGACCCGGGGATAGCCACCAGCGCTTCGTCGCCGGCATCCAGCCGCGGTATGGCGCCGAGCAGCCCCACTGTGTAGGGATGGGAGGCGCCATAAAAAATGCTGTCGGCACTGCCCTGCTCCATCACGCGGCCGCCATAGAGCACCATCACCTCGTCGCACAAACCGGCCACCACGCCCAGGTCGTGCGTGATCATGATGATCGCTGTGCCGAAGTCGCGCTGCAGGTCGCGCAGCAAGGCGATGATCTGCGCCTGCACCGTCACGTCCAGCGCCGTCGTGGGCTCATCGGCGATCAACACCTCGGGCTCGCACAACAAGGCCATGGCAATCATTACACGCTGCCGCATGCCGCCTGAGAATTCGTGCGGGTACATGGTGATGCGGCGGGCGGCTTCCGGGATCTTGACGGCATCGAGCAGCTGCACCGACCTGGCGCGCGCGGACTTGCGATCAAAGCCCTTGTGGAACTGCAGCACCTCGGTCATCTGCCGCTCCACCGTCAGATAAGGGTTGAGCGAGGTCATCGGGTCCTGAAAAATCATGGCCACGCGGTTGCCGCGTATCTTGTTGAGCTCGGCCGGCTTCATGGCCAGCAGGTCTTGGCCTTTGTACAGAGCCTGGCCGGTGGCCTTGCCGTTGCCGGCAAGCAGGCCCATCATGGCCAGCACGCTCTGGCTTTTGCCGGAGCCGCTTTCTCCCACGATACCCAGCGTCTGGCCGCGCTCGAGCGCAAAGTTGATGCCGTTGACGGCGTAGACCAGCCCGTCCTGCGTCTTGAACTGGACCCCGAGGTTGTTGACTTCAATGAGGCTCATGGCGTAGCTCAGCGTTCCTTGGGGTCCAGCGCATCGCGCAGGCCGTCCCCGATGTAGTTAAAGCAGTAAAGCGTCAGCGAGAGCAGGCCGGCCGGAAACAGCAGCATCCACGATGAGACTTCCATGACGGAGGCGCCGTCATGGATCAGCACGCCCCAACTTGTCATGGGCTCCTGAATGCCCAGGCCCAGAAAAGACAACACGGATTCCACCAGGATCACGGCCGGCACGGTGACGGTGGTGTAGATCACCACGATGCCCAGAAGATTGGGAACGATGTGCTGGAAGATGATGCGCCGCGTCGGCACACCCAGCGCGCGCGCCGCTTCAATGAATTCCTTGGAACGCAGCGAGAGCGTCTGGCCGCGCACCACGCGCGCCATGTCCATCCAGGAGAACACCGTGATGGTGATCACCACCAGGTAAAAAGCCCGCCCGAGGATGGTCACCATCAGGATGGCGATCAGCAGATAAGGCACGGCATACATCATGTCGACGACACGCATCATGAAGGCGTCTACCTTGCCGCCAATGAATCCCGCAGTGGCGCCCCAGACAATGCCCAGCGTGACAGCCGACAGCGTCGCCAGGAAACCCACCAGCAGCGACACACGGCCGCCGACCAGGCTGCGCACCAGCAGGTCGCGGCCCGACTCGTCGGTGCCGAAGAAATGCCAGCCCTTGAGCATGGGCGGCAGGCTCATGGCGTCCCAGTCGGCGGCGTCAAAGGCATTGGGCAACAGCCAGGGGCCGACGACGCAGCACACCGTGATGAAAGCGAGCAGACCGAGGCTGAACACTGCCGCCTTGTTGCGCAGAAAGCGCCCGCGCGCATCGGCCCAGGGGCTGCGCCCGTGGATGTCCGCGGCGGCGGACTCTACCGCGCGACCGAGGGCGGCGACCAGTTGGTCTTGTTTGTCTTTGTTTTTGAAGAGCATGAAAAATTGCGCCCGCACTCAGTACCGGATCTTCGGGTCAAGCAAAGCGTAGGCCAGGTCAACCAGCAGGTTCAAGGTCACGGCGATCACGGTGACCAGCACCACCAGCCCGAGCACCAGCGTGTAGTCGCGGTTGGCAGCACCGTTGACGATCAGCTTGCCGATGCCCGGCAAGGAAAACACCGACTCGGTCACGATGGCGGAGGTAATGGATGTAATCGCCAGCGGACCTATGACGGACACCACCGGCAACAGCGCGGGCTTGAAGGCGTGACGCAGGATGACGGTGCGCATGGGCAGGCCCTTGGCGCGCGCGGTGCGGATGAAGTTGCTGTGCAGCACCTCGATCAGGCTGCCGCGCATGACGCGGCCGATGGTGGCCACGTTGATGAAGATCAGCAGCAGCATGGGCAAGACCATGAAGCGCGGCGAAAAATCATCCCAGCCCCCGGCCGGCGCCACCTTGAGCCACACAGCGAACACCAGGATCAACACAGGGCCGATCACGAACGAAGGAAACACATGCCCGGCATTGCCAAGCAACATCACCAGGTAATCGACAACGCTGTTCTGGCGCAAGGCAGCCACGGTGCCGAGGAAGACACCGACAAGCAACGAAATGACAATGGCGCCACCGCCTATCGCCGCGGACACCGGCAGCGCCTTGGCCACGAGTTCATTGACCGACCAGTCGGCATAACGAAACGAAGCGCCCAGGTCGCCGTGCAGCAGGCTGTTGAGGTAATACAGGTATTGCTGCCACAGCGGCAAGTCGAGGTGGTACTTGGCCTGCAGGTTGGCCAGCACCGCTGCGGACACCTTGCGCTCGTCGTCAAACGGCCCGCCGGGCGTGCCGTGCAGCAGGAGGTAGCAGACAGTGACGACGGCCAGCAAAGTGGGAATCGTCGCCAGGATGCGCCTGAAGGTGTAGGACCACATGAAGGATATCTCCAGACTATGTCAGTGGGAGCGCACGAACGGATGGGCCGGATACAGCTTAGCCCTGAACGGCCTGCAGGGCATCAGCAAATGTCGGAACGCGATGGAAAAAAGAAGAGGAGGCCGCGGACAGGCGCGCGCCGGCGCCTGTCCAGCAAGCATCAATGCTTGATGATGTACAGGTCCTTGCCGCGATAACGGTCCAGCGCGTTGGTGGTCGAGTAGCCGCCCACGTAGGGCTTGACCAGGCGAGGCACGGTGTATTGCAGCAAGGGGATGATGGGATAGTCTTCCATGATCATCTTGGCGGCCTGAGTCAGCAACACCTTGCGCTTGGCCGGGTCCATGGACTGGTTGCCTTCGTCGATCAGCGCGGAGGCCTTGCGATTGCAGCTGTTGTGGTAGTTCTGGTCTGAGTCGCATTGCACCAGCGTCAACCAGGTAGTGGCGTCGTTGTAATCGGCGATCCAGCCATTGCGGGCAATCTGGTAGTCCTTGTCGGTGCGCTTCTTGATGAGCACCTTGAACTCCATTGCTTCGAGCTCAACGTCCAGGCCCAGCTTGGTCTTCCACTCGGAGGCCGCGAAGATGGCCATTTTCTTGTGATAGTCGCTGGTGTTGTAGGAGAACTTGAGCTTGGTGCCGGCTGGAAGGTTGGCCTCTTTCAGCAGTTTTTTGGCTTCAGCGATACGCTTGTCGGCAGGCCACTTGGCCCAGTCATAAGAAGTGACGTCGGCGCCTGAGGTGCCCTTGACGATCACACCGTAAGCCGGCGTCTGGCCGTCGGCCGTCACGCGCTGCGCCAGGATGTCGCGGTCCAGCGCCATCGACAGCGCCTTGCGTACGCGGATGTCTTTGAGCGCCGGGTCTGCGCTGTTGAGCGAGTAATAGCGCAGGCCCAGCATGTCGGTATTGCGGATTTCCTTGGGGTATTGCGCCTTGTACTTGTCGAAGGTGCCGGGCGGCAGCTGGTACACCCAGTCGTTTTCGCCTGACTCATAAAGCTTCACATCGGCATTGCCGTCTTCAACCGAGAGGTAGGTGAGCTTGGTGAGCTGGACGTTCTTCGCATCCCAGTACGCCGGGTTCTTGACCAGGATGATCTTGCTGTTGACCTGCCAGTCTTTCAGCGAGAACGCGCCGTTGTTCACCATGTTGGCGGGGCGGGTCCAGTCCTTGCCGAATTTTTCGATGGTGGCTTTATGCAAAGGGGCGAGCTGGGGATTGGAGACGACTTCGGGCAGGAAACTGACCGGGAAAGGCGTCTTGACTTCCAGGGTGTAGGCATCTACAGCCTTGATGCCGAGTTCGGTGACGGGTTTCTTGCCTTCAATGATCTCTTTGGCATTGAGCAGGAAGACGCCGTAGGTGGACGCGTATTTCGAGGCGGTTGCCGGATCGACAAAACGGCGCCAGCTGTAGATGAAATCTTCCGCGGTCACTGCGTCGCCGTTGGACCATTTGGCGTTCTTGCGCAGTTTGAAAACCCAGGTCAGGGGGTCCATCTGTTTCCAGCTCTCTGCCACGCCGGGGACGATCTTGCCGTTCTGGTCGGCGGCCGCCAGCCCCTCGAACATGTCGCGGATGACGTTGTTGGCCGGCACGCCCGTTGCCAGCGCGGCGTCCAGGGTTTCAGGCTCGGAACCGTTGTTGCGGACCAGTTCCTGCGTTTCATGCAGCTTTACGCCTGCGGGCACGGTGGCCGCAACAGCCAGGCCTGTCAGGCCGGCCGAGGCCAGCAGTACGGCGCCGGTCAGCGCCTTCATCGTCCAGTTTGAGTTCATGCTGGTTGCACTCCCGAATAAAAAATTGGCGGGCTTGTGGCCCGCCATGATGGATGGAACTTCTCGCCGCCCGTTGAAGAGGCACGGCGTTTGGCCTGTCAGTGGGCGCGAATATAACGCCGCCCCAGACAGGGCCCCGTAGGGAGTAACCCTTTTGCAATTACCGTGCCTCATCACGGGCAGGCCAATGCCCAGGCATAGGGGTGGATACATTCCGAACACTTCCTCACAACTGAATGGTGAAGCAGCGGAGGCAATGGCCTCGCCGGAGATTTGACTTGGGTGCCCCGAACAGAGCCGTGCGCGGGGCTCAATTTGGCCTTGGGTTAGCCGGGCGGCGGCGGCACCATTTACCTTTGTTGCACCGGCATTACTTCCGCTACTACCGCCGCTATTGTTTTGATAGCTGCATGCACAGGTGGCAACTGGGCCGCAGGCGCAAAACGCTTGAGTTTTTGGCACCAGAAGCGGGCAGCCGCCACGCCCTTCTGGAATTTATATATAGAAATAGCCGCCGGCCCAATCAACATGAGCACAAGCAGCTATTAATTTGGTAGCAAAGGAGTTCGCGCCTTGCAAACGCCTCCGTCACGGCAAAACCCGATCAGCGGCTGATCCGGGTGTCGGCCTTCAGGCTCAGCGCTTCCTCGGGCGGCTCTTTCCAGCCGCCGCCCAGCGTCTTGTACAGCGTGACCTGGCTCTGCAGCTGGGCCAGGCGCGTTTGCACCGCAGCCTGGCGCGCGGCGAAGAGCGAGCGCTGCGCATCGAGCTGGTCCAGGTAGCTGGCAACGCCATTCTGGTAGCGCAAATCGGCCAGCTTGAAGCGTGTGGCTTCAGCGTTGGCCTGGGCCTGCTGGGCGCGCAGCTGCTCGCCCAGGGTGGCGCGGGCCGCCAGGGCGTCCGACACCTCACGGAAGGCCGTCTGGATGGCCTTTTCATATTGCGCCACAGCGATGTCACGGCCTGCGTTTGCCGAGTCAAGCCCCGCGCGGTTGCGGCCCGCGTCGAAGATCGGCAGGATCAACTGCGGCGCCATGGTCCAGCCGTAAGAGCCGCTCTTGAACAGGCCCGACAAATGCGAGCTGGCGCTGCCGGCGGATGCTGTCAGCGAAATGCGCGGAAAGAACGCCGCGCGGGCTGCGCCGATGTCGGCATTGGCCGACAACAGCTGCTGCTCGGCTTGGCGGATGTCAGGGCGACGGGTCAGCAAATCGGAAGGCAGGCCCGCCGGCACATCCACCATCATGGGGGCATCGGCCAGGCCTTTGCCCGCTGGCAAGGCCACCGCCAGGTCACCTGTGAGAGGCTGGCCCAGCAGCAAGGTCAGGGCGTTCTGGTCCAGTGCGCGCTGGCGCACCTGCTGGGCCAGTGAGGCGCGAGCCGCTTCGGTCAGCGATTCGGCTTGCCGGAAATCCAGTTCGGACGCCACGCCATTGTCAAAGCGCAGCTTGCTCAGCTTGAAGGACTCTTCGCGCGTGACCAGGGTTTGCTGCGTGATGGCCAGCAGTTCTTCATCGGCCAGCAGGCTGAGATAGGTGTTGGCTACGGCGGCAATGAGGCTGATCTGCGTCGTCTTGCGTCCTTCTTCCGTTGCCAGGTACTGCGCCAGTGCCGACTCCTTCAGGGCTGAAACCCGGCCGAAAAAGTCGAGCTCATACGACGTCATGATCAGCCCGCCGGTATAGGCGCTGCTGATACTGCCGTTGCCATTGGGGTTGGGCTGGCGCGAGCCGGTGATGCCGGCGTTGATGGTGGGGAACTGGTCGGCGCGGCGGATCTGGTACTGCGCGCGGGCCTGCTCGATATTGAGCACCGCGATGCGCAGGTCGCGGTTGTTACGCAGCGCGGCATCGATCAGCAGGCGCAGCTTGGGGTCGCTGAAAAAAGCCTGCCATTCGATGTCGGCGGCGGCAGGCGCTGCGGCCGCTGCCGGAGCGGCAACTGCCGTCGCCTGGGCCGACCCTGCAACCCAGTTGGTGGTGGCGGGCCACTCGGCGGCCACAGGGGCCGCCGGGCGCTCGTACTTCGGGATCATCGAGCAGCCGGCCAGCATCGCAGCCGCGCTCAGCGCCAGAAGTTTCGGATACCTGGACGCAAGCCTGGATTTACTCATGGGTCTTACCTTCATTTGCTTCTTCTCCGGTGATGCCTGCCGCTTTGGCATGTTCGGAATACATCCTGTTCTGGCGTTCGCTGCCCTTGAAGAGGCCGCGCACCACCACAAAGAACACCGGAACAAAAATCACCGCGAGGGCTGTGCCGGTGATCATGCCGCCGATCACGCCAGTACCGATGGCGCGCTGGCTGGCGGACCCGGCGCCGGAGGCCAGCACCAGAGGCAGCACACCCAGGCCGAAAGCCAGCGAGGTCATGACGATGGGGCGGAACCGCAGGTGGGCCGCAGCAAGGGCCGACTCGATCACGCCCTTGCCCTGCGCCTGCAGGTCTTTGGCGAACTCGATGATCAAAATCGCATTCTTTGCCGACAGGCCGATGATGGTGATCAGGCCGACCTGGAAGTACACGTCGTTCGCATAGCCGCGGAACAAGGTGGCCAGCAATACGCCGATTACACCCAGCGGCACCACCAGAATCACCGCCAACGGAATGCTCCAGCTTTCATACAGCGCAGCCAGGCAAAGGAACACCGCCAGAATGGCGAAGCCGTAGAGCAAGGTGGCCTGCGAACCGGCGAGTTTTTCCTCGCGTGACTGACCGGTCCATTCAAAGCCGAAGCCTTGCGGCAGCTGCGCGGCGAGCTTTTCCATCTCGGCCATCGCAGCGCCCGTGCTGTAGCCTGGTGCGGCGCTGCCGCCGATGCGCATCGCGGGGTAGCCGTTGTAGCGCACCGTCTGCATCGCGCCGGTGATCCAGCGGGTTGTGGCGAATGCCGACAGCGGCACGGGCTGCCCCCTGCTATTGGCGGCGTTGAGCTTGAGCAGATCGTCGGGCTGCATGCGGGAGGGCGCGTCGGCCTGCACCACGACACGCTGCAAACGTCCCTGGTTCGGGAAGTCGTTCACATAGCTGGAACCCAGCGCGGTCGACAAAATCGAGTTGATCGAATCAAACGGCACGCCCAGCGCATTGGCCTTGTCGCGGTCGATGTCGATCTGCAGCTGCGGTGCGTCTTCCAGGCCGTCGGGACGGACTTGCGTCAGCACCTTGCTCTTGGACGCCATGCCCAGCAACTGGTTGCGCGCATTGACGAGCGCCTGGTGGCCCGCACCGGATCGGTCTTGCAGCCGGAAGCTGAAGCCTGACGCCGTGCCCAACTCGGGAATCGGAGGTGGGCTGAGCGGAAAGATGAACGCATCGCGAATGCCCATGAGCGCACCGAAAGCGCGCCCGGCCACAGCGCCGGCTGAATGCTGTTCGCCCTCGCGTTCTTTCCAGTCTTTGAGCGTGACGAACGCCAGCGCGGCATTCTGGCCCTGGCCCGAAAAGCTGAAACCCAGCACGCCGACCATGCTTTCGACTTCAGGCTGCTTGAGCATGAAACCCTCGACGGTCTGCATCACCGAGAGCGTGCGCTCGTAGGTCGCACCCGGAGGCAGTTGCACGTTCACCAGCAGGTTGCCCTGGTCTTCGTTGGGCAGGAAAGAAGTTGGCAAGCGCAAATACACCACCGCGACCGCGCCGATGATGGCCGCATAAATGATGAGGTAACGGGCCGCACGCTTGAGGATTCGCGCGACCACGCTTTCATAGCTTTTGGCCGTGCGCGAGAACCCGCGGTTGAACCAGCCGAAGAAGCCTTTCTTCTCGTGATGGTGCCCCGCCTCCACCGGCTTGAGCAGCGTTGCACAAAGCGCCGGCGTGAGCGACAGCGCCATGAAAGCGGAGAAGGCAATGGACGAAACCATCACGGCGGAGAACTGGCGGTAGATATTGCCGGTCGAACCCGCAAAAAACGCCAGCGGCACGAACACGGAGATCAGCACCACCGTCACGCCGATGATGGCGCCGGAGATTTGCTGCATGGCTTTGCGCGTCGCTTCCAGCGGCGGAAGGCCCTCTTCGGTCATGATGCGCTCGACGTTCTCGACGACCACGATTGCATCGTCCACCACGATACCGATCACCAGCACCATGCCGAACATGGTCAGCACGTTGATCGAAAAACCCAACGCGAGCAGCGTGGCAAAGGTACCCAGCAGCGCGATAGGCACCACGATGGTCGGGATGATGGTGTAGCGCCAGTTCTGCAGGAACAGGAACATCACCAGGAACACCAGCGCCACCGCTTCGAACAGGGTCTCGGCCACCTGGGAGATCGAAATCTTGACGAAGCGCGAGCTGTCGTAAGGAATATTCCACTTCATGCCCTGGGGGAAGAAGCGCTCCAGCTCGGCCATCTTGGCGCGCACGGCTTGGGCCGATGCCAATGCATTGCCGCTGGGTGCGAGCTGAACGCCGATACCGATGGCCTGCTTGCCATTCAGGCGTGCCGAGGTCGCGTAGGACTGGCCGCCCAGTTCAATGCGCGCCACGTCTTTGAGGCGCACGGACGAGCCGTCGGTGTTGGCACGCAGCACGATGTTGCCGAATTGCTCGATATTGGCAAGCTGGCCATTGACCACCACAGTGGCTGCAATGCCTTGCCCCGCCACGTTGGGCCGGTCGCCGATGCTGCCGGCCGACACCTGGGCGTTTTGCGCGCGGATGGCGTTGTTGACGTCGTTCGCGGACAGGCTGTAGCCCGTGAGCTTGGCCGGATCGAGCCAGATGCGCATGGCGCGTTCGGTGCCGAACAGCTGGGCCTGGCCGATGCCTTTGACACGCTGGATCTCGGGCACGATGTTGCGTGACGCATAGTCGCCGAGCGCAACAGGGTCGTGCGCGGGATTGTCGGACGACAGCATGATGAACAGCAGGAAGTTGGCACGCGACTTGTCAACGCGCACGCCTTGCTGCGTCACCGCCGCGGGCAAGCGAGGTGCTGCGCGCGAGAGGCGGTTTTGCACGTCGACCTGCGCCAGTTCGGCATTGGTGCCGGGTTCAAAGCTCAGCGTGATGCTGCCGGTGCCGTCCGCTTGCGCGACCGACTCCATGTAGATCAGGCCGGGCGAGCCGTTCATTTCGCGCTCAATCACGGATAGCACGCTGTCTTCCAGTGTCTGGGCAGAGGCACCCGGATAGGCGGTATTCACGACGATGGCCGGCGGTGCCACGGGCGGGTACTGCGCGATCGGCAGCTGCGTGATCGCCACGCCGCCGACCACCAGGATGAACAAGGCAATCACCCAGGCAAAGATCGGCCGATCAATAAAAAACTTGGCCATGTACTGGGCTCCTTACTTCGCTGCCGAGGATGCGGCGGACGCGGCAGGCGCGGCGGCTTTGGCAGCGTCGGACGCTGGCGCTGCCGGCGAGGAGGCCGCGCCGGCAGGCGGAGTCGCTCCTGGCGGCTGCCATGGCACGGGCTTCACGGGAGCGCCCGGTTGCATCTTCTGGAAGCCGTCCACCACAACTTGTTCGCCGGTTTTCAGACCATCGAGAACCACCCACTTGTTGCCTTGGGCAGAGCCAATCTTGACGTTGCGCGGGCTCACTTTGCCGTCGGCGCCGACCACCATGACGGTGTCGCCCTGGTTGGTACGCGTCACAGCCTGCTGTGGCAAGGTGATGGCGTTGGTCGCCTGCGCCTGCTCCAGGCGCACTCGCACATAAAGGCCCGGCAGCAACTGGCCGCCCGGGTTCGGGACTTCAGCGCGCAGCGTCACTTGCCCCGTCGTGGCATCGACGGTCAGATCGGAGAACAACAGGCGCCCCGGCTTGGCGTATTCGGTGCCGTCTTCGAGCACGATGCGCACACTCGCAGCGTCGGCGCCGCTGGCACGCTTGAACTGTCCGCTTTCCATCGCAGCGCGCAGCTTCATCACTTCTGTCGCGGACTGGGTGAAGTTGACGTACATCGGGTTGATCTGCTGGATCACCGCCAACTGCGTGGCCTCCCCTTGTCCGACCAGCGCGCCTTCAGTGACCAGTGCACGGCCGATGCGCCCCGAGATCGGGGCTGTCACCGCGGCATAGCCCAGGTTGATGCTGGCCGTCTGCACATTGGCCTTGCCCACCTGCACGTCGGCTTCGGCTTGCTTTTGTGCTGCGACGGCGTTGGCGTATTCCTGCTTGCTGATGGCGTTGGCCTCGACCAGCGGCTTGTAGCGCTCAGCCAGGGCAGTGGCTTGCGCCAGGTTGGCTTCGGCGCGCGCCTGGCCTGCTTTGGCGCTGGCGGCGGCTGCGGCATAAGGTGCGGAGTCAATCGTGAAGAGCGGCTGGCCTTCCTTGACATCGCTGCCCTCGCGGAACAGGCGCTTTTGCAAGATACCGGCTGCGCGCGCCCTGACTTGCGCAACACGCGAAGCTTCAAGGCGGCCTGGCAATTCGGTAATTAATCCGACGTCGCCTTGGGTTACCGTTACCACACCTACCTGGGGTGGAGGTGGCGCACCGCCGCCTTGGGCGTCACCCTTGCCGCAACCGGCGAGCAGCAATGACAGTGCGGCCACCGCAACCAGAGAGTGGTGAAACGCAAATTTGGGGTTTATCAATGAATGGACAACGCGAGACTTGGGCATGCTGTTCCTCGAATTTTTGGAAAGAAGGCGCAAAAGCAGAAGGCGAATCGGCGGTTCGGGCAAAGCACGGCCACCGAAAACAAAAAGAATAAGGGTTTTTGCGAGTGTTATAGTTTACATACATTTGTGAATGTATAACGACAACGATAAAAATTCCATTTCTGGAGACCCCACTTGGCCCGTCGAACCAAAGAAGAAGCGCTGGCGACACGCCACAAGCTGCTGGATGCGGCTGAACACCTGTTTCAGGCGCAGGGAGTCTCGCGCACCAGCCTGCAGGACATCGCACGGCGCGCCGGCGCCACGCGTGGCGCCGTATATTGGCATTTCAAGGACAAGGCGGATCTCTTCAACGCGATGATGGAGCGGGTCACGCTCCCCATGGAGGAATCGTTCCACCATGAAAACAGCCCGGATGACGGCCTGCAGGACCCGCAGCCCAATGCAATTGACAGGATAAGGTACTCCACCGTCAATGCCTTGCGCCAAATTGTTACCGATGCGCAAACGCGCAGGGTGTTTGAAGTTGCAACCCAAAAGGTGGAGTACGTCGAGGAGCTTCAGGCCGTGCGCCTTCGCCACCTATCGGTGCGCAAGGGCTTTCTGGACCGCATCCAGCAAAGCATGGAGACCGCAGCGGCCCAAATGGATTTGACACTGCCTGTTTCAGCTTCGGCGGCCGCGCAAGGACTGCACGCACTCATCGATGGACTGATTCAAAACTGGCTGCTTGACCCGCGGGCCTTTGATCTGCTTGAGGTTGGCCAGTGCGCGATCGACGTGTACCTGCGGGGTATGGGCTTTCCCGGAGATTGGCAGGCAGTTGCGGCCTGTGCAGAGCCCCTGCCGCCCCTCTAGTGGAGGTGCCGCGGCTTGCGGCCACCGCCGTGGCCTGAACCGCCCTGCGGCCCGCCCAGACCCCGTGGCGGCTTGCCGAGCTGCATGGAATTGACGAGTGCATCAAAGCGCTGCTCAAAGAGCTTGTCAACCGCCGCAACGACTTCACCGAGTTCGGAGCCGTCAAAGTGCCGCTCCATCAGGCCGATCATGTCTTGCACCAGCAGGTCGCGCTGGACCTGCATGATGGCCGCTGGTGTCGGGCCGACAAAATACATCGCGAAGTCGTCGCGCGCTTCTTCTTCATCCGCGCCTTCTTCCTCGTCAAAGTCAGAGTCATAGAAGGTCACCTCAATCGGTGCGCCCGCTTCGGCGAGGTCATTGAGACCCATGCACATCTCATCAAGCGCCTGGCGAAAGTCTTCGTCGCCCGGCACGGTCCAGCACATCTGCAGCAAATGCTTGTGCGCGTCAAAGCGGATGCCCGGCTCTTCTTCATAAGCGCTGGCAGCACCCGCAGC
>JAJKJM010000032.1 GCA_021153985.1 Polaromonas sp.
CAGGAAATAGAGCCCCCACACTCCCCCACTGCGTGTGGGTCGCGAGGCCTTGCAGGCCGCGGCTCGCGAGACGCTTCGCCTCTGTCGCCCGTCCAAGCCTGCGCAGGCAGGCTTGGAGCCGCGGGGCTCCAGCCCCTCGGGGGCCGCTGCGCCTGCGGCCTGGCAAAGCCAGTTCCACGGCTCATGCTGGTGAAGACGGGACCCCACGGTCGCTCACTTCGTGTAGCTCCCTGCCCCCGAGGGGGCCGCTGCGCCTGCGGCCCGGCAAAGCCGGTTCCACGGCTCATGCGGGATTTGCTCCCTCCCCCGCTGGGGGAGGGCAGGGGTGGGGGCCAGCGGCCTTCAATCAAGCGCAGCGAAACATCAGGCGCCGCCAGCCCCCATCCCAACCTTCCCCCAGCGGGGGAAGGAGCAAGCCCGGCCGTGCTGCAACAAAGCGCTTCAAACGCAGGCAAACGCAAATCCGCCAACACCCCCCTTGAAATTTTTCGGCGAATTCCTAATTCCTCCATCCGGGTGCCGAGCCACTGGTCCGGTGCCCCTTCATTGAATGACCATGTTCAACCTGAATGGAGGTAAATCGCCATGTATCGATCGCTGTTTCCCTATGACATGTTTGGGGAGATGGACCGCCTGCAACGTGAGATCCAGCAGGCCCTTGACCTGTCTCCCAACATCCGCGGTTTCGGCCGCGGCGGCTTTCCCGCTCTCAACATAGGCGGCACGCCGCAAACGGTGGAGGTCTATGCCTTCGCTCCCGGCGTCGACCCCAAGACGCTCGAGGTCGACCTTGAGCGCGGCATGCTCACCATCGCTGGCGAGCGCAAGTCGCAACTGCCCGGTGACGGCGCGCAGTCCACGCTGCACATCAACGAGCGCTTTGCCGGCAGCTTCCGCCGCGTGATCAGCCTGCCTGAAGACGCCGACCCCGACGCTGTCGAGGCCAGCTTCAAGGACGGCCTGGTCCACATCACCATCCAGCGTCGCGCGGCTGCGCAGCCACGCCGCATCACCATCCATTAACCGGCAGACGTACAGACAGTACAGGCATATTGAAAGAAAAGGAGGTCCATCATGTTCGGCAGCAAATCCAGCCAGACCAGCAATAACGTCGGCAACTACAGCGGCGGCAACGGCAACGACGCCACGCAGAACGGCGCGTCGCCGTCCACCGAAGTCACGCGGCAGCAGCAACGGCAACCGGCCCGTTATGCCAATGCCACCATCACGCCGCCCGTCGACGTGCTCGAAGACAGCACCGGCATCACCCTGTATGCCGACCTTCCCGGCGTGCCCAAGGAGAACCTCAAGCTCCAGGTCGAGAGCGACACCCTGACCATCGAGGCCGACTCCGCCCTGGCCGCGCCCGAAGGCCTGCAGTCCAGCCACACCGAAGTGGGCCTGGGACGTTTTCACCGCGTCTTCAGCCTCAGCAAAGAGCTGGACACCGAAAACGTGACGGCCGAGCTAGCCCACGGCGTGCTCAAACTGCGCATCCCCAAAGCCGCCCACGCACAGCCGCGCCGTATCGACGTCAAGGTGGCCTGAGCGTGCCGGCACACGCCTGAACGCGCCTTCACCTCCTCATCCCTTCTTGGGACCTACTCCCTCCCCCGCTGGGGGAGGGCAGGGGTGGGGGCCAGCGGCTGCCGCAAGCCAGTTGCTACAAATTAGATAGCGCCTAGCCCATACACATATTGGGCTACGGCCATTTTTTTCCATAAATTTCCCCGCTAAACCCCTCCCGCCAACGAATTCTTCCTACACCCCCAAGGATGTCCATCTGATAGGGAGCGATGCAAACCCCGGCCAATATGGCTGGGCTTGCAATGGACAACTAATCAACCAACCAACTAGCTAAGGAAGAACCTCACCATGACCATCCTCTGGACCATCCTCATCGGCTTCGTCGTCGGCATCGTCGCCAAGTTCCTGATGCCCGGACGCGACCCCGCTGGCTTCATCATCACTGTGCTCATCGGTATCGCCGGCTCCTTCATCGCCACCTACCTCGGCCGCGCCCTGGGCTGGTACCAGGTCGGTGAATCAGCCGGCTTTATCGCCGCAGTTGTAGGCTCGATCATCCTGCTGGTGATCTACCGCCTCGTCGCCAGAAAAACCTGACTCTTCCTCCCTCTCCCCCTAGGAGAGGGCAGGGGCTGAGCGCTGCGGCTTCAGATGCGCCTGCGCGCATCTGGACAGCGCGAAGAAGCCCAGACTCCGGCTGGGCTGCGGTCTGCAAGACAGGGCCAGCAGCGCCAGACATGCCTATGGCCTATAGAACAGCACAAAAGCCCAGACCCTGATCGGGCTGCAGTCATCAAGACAGGCCAAGTCAGCCCATCGAGCTGCGGCAAAAAAAACGGCAGCCTCAGGGCTTCTTCTCCTCCACCAGCATGTCCGCATGCCGATGCACCAACTTCCACGCATCCCCCTCCACCCGAAACACCTCCGTCACCCGCAACTTCATCGGCATCGCATCCGGCTTGCCATGCATGCGCACCTTCGCCTTCTGAAACCCCGTCCAGTAGGCAACGCCATCACTCGCAGCCATCTCCAGAATCTCCAACTCACTCACCCCACCCTCATCAAACGCCCGCGCATCGTTCGCATACCGATCCCACACCGCCTGCGCCCCATGCACCACCCCACCGCCGGGGCACATAAAAGTAGCTGGCAAATCCAGCGCCACCATACGCGCCAGCGGGGCCGCGTTGCCGCTCACATAGGCGCTGGCGGCATGCTGCCGAGCATTCATAAACGTCTCGAAGTCCTGGTGTTTGCTCATTTTGGATCTCCTTAAAGAGAGCCAAATTACGCCTGGCCTGTCGGGTGTGATGTAGGACGGGGGATTAGGGGGAAAGCGGAGAAGTTGCTATGCGTTTGGGGGTTTGGTGAATATTTACCTACGAAGTGCCTACGCTCGACGGCCTGAACCGCAGAAGCACCCTAGCGACATAGTCAATTCACGGTCATGATGGCTGTCACAAAGTGTTAATAGGGCGAGTGACTTCCGGATGGCGATTCTTATTCCTTCGATCGGTACCTGCGCTTCCCGCATGACCAACGGCGAAAGGCGGCTTGCCGAACGGCTGGAACAGAAGCTGGACGACGACTATTTGCTTTGGTACGACGTGCCGGTTGGCCCCAAGTACGCACACCCTGATTTTGTGGTGATGCACCCCCGGCGCGGCTTGATGGTGCTGGAAGTTAAGGATTGGCGGCTAAGCACCATCCAGCGCGCCGACAAGCAGACCTGGGAAATCCTTCAAGACGGCATTCCCAAAAATGTCATGAACCCTCTTGAGCAGGCGCGCCAACATACGCACCAGGTGATCGACGCCTTGCAGCGCGACAAACAGCTGGTGCACGAAGATGGCAAATACAAAGGCAAGCTGGCCTTTCCGTGGAGCTACGGTGTGGTGTTTACCAACATCACCCGCAAGCTGTTCGATGACGCAGAACTCGGCAACGCCATAGAACCCCACCGCGTGATTTGCCAGGACGAGATGCTGGAGTCAGCGGGTGCAGAAGAGCTGCAAAGCCGCCTATGGGACATGTTCCCCTACATGATGAACGGTGTCATGTCGCTGCCGCAGCTGGACCGTGTGCGATGGATCATGTTTCCTGAAGTGCGCGTTCAAACAAGCGGTGACCTCTTCAACGACAGCGATGAAGGCGCCGAGCTGCCCGACATCATGCGTGTGATGGATTTGCAGCAAGAGCAGCTTGCACGCAGCCTGGGCGATGGCCACCGGGTCATTCACGGTGTGGCCGGCTCAGGCAAGACCATGATCCTCGGCTACCGCGCCGAGTACCTGGCCAAGGCGCACACCCCAACATCGAAACCAATCCTCATCCTGTGTTTTAACGAACCGCTGGGCGTGAAGCTCCACAGCGTGATGAACGCCAAGGGCTTGAGCGGCAAGGTGCATGTGCGTCACTTTCATAAATGGTGCCGCGACCAGTTGGTGGCCTTTGGGCAAACCCTGCCGGGGCAGGTGAGCAGCAAGCAGTTTGTCGAAGAGTTGGTGCAGCGCGTCATTACCGCCGTAGACCGCAAGCAGATTCCAAGCGGCCAGTACCAGGCCGTGATGATTGACGAGGGCCACGACTTTGCGCCGGAATGGCTCAAGCTCATTACCCAGATGGTCGACCCAGCCACCAACAGCTTGCTACTGCTCTTCGACGATGCGCAAAGCATCTACGACCGCAACCGGACGAAGCAGTTCAGCTTCAAAAGCGTGGGCGTGCAGGCGCAAGGCCGCACCACGATTCTGAAAATCAACTATCGCAACACAAAACAGATTCTGCAAATCGCCAATTTGATTGCGGCCGATTTGCTGACAGCAGACGACCGGGATGATGACGGCATACCTCTGCTCAAGCCCATCAGCTGCGGCCGCGAAGGCGAAGCGCCGCTCATCATCCGCTTGCCCACCCTACGCGACGAAGCATTCGCCATCGCCGATCACTTGGCGCAAGCCCACAAAGAAGGCTTCGCCTGGGGCGATATGGCCGTACTGTGCGCCGACACCAAGACACGCGATCTGTGCGCACAGGCACTGGCGCAACGCAAGTTGCCAGTGGAAAACCGGCTCGGCCCTGGTGACTTCGATCCCGCCAGCAACAAGATCAAAGTCATGACCATGAAAGTCAGCAAGGGTTTGGAGTTTCCCGTGGTGGCCTTATCCGGCGTGGGGAACATGCCTGCGCCAGGGGAAGACGAGAAAGAGGCTGCGCGGGTGTTTTATGTGGCGGCAACTAGAGCCACGCAGAAGTTGATGATTACTGTTAGTGGGGGCAATGATTTCGGACAACGGTTGGTTCGTTGATGCGCAATGAACTGGTTTCTTGGTAGACCTCGGTCCAAAATCCGTCATGCTCTCGTAATTGCTAGTCTCAAATTCAAACGGCGACCTCGCTGCGAAACAAGATCAAAGATAGAGGGAAAAAGAAATGAAAAATGATCCGGCTGGTTCAATATGGAAAAAATGGGACTTGCACGTCCATACGCCATCGTCGGTCGTACACAACTATCCAGGAACTGACGAAGAAGCTTGGGAGGCATTCCTACTCGATCTCGAGGCGCTTCCTCCTGAGTTCAAAGTCATTGGCATTAACGATTACATCTTCATCGATGGCTATGAACGCGTGCGTAAAGCCAAGCTTGAGCAAGGTCGTTTAAAAAACATTGCTCTTTTGCTGCCGGTGATCGAGTTACGCTTGGACAAATTTGCCGGAGTGGTCAAGAAGGACAAAGACGGTACTTATTCCCAATCGGGGTGGAACCGCATCAATCTGCACGTCATCTTCGACGCGCTTGAGCCTGAAGTAATTCGCCAGCAATTCCTCGGAGCGCTAACTCCGAGCTACGACTTAATCCCCGACTCCACAAATTGGAAAGGTAAGTGGAAGGGGGTCATCACTCGAGACAGTCTGGCTGAGCTTGGAAGAATGATCATCGACTCAGCGCCAACGGAGAAGAGGGTCGACTATGCATCGCCATTGCTGGAGGGCTTCAACAACCTTTGCGTGAGCTTGGAAAAAGTCATCGAAGCTCTCGACAAACCCTACTTTGCGGCCAAACACTTGATTGCGATAGGCAAGACCGAATGGGACAACCTCAAGTGGGACGACCAGTCCATCGCCGAGAAACGTAACATCATCAACAAGGCACAGCTGGTATTCACCGCATCCGCGAATCCCGCCGCTTACCACTCGGGACGAAAGAAGCTCACCGAATCCAATGTTAGGAACACGTTACTAGATTGCTCCGACGCTCATGCCCTGAGCAGCTCGGCAGACAAAGACCGCGTTGGCAATTGCTTCACCTGGATCAAGGCCGACGCCACCTTTGACGGCCTTCTCCAGGCGCTTACAGAATTCGAAGATCGTGTGTTTATCGGCGATACGCCGCCCAAGCGGCTGCTCGTAGAAAGCAACCGCACAAAGTATGTTTCGAAGATTCGGGTAAGCCGCAAATCTGGCTCGACCCTACCAGACACTTGGTTTGACGTTGATTTGCCGCTTAATCATGACTTAGTCGCGATCATCGGAAACAAAGGCAGCGGCAAAAGTGCTATGGCCGACATCGCCGCACTAGCTGGTGACACCAAGAACTTTAGAAGCTTTTCATTCCTCAACGACAGACGCTTCCGAAATCCCCGAAACCGCCTAGCACCTCAATTTATTGGCGCGCTAGGCTGGCATGACGGCACAGAATCGGAACGACAACTTGACCAAGATCCATCGGAAACCAGTGTGGAGCGAGTCAAGTATTTACCGCAGAGTTATCTCGAAACATTGTGCAATGAACTTGGGGAAGGCGACTCATCAACCTTCGACACCGAGTTGCGTAAGATTATTTATACCCACGTCCCGGAGGAAGCCCGCTTAGGCTACAACTCTATGGACGAACTGCTGAACTTCAAGGTCGCTGAAATTGATACAGCGCGCGAGCAGATACTCAAGGAAATCTCGAAGGTCAATGCAGAAATTTTGCAAACAGAGCGTCGGCTTATGCCGGAGTTCAAGCAGTCTCTCCAGGAACAACTCGGCACAAAAATTGCGGAGTTCAAAGCCCTGGAAGGATCAAGGCCCGCCCAAGTAGATGACCCGGCAGCTTCAGATGCTGCTATAGAAGAGTCCGAGGCTGCTACTCAGCAAATTCAAACCCTTGAGGACAAGCTAATAGAGTTGCGCAGCGAAGAGAAGCAACTCCGAGATAAAAAGGCAGCGCAGGCGAAGCAACAAGCCGTACTAATTCGCATCTCCCAAGCTATTGCCAATCACAAGAAGATCCACGACCAGTTCATTGCCGAGTTGAACCCGATGCTTGTAGAAGCAGGTGAAGGTTTAATAGGTGCCGAATTGGTGGACTTGAGAATCGACACTACGAAAATCGAGACACTCACCAAGGCGACAAAAGATTCGATTGCAGCCATCGACGCCGCACTCTCAAATCAAGACCCTACTGGCCTCAACAAGAGACGCGAGATGACCGAGGCTGCAGTAGTCGACATCAAGAGCAAGCTCGGCGAGAAGCAGCGCTTATTTGTCATCTTCAAGGAGCAGGTTGCCAGATGGGAACGCGCCAAGGAAGAGCTGATAGGAGGTAAAGATAAGGCTCAATCTATTGAATGGTTCAACGCTGAGATTGAATTGTTGAGCACATTGCCGGCCAAGTTGATGGAGCTAAGGTCCCGTCGTGTTGACCTAGCCAAGACGGCCCACGAACAGATCGTCAAGACAGTTGAGGAGTATCGACGGCTCTACGAACCAGTGCAGGAGTTCGTCAAGTCCGCCGCCCAGATGGACATGCACCTGCCCCTGGACTTTGATGTGCGCATTGAAGAGTCGAATTTCCAAGAGCTCTTTTTTCCACGCATCAACCGCCAATCTCGCGGGAGCTTTTCGGGAGTAGACGAAAGCAACCAACTCATGCGTGGATTATTGAAAGAGGTCAATTTCGGAGACGTAGAGTCCACCCTAAAATTTCTCGCCACCATCGACGACATGCTTCACTTCGATCGCCGTGAAATTGGTGGCGGCCGCGAAACCAAAGTTATTGACCAAGTTAGACGCGGCGGAGATCCTCAGGAAGTTTTCGACTTCTTGTTCGGCATGAGTTACTTGGCACCACGATATTCACTGACATTCGATCAACAAGAAATCAGCCAACTTTCGCCAGGTGAGCGTGGACTGCTTTTACTTGTGTTCTACCTCTTGGTGGACAAAGACGACATTCCGATCATCATCGACCAGCCCGAGGAGAACTTGGACAACCAAACCATCTACAAGGTGCTGGTTAAATGCATCAAGGCGGCCAAGCAACGCCGCCAAGTCATCATGGTCACCCACAACCCAAACCTCGCAGTGGTGTGCGACGCAGAACAAATCATCTGCGCAACCTGTGATAAAGCAACGAACACCTTCCACTACATCTCCGGCGGTATCGAGTCGCCCGTAATCAAAGCAAGAGTAGTTGAAATTCTTGAAGGTACTGAACCCGCATTTATAAATCGGAAGGGAAAGTACGGACTCTAATGCCGCCTTGCTCGTTGGAGCACTCCTGTTATGTCGACGTCCATTTCACTGATACAGTGCCCTGCTGAAGTCCCCTGCCAAACTATCGGCATGCCTCACCCCACGTAAATGCCCCACGCCGTCTCCCGCCTACGCACCACACGCCTGGCACGCGCCTCCAAACCCTTTCTCGCCCGCGGCGGCCCGCGCAACGCACGCTGCGCCGGCTGCCGGCTGATCCCCACCCACTGCATGTGCGCCTTGCGCCCGACCGCACCTACGCGCGCCGGGGTGTGCCTGGTGATGGCTGACATTGAGGCGCTTAAGCCGAGCAACACGGGATGGTTGATTGCGGATGTGGTGGCGGATACGTTTGCGTTTGAGTGGGCGCGTACGGAGGTGGACCCGGCTTTGCTGGCGCTGCTGGCTGACCCGCAGTGGCA
>JAJKJM010000033.1 GCA_021153985.1 Polaromonas sp.
AAAAACGGCCCGTTGCTGGTGCAAACGGGCCGTTGAATCAGGTGTACGCGTGCGCTACCGTCTCCGCCCGTTGGCAGATAGCAGTAGTGCTAGCGAAATTCGTTTCATCCGGTCAATGTACCACAGTTTTATTTGTGAAGACCACGCTCGTCGGGCTCGTCGGTGGACGTTGAAATCACGCTGGTCTGCTGGCCCTTGGCCTTGCGCCAGCCGTAAAGAACGTAACCCGAAAGACCGTAGAGGACGAACAGGCCGAACATCACTGTGGGCGGATGGATGTTGATGACGGCGATGCCGAGCGCAATCAGCACAATTGCCGCGAAGGGCACGCTGCGCTTCATCTGGACATCCTTGAAGCTGTAAAACGGCACATTGGTCACCATGGTGAGGCCGGCATACAGGGTCAAGGCAAAGGTGATCCAGCGCACCTCCATGCCGCTGATGCCCGCATCGGTCATCAACCAGATGAAGCCCGCCACCAACGCAGCCGCCGCCGGCGAAGGCAAGCCCTGGAAGAACCGCTTGTCGACCACGCCTGTGTTGACGTTGAAACGCGCCAGGCGCAGCGCCGCGCAAGCGCAGTAGACGAATGCACCAATCCAGCCCCACCGGCCCAGGCTGGTCAGAGCCCAAACGTAGGCAATCAAGGCCGGTGCGGCGCCAAAAGACACCATGTCGGAAAGTGAGTCCATCTGCTCGCCGAATGCGCTTTGCGTGTTGGTCATACGGGCAACCCGGCCGTCGAGGCTGTCAAGGATCATGGCGCAAAAAACACCGATAGCAGCCTGGTCAAACCGCCCGTTCATCGCCATCACGATGGCGTAGAAGCCGCCGAACAATGCGGCCAGCGTAAACAGATTGGGCAGTATGTAGATGCCCTTGCGGCGCTTGCGTATCACCACGCCCTCAGTGGCGGCCGCCGATTCTTCACCATCATGCATAAAAATTACTCCTGAGGCACAACTGGTGCGCGTAAATGGCTATTAAATTCATAGCATCCATGGACGCCACTGGGAGCCGCGCTCACCTGCGAAGGGACGCAAGTGGTCGGCTCAAGCGCCAAGGATACCAAGATCGGGGGCGGCAAAAACTCCTGCAGCTCAAACAAGCATCAGGCTGCCCCCGCCCATAAAAAAGCCGCGCAGGAGCTTTGCGCGGCTTTTTGCAGGACAAGGCCTGATAAAGGCGAAATCAGTTGCGCGTTTGGTCAACCAGCTTGTTCTTGGCAATCCAGGGCATCATCGCGCGCAGCTTTTCTCCGACCACTTCGATCTGGTGCTCGGAGTTCAGGCGGCGGCGGCTGAGCAGCGTAGGAGCGCCAGCCTGGTTTTCCAGCAGGAAGCTCTTGGCATATTCGCCGGTCTGGATATCTTTCAGGCACTTGCGCATCGCGTCCTTCGTTGCCGAGGTCACGATGTTGGGGCCGGTGACGTACTCGCCGTATTCGGCATTGTTCGAAATCGAGTAATTCATATTGGCGATGCCACCTTCATAAATCAGGTCAACGATCAGCTTGAGCTCATGCAGGCATTCAAAGTAAGCCATTTCAGGCGCATAGCCGGCTTCCACCAGCGTTTCGAAGCCGGCTTTGATCAGCTCAACCGTACCGCCGCACAGAACCGCCTGCTCGCCGAACAGGTCGGTTTCGGTTTCTTCGCGGAAATTGGTTTCAATAATGCCGGCCTTGCCGCCGCCATTGGCCATGGCATAGCTCAATGCCAGGTCGCGGGCCTTGCCGGACTTGTCTTGATGCACGGCGACGAGGTGAGGCACACCGCCACCCTGGGCGTAGGTGTTGCGTACCGTGTGGCCGGGAGCCTTCGGGGCCACCATCCAGACGTCGAGGTCAGCGCGAGGGATCACGGCACCATAGTGCACGTTGAAGCCATGAGCGAACACCAGTGATGCGCCTTGTTTGATATTGGGAGCAACATCATTTTTATAAACCGCGCCGATTTGCTCGTCAGGCAACAAAATCATGACGACATCTGCAGCTTTAACGGCATCAGCGACTTCAGCGACCTTCAAGCCCGCTTTTTCAACCTTGGGCCATGAAGCGCCGCCCTTGCGAAGGCCAACCACCACTTTCACGCCGCTGTCGTTCAGGTTTTGCGCGTGGGCGTGGCCCTGGCTGCCATAGCCGATGATGGCGACTGTCTTGCCCTTGATCAGGCTCAAATCACAATCTTTGTCGTAAAAAACTTTCATTTTTCTCTCCGGGATAAGTATTGGCGAAAATGCCCTTCGACAGGCTCAGGGCGAACGGTAACCGCATATCGCCACTTGAAAGTCCGTTCGCGTTGAGCCTGTCGAAACGCGCGCACGGACGGCTTGAATCAAACTCGCAAAATTCGCTCGCCGCGGCCGATTCCACTGGAGCCGGTTCGCACCGTTTCCAGAATCGCGCTGCGGTCTATGGCCTCCAGAAATGCATCGTTCTTGGATTGATCACCGGTCAATTCGATCGTGTAGCTTTTCTCGGTCACGTCGATGATTCGCCCGCGAAATATATCAGCCATGCGCTTCATCTCTTCGCGCTCCTTGCCGACCGCCCGCACCTTCACCATCATGAGCTCACGCTCGGTGTAGGCGCCTTCGGTCAGGTCCACCACCTTGACCACTTCGATCAGGCGGTTCAGGTGCTTGGTGATCTGCTCGATGACGTCGTCAGAGCCCGTAGTCTGAATCGTCATGCGCGAGAGGCTCGGATCCTCAGTCGGCGCAACGGTCAGGCTTTCAATGTTGTAGCCGCGCGCCGAGAACAGGCCGACCACGCGGGAAAGAGCGCCCGGCTCGTTTTCCAGCAAAACTGCAATGATATGTTTCATAAGAAGATTCCTCTTTTCGCTGCCCTCCCCTGCGCACGGTAATGCGCAGGCTCGGCAGACAATAGATTCGTCAGGGTGACGGTGAATGAATGGGTATGACGGCGGCGGGCTTAGAGGTCTTCCGACCCCAGCAGCATTTCAGTGATGCCTTTGCCGGCCTTGACCATGGGGAACACGTTTTCAGTCGGATCAGTCCGGAAGTCCATGAACACCGTGCGGTCCTTGAGCTTGCGGGCTTCGCGAAGCGCGGGTTCCACGTCCTGCGGTTTTTCAATCAGCATGCCGACGTGACCATAGGCTTCGGCCAGCTTCACGAAGTTGGGCAACGCGTCCATGTAGCTGCTGCTATAACGGCCTTCGTAGTCGATTTCCTGCCACTGACGCACCATGCCCAAATAGCGATTGTTCAGTGACACGATCTTGATCGGCGTGTTGTATTGCAGGCAGGTTGACAGCTCCTGGATGCACATCTGCACCGAACCTTCGCCCGTGATGCAGAACACCTCTGAATTCGGCTTGGCCATCTTGATGCCCATGGCGTATGGAATGCCCACGCCCATGGTGCCAAGTCCACCGGAGTTGATCCAGCGGCGCGGCTCGTCGAACTTGTAGTACTGCGCAGCCCACATCTGGTGCTGGCCCACGTCGGATGTGATGTAGGTATCGGCGTCTTTGGTCAGGTTCCACAGCGTCTCGACCACGTGCTGGGGCTTGATGACATCGCCCTTGCCCATGCTGTACTTCATGCAGTCGCGCTTGCGCCAGCCTTCAATGGTTTCCCACCAGCCGCCCAGGGCGTTCGCGTCGGGCTTGAGGCCGGACTCCTTGATCATGCCGATCAGTTCAGTCAGCACGTCCTTCACGTCGCCCACGATGGGAATGTCGACCTTCACGCGCTTCGAAATGCTGGAAGGGTCGATGTCGATATGAATGATCTTGCGTTCGTTTTGCGCGAAATGCTTGGGGTTGCCAATCACCCGGTCGTCGAACCGCGCGCCAACAGCCAACAGCACGTCGCAGTTTTGCATGGCGTTGTTGGCTTCAATGGTGCCGTGCATGCCCAGCATGCCCAGGAATTTTTTGTCGCTGGCCGGGTAGGCGCCCAAGCCCATCAGCGTATTGGTGCAGGGGTAGCCGAGCATGTCTACCAGCGTGCGTAATTCTTGCGACGCATTGCTGAGCAACACACCGCCGCCGGTGTAGATGTATGGGCGCTTGGCGGACAACAGCAGTTGCAGGGCCTTGCGGATTTGCCCGCCATGCCCTTTACGAACCGGGTTGTAGGAGCGCATCTCAACGCTCTGCGGGTAGCCGTTGTAGGGCACCTTGTTGAAAGATACGTCCTTGGGAATATCCACCACTACGGGGCCGGGCCGGCCGCTCTTGGCGATATGAAAGGCCTTTTTCAGGGTCTCAGCCATATGCCGCGCATCCTTGACCAGGAAATTGTGCTTCACGATGGGCCGGGTGATCCCGACCGTGTCGCACTCCTGAAAGGCGTCCAGGCCGATGGCATGGGTGGGAACCTGCCCCGTGATGATGACCATCGGGATGCTGTCCATGTAGGCCGTGGCAATACCCGTCACCGCGTTCGTCACGCCGGGGCCGGAGGTAACCAGAGCCACTCCAACATCTCCCGTGGCGCGGGCGTAGCCGTCTGCGGCATGAACGGCCGCTTGCTCGTGGCGCACCAGAATGTGCTGGATCGAGTCCTGCTTGTAGAAAGCGTCGTAAATGTGCAGAACCGCACCGCCGGGGTAACCCCAGACGTATTTGACGCCCTCGGCCTGAAGCGACTTGATGAGGATTTCCGCACCGCGGAGTTCCTGGGAATTTGTTTGTGCAGACGCAGCTGCTGCGGAAGCGATTTCCGCTTTGGAGATTTCCATGATGAACCTTTGTGAATTTCTCTAACGAAATACCTTGGGTGCTTCTTCGCCTACTCTTGTGAAGCGGCGTCGAAACTTGAGGCCAAAACCATAAGCGGAAACATAAACCGCCGAGCCATGACCCGTTTGCCTTTTGAATTGCAGCCCGTATTATGGCATTTCGCGTTGCGCAATGGCAGCAGTTGCCCAAAAAGTGGCGGCTGGCGTCAGTTGCGGTGCGATAATTTTCCAGCCGCGTCACTGGACGCGGCCTGATTGGCATTGACCTTGCCCCGCAGTCACCTGCGGAGCCCCAATGCAGCGCTGGACGAACCGGACCCCACACCGTTGGCAACTGAACAAGAACTCTCGGATTTCCTGAAAAACGTTGAAAAACGGGCTTTCAAGCGCAGCATTTACCACGTACGGGACGAGGAAGCTGCTCTCGACATTGTTCAGGACAGCATGATGAAGCTGGCGCAGCACTATGGCGACAAGCCCGCTGCAGAGTTGCCCATGCTGTTTCAGCGAATCCTCTCGAACACTACGCTGGACTGGTTTCGCCGCCGCAAGACGCGTAACGCGCTTTTTTCCAACATGAGCGACTTCGAATCGCCAGGGGAAGAAGGAGATTTTGATCTTCTGGAAACTTTAGAGAGCCTGACCAACTCTGAAGGTACTGAAAGCGCCCAGGACGCCACCGAGCGGGCGCAAATATTGCATGAGATTGAACTGCAGGTAAAGGAGTTGCCCGGCCGTCAACGGGAAGCCTTTCTGATGCGTTACTGGGAGGAGATGGATGTTGCTGAAACAGCAGCCGCCATGGGCTGTTCAGAGGGCAGTGTCAAGACGCACTGTTCCCGCGCAGTTCACGCTCTCAGTAAAGCCCTGAGCGCCAAAGGTATAAAACTATGACTAATTCGCTACAAAAAAGAGCCGATATCCTGCAGGACCGTTTTGGCCTGAAAACCGCGTCATACCTGTCCGCAGGTGCGGCAGACCTGCCCTACGACATTTCCGAGCGCCTGCGGGCTGCGCGCGCCCAGGCCGTGTCCAAGCGGAAAGTAGCGAAAATCCAGACATCCTCCAGCGTCATCGCAACAGGCAGCAGCGCGGCACTTACCTGGGGCTCTGAAGATGGCTTGGGCTGGTGGGCTCGCATCGGCTCGGTTTTACCCCTTGTGGCGCTCGTGGTGGGTTTGCTGGTCATCAATTCGATCCAGAACGACAACCGCGCCCAGGAAGTGGCGGAAGTCGATGTGGCGCTGTTGACTGACGAATTGCCACCGGCCGCTTTCGCCGATCCTGGTTTTGTCCAGTACCTCAAGACCACGCGCCAGGCTCCTACGGTCCAATGACCCCGCAAGTCGCCGTTCGACGCAAATCCCTGCCTTTTGGCCATTCGACGCGGCTGCAGTGGCTGTCGCTTGGGTGGGTGCTCCTGATAGCCGCGGTACTGGCATTGCCCTCCTTCGGCTTCGCACAGGCGCCCAAACCGGCAAGCACGGCCAGCGCGCCCGCTGCGGCAAAATCTGCTGCAAGCGCACCGGCCAAAATCGCTACTTCAAAGCCCTCCTGGGCCGAACTCACCCCTATGCAGCAGCAGGCGCTCAAGCCGCTGGCCTCGAGCTGGAACACCACCATCAGCGAGCCGCAAAAGCGCAAATGGCTGCAAATTTCGAAAAACTACCCCTCGCTTTCGCCCGAAGAGCAAACGATCATGCACAGCCGCATGAACGAATGGGTCACCCTGAGCCCCCAGCAGCGGGCGCAGGCACGGCTGAACTTCGCCAAGACCAAGGAACTCTCCAAACAACTGACGCCTGAGGAAAAAAAGGCCAAGTGGGAGACTTACCAGGCCCTGAGCCCCGAGGAAAAGCAAAAGCTGGCCGCCAAGGCCAACCCCAAACCCGCCGGCGCGGCAATTGCCGTCAAACCGGTCGCCCCCCAAAAACTCGCCGCGGTTCCCCCGCACACGGTCAAGGCCGCCAGCAAGCCTGCGCCTAAAATCACTCCTTCACAACCGGTAACCGCCGTTCCTGCAGCTTTGCCTGCAAGCGGCGCCACCGGGGGCCCGGCCGCCACGCCGCAGCGCTGACGCGCAGCCGGCAGGCTGCCGGCCCGGATTTATTGGCCCCGCTCCTGCTGCAGCCCCGCTGCCGGTGAGCATTCATAGCAACACACTTGACCGCCACCGACCCCCTCCAAATACCGTCCATCCCCAGGCGCATGGCTTGCTGGATGTACGAAGGCATGCTGATGTTCGGCGTGGTTTTCCTTGCCGGATACCTCTTCAGCACACTGAGCCAGACCCGCAATGCGCTGGACAACCGCCATGCCCTGCAGGCCTTTGTTTTCGTTATTTTCGGCATCTACTTTGTCTGGTTCTGGGCCAAAGGCCAGACGCTGGCCATGAAGACCTGGAATATCCGGGTGGTGGACGCTCACGGCGCCCCTATTACCCAAAAACGCGCTCTGCTGCGCTATACGCTCAGCTGGCTGTGGTTCCTGCCGCCGCTGGCCATCAGCTGGATGTTCGCGCTGCCGGGCCGTGAGGGGGCTGTTTTGACTCTGGGTTGGGTGGCGATCTGGGCGATCCTGGCGCGCTTTCATCCGCAAAAACAGTTCTGGCATGACGTCTGGGCAGGCACGCGGCTGATCACCTGGGTGGCGCCGGAAAGGCCCCGCAAAAAGGGCAAAGCCAAGCCAGATGCCGAAACACCCGGCAGCCCTGATATCAACGTGCCATAAAGCTGCGCCACAATCGTCCCATGTCCGAACAAATTCCGCTCTCCGCCTCCGCGCCAGCTTCCGCCAGCCATCTTCCCCACCCGCCTGTCGATGAGCCGGTCAACCCCCAAAAAAACCGCAAGGGCTTGAGCCGTGTCTGGCACGCCACCGGCTACTCCATCGCCGGCCTGCGCGCCGGCTGGCATGAAACGGCGTTCCGCCAGGAGGCCATCTCCTCGGTGGTGCTGATACCCGCCGCTTTCTGGCTGGGCCGGAGTTGGATCGAGACCGTCTTGCTGGCCGGCACGGTCATCCTGATCATGATTGTGGAGCTGCTCAACACCGGTATTGAAACTGCCATCGACCGCATCGGCCCCGAATGGCACGACCTTTCGAAGCGCGCCAAAGACATGGGCAGCGCTGCCGTCCTGCTCAGCCTGCTGCTCTGCGCGGGCACTTGGGCCATGGCGCTCTTTCACCGGTTTGCAGCATGAACAAACGCATCAACGAAGTGACCGAACCCCAAAAACCCGCTTTCTCCATTTGCGTTTATTGCGGCTCACGCCCCGGCAACCAGCCTGAATTTGCCGCCATCGCAGCCCTCGTCGGGAACTGGATCGGCACCCGCGGCGGGCAACTTGTCTATGGCGGCGGCCGCAACGGCCTCATGGGCATC
>JAJKJM010000034.1 GCA_021153985.1 Polaromonas sp.
CGCCGCATACCAGCGCCCATTTGCCTGTAATACCCAAATCCATAATAATTCCTTGATACAACCACAGGGGGAGAGCGGGCCATGATACTGAGTAAATCAAAGTTCCAGGTGGGGATGGTTATCTCTGCCCTGCTGGCCTTCAACACCCTGGCACAGGCCCAGCCGCAAGGCGAGGCCGCATTGATCAAGCGCGAGGCGCAGCTGCGCGAAGGCCCGGGCGACACCTCCCGCAGCCTGGCGCCGTTGCCGGTGCAGACGCCGGTGACCCGGCTGGGTGACCGCCAGGGTGCGTGGATCAAGGTCCGCATGGCCGACGGCGCCACCGGCTGGGTGCACATGTTTGACATCACCTCGGCCAGCGCACAAAGCGGCAGCACAGGGGCCGGTGCGCTGCGCAGCCTCTCGAGTTTTTTCAACAAGGGCAGCGCGCAATCGTCCGGCAGCACCGTCGCCACGTCGACCATCGGCATACGCGGCCTGGGCGCTGAAGACCTGGCCAGCGCGCAGCCCAACCTGGCAGCCGTGGCGCAGGCCGACGCCAACCGCGCGAATGCCGCGCAGGCCCGGCAATTTGCCGGCAACGCCTCGCTGAGCAGCCGCCAGGTCGAGCCCCTGCCGACGCCCGCGCCGCCGGCCGCATCGCCCAGCGGTGCCGCGCCCGAGCAATACGGCCGCTAAAAAATCCAGCAGAAAAAAACACGAGACAAGAGGCACTGCCATGAATCTTCACGCCCTTCAAATGCTGGGAACTCCCGCACGCCACGCAACTTTGGCCTTGGCCTTGCTCGCCGGCCTGAGCCCCCTCACTGCCCAGGCCCAGGATGCGGCCAAGGCGCTGGGAGGCCTCTTCCAGTCGCTGGTCAAACCCAACCAGCCTGCGCAACCCGCACAACAGCCCAATTCACCGTCGGGCCTGGCGGGCGCACTGCTGGGCGCCAGCCTCGCGCCCGCGGGTGGCCAGGCGGTGCAGGGCGGCGATTTGTTCAAGCTGCTCTCGCAGTCGCTGGACCAGATCGACGAGCCACGTGAAATCCAGATCGGCCAGCAGCTGGCTGCCGTGCTGCTGGGCAGCAAGCCGCTCTACCCCGATGTGGCGATGCAGCGCTACATCAACCAGCTGGGCCGATGGATCAGCCTGCAGTCGCCTCGCCCCGACCTGCCCTGGACCTTCGCCATCCTTGACGACCCCGGCTTCAATGCATTCGCCACGCCCGGCGGCTATGTGTTTGTGACCAAAGGGCTGATAGACCGTGTGACGGACGAAGGCGAGCTGGCCGGCATCCTGGCGCATGAGATTACGCACGTCACGGCCAAGCACCACCTGATTGCCTTGAACAAAAGCGCGCGGGCCGGCCTGCTGACGCAGGTGATCAGCTCACAGCTGAAGAACGACCTGGGCGGCATGGTGTCGTCGCAGCTGCTGGCGCTGGGCAAAAACATGTACACCAAGGGCCTGGACCAGCAAGATGAATTTGACGCCGACCGCACCGGCGTGGCCCTGGCCGCGCGCTCCGGCTTCGACCCCTATGGCCTGGTGGCGGTGCTGCAGCAATTGCGCACCGCCGCGCCGGATGACGCGCTGTTTGCCCTGTCGCTCAGCACGCATCCGCCGGCACAGACGCGGCTGAACCAGCTTGAGCAGGCCATGGGTACGCGCCTTGACGCTTATGCGGGCCAGCCCTCTGTGACGGTGGCGCAGCGCATGAGCGGTGCGAATCGCCGGCCCACTGCCCAAGCGCCGGCGCGGCCCCCGGTGAAGAAGTAGCGCAACCCAATCCCCGGCGGCGCCACCCGACACCATTTGCTATCAAATTAGTAGCTAAATGACCATGTCATGCATGGGCTAGAGGCCGATTTGATGCACGAATCCAACTTTTTCGGCGCCACAGAGAAGGCGAAAAAGCCAGGCATCGTGATTTTCCTTGCCCGCGTTCATCTGCATAAATCTGCGTAACCTGCGGATAAATCTATATCCACAGATTTCGCGGATTTACGCAATTGAAGACTGTAGGGATCCAAATTTGATGTCGATTACACCAAGGCCGTGTCGAAAATTTTCAATAGTTATTGTCGGATCCCTAAGCATCCACCTCTGCACTACTAGAGACGTAGTACTGTAGGAGCTAGGCCATCCTTGCATCCTGCATCGGTCCAAGTGCACTGTACGAGATCCCTGCACTGGGTCTTCCTATCGGTGAAGAATTCCGGCCGCCATCTCTTACCGTTAGGCCGCATTTGTAGATGGAGTCTCGAATATCTTAGGCCTACAAATCAGCGTGGTAGAGTTTCTCCATGAATAAAGTATTTGTTCCGGTAGTCGTCATGTTGCTCGCAGGTTGCGGTACCCAACAGCCCTACGTGTCTCCGGCTGCTGGCCCGGATACGGCAAGTGTGCGACTCGAGTACTCGCACCCTAAGCATGATCCGGCTGTTACGTTTGAGGACCCGAAGGTATGCCGCGGTCCGCGGTTCATCGGTAAATGGGCGGACAACTCGCTTGGCTATGACATTCGCGTGAAGGCAGGAACGGCGACTGTGATGTTGGGGTATTCGGCCATTGGCGCCGGATACGGATTGACGATAAATTCCTGCAATATCCTCACCTCATTTGAGGCGCAAGGCGGCGCGATATATAGGCTCCGCTTTTCGATCAATGAGAAGGGAGGGTGCAACACAAGCTTGATCGAAGAAACTGCTGATGGTGCGCGCAATCGATCAAATTTGCTAGTGAAGCGAACGTTCGCCCCCCCATTGGGTCCGTCCCTCGATCCGAAAGCACGGCTACTCTGCTCTGACACCTACAGACCCCTGCAGTAGAGTGGGCCCGGGATTGATGGGGATTCCCTGGTTGTTGAGTTGTCCACGGCGTCGGGCGGCGCTTGCGACGAGCCGACTGACGCGGCGGGCAACTTTGGCCGGAGAGCGACGAGATGACCACAACCGCTTATCGACCAGAAGCGGACATCAGGATGAAACTTCACGAATATGAAATTGAAGGCATCGCAGCGCCAGCAACCCAGCCGATGCTTCTACGCGAGGTGACGTTACGGTAGATGGCCTCGTGTGACACGTGAACTGCCACCAAATTTGAGACGTGAATAGGGAAATAACACGAAACTTGGAGTGAACTGAAATCAGTCGCTCACACCTATCGTCCAGTTCGTTGATCTAAATAAAGCTTCTTGGACAATAAACTCGCTTCCCTACAAAGACAGGACTGAGCTAACGTCCTTTTGTGAAAACGAAGATCCCGGCGATCACCAGCACCGTCCCCGCCGCCACCCACGCCGTGAACGGCTCACCCAAAATCAACACCCCCATCAGGATGGTCGACATCGGGCCCACCATGCCGGTCTGCGCGGCCATGCCGGCGCCTATGCGTTCGATCGCCATCATCACCATCAACACGGGCACCGCCGTGCACAGGGTGGCATTGAGCAGCGACAGCCAGATGACCTCGGGCGCCACGGCGGCGGCGCTCATCGGCCGCAGCAAGGCAAACTGCAGCAGGCAGAGCAGGCATGCGACGGTAGTGGCCAGGCCGACAAGGCGCAGGGAACCGAGCCGCCTGACCATCTCGCCGCTGTACACCAGGTAGAGCGCATAGCTGACCGCACTCAGGAACACCAGCAGCGCGCCCCAGGCGGCATCGGCCCCTTGCAGTGTGATCTCGTGGCCGAACACCAGCACGACGCCGCAGTAGCTGATGGCCATGCCGATGATTTGCGGTGCAGTGACGCGGCGCTTGTACATCACCAGGCCCAGCAGCAGCACCAGCGTGGGGTTGAGGTAGAGGATCAGCCGCTCCAATGACGCGCTGATAAAAGCCAGCCCCGCAAAGTCCAGAAAACTGGCGAGGTAGTAGCCCGTGAAACCCAGCCAGAGCACGCCCAGCCAGTCCTTGCGCGTCAACGGCGGCTTGCCCCGGCTGGCCCACCACGCCATCGCGGCAAAGATGGGCAGGGCAAACAGCATGCGGTACATGATCAGCGTGACGGCATCGACGCCGTAGCGATAAGCCAGCTTGACGATGATGGCCTTGCCGCTGAAGGCGATGGCGCCGAAGGTAGCGAGCAGCAGCCCGGTTGCTATGCTTTTGCTAGCTGCTTGCCCATGCCCCGCCTGGGCTGGAGGCCTATTTGTATCGGATTTATCGGGTGTATCGGTCAAGGTTGTTTCTTAAAAACCCACGGCCTGGCCGTCGCGCCGCGCATCGCTGGCGGCCACGTAGCCTTCGACCTTGGGGTTGCCGGCGCGCCAGATGAACTGGCCGGCGCCGAAGTCCTGGTAAGAGTCGTTGATGACTTCCATGCGGTGGCCGCGTTCGGCCAGGCCCTGCACGGTGCGCTGGTCCATCGCGGCTTCGACGTTGATCTCAAGGCCGGCGTTGTAACGCCAGCGCGGTGCGTCGCAAGCGACCTGCGGGCTCTGGCCATAGTCCAGCATGCGCACCAAGGTCTGCATGTGGCCCTGAGGCTGCATGTTGGCGCCCATCACGCCGTAGCTCATCACCGGCTGCCCGTCTTTGGTGAGAAAAGCCGGGATGATGGTGTGAAAAGGCCGCTTGCCCGGCGCGACCTGGTTGGCGCCCGGCTGCAGGCTGAAACCGTGGCCGCGGTTTTGCAGGCTGATGCCGAATTCGGGCTCGACGCAGCCCGAGCCGAAGCCCATGTAGTTGCTCTGGATGAAGCTCACCATCATGCCGTCTTCATCAGCCGCGGTGAGGTAAATCGTGCCGCCCTTGACGGGGTTGCCCGCGCCAAAGTCCTGTGCCTTTTTCATGTCGATCAGTTTGGCACGGGATGCGAGGTAGGCGTCATCGAGCATTTGTTCGGCCGTCACCTCCATTGACGAAGGCTCGGCCACGTATTTGTAAATGTCGGCAAACGCCAGCTTCATGGCCTCGATCTGCAAGTGCTGCGAATCCACGCCATCGACCGGCAGGCCGGCCACGTCGAATTTGTCGAGAATGCCCAACGCAATCAACGCGGCAATGCCCTGCCCGTTGGGCGGGATCTCGTGCAGGGTGTAGCCCCGGTAGTCCTTGGCGATGGGCTTGACCCACTCGGGCTGGTAGCTGGCGAAGTCTTTGGCGGTGATGCTGCCGCCGTTTTGCGCGGAAAACTTTTCAATGGCCTGGGCGATGGCGCCGCCGTAGTAGGCGTCGCCCTTGGTTTCGGCAATGGCGCGCAGCGCTTTGGCCGCGGCCTTGAACTGGAACAGCTCGCCCACATTGGGCGCACGGCCCCAAGGGAGAAAGGACTGCGCAAAGCCCGGCAGCGATTGCAGCTCTGCCGTAGCAGCCGCCCACTTCTGCTGCACCACGGGCGGCAGCAGGTAGCCGCGCTCGGCGATTTCAATCGCCGGCTCCATCAGGTCGGCAAAAGGCAGCTTGCCAAAACGTTTGCTCAGCGCCACCCAGCTGGCGACAGCGCCGGGCACGGTGACGGAATCCATCCCGCGCTTGGGCGGCGTCTGGGCGTCGGCGCCGTATTTGCGGCTGAAGTATTCGGGCGTCCAGCTTTGCGGCGCACGGCCCGAGGCATTGAGCCCATGCAGTTCCTTGCCGTCCCACAAAATACAAAAAGCGTCGCTGCCCAGGCCGTTGCTGACGGGCTCGACGATGGTCATCGCGGCAGCCGTGGCAATCGCGGCATCCACCGCGTTCCCACCCTTGAGCATCATGCGCAGGCCGGCCTGCGAGGCCAGCGGGTGCGAGGTCGACACCACATTGCGCGCAAACAGCGGCAGACGGGTGGAGGTGTAGGGGTTGCTGTAATTGAAGTTCATGGGATGACCTGTAGGTTAGCGGGCGTCTGTGCCGTCACAGATAGATTCATATCCGCAGGTTTCGCAGATTTACGCAGATTTACGCAGATTGAAAACAAGAAATCTGTCTTGAGATCCAGGCTCGGTCCTGATGGCCAGCCAAAGGACCTTGCGTCATGAATGTCTTTATCTGCGTAAATCTGCGAAATCTGCGGATAAATCAATTTCTGCGGACGAATCAATCGACAGTGATTTTCCGCTCGACGATGATTTTCTTCCACTTGGCGGTGTCGGCCTTGACCATGGCCGCGAAGGCCGGCGGCGTGCCGCCCGTGGGCTCTGCCCCCAGCCGCGCGAAACGGTCTTTCACATCGGCATCGGCCAAAGCGGCGTTGATCGCCTGGTTGAGCTTTCCCACCAGGTCTTGCGGCATGCCCTTGGGCCCATATACGCCGAACCAGGTGACTGACTCGAATCCCGGCAGGGTTTCCGACACCGTGGGCATATCAGGCGCGAGCGCCGTGCGCTTGAGGGTGGTAACCGCCAGCGCCCGCAGCTTGCCATCACGCACATGCGGCATGCCGGTGACAAATGAGTCAAACAGCACATCAATCTTGCCGCTGATCAAGTCCGGCATGGCCAGCGCCGTGCCGCGGTAGGGAATGTGAAGAATGAAGGTGCCCGACTGCGCCTTGAAGTACTCGCTCGTCAGGTGGACGATGGTGCCGTTGCCGCTGGAGGCATAGTTCAGGCGGCCGGGATTTTTGCGCGCGTGGGCGATGAACTCACCCATGGTTTTGGAAGGCGACGAATTGGGCACCAGCACGACGTTGGGCGAGCTCGCCACATAGGCAATCGGCGTGAAATCGGTCTCGGCGTTGTAGGGGATTTTGGGGTTGATGGCCGGCCCGATGCTGTGGGTGCTGGAGGTGGCCAGCAGCAGCGTGTAGCCGTCCGCCGCAGACTTCGAGGCCGCATCCGCGCCTATCGTGCCGCCAGCACCTGGCCGGTTGTCAACGACAACCGGCTGGCCGATTTTTTCACCGAGCTTTTGCGACAGCGCACGGGCGAGGATGTCGGTCGCGCCGCCCGCCGGGAAAGGCACGATCATGCGGATGGGCTTGGCGGGATAACTTTGGGCCATAGCTGGCGTCGCAAGCGCCACCGAAAAAGCCGCAGCAAAACCTGCCGCCCAGAAAATCATATGTTTACGTTTCATTTGGCCATTGTGCAACGATTCAGGTTGTCGACTATGGTGCAAACGGGCAAAAGAGGCCAAACAAAAAAGGCACCCGAAGGTGCCTTTTTGAAGGAAGGGGCGAGGTGCCCGCACGATGCGCTTACTCCTCGACGAAAGCCTCTTCCCGTTTGTTTTTGATGCTTGGAAGCAGCACGATGACCAGCAGCAG
Organism: Polaromonas sp.; assembly: GCA_021153985.1. Taxonomy (GTDB): domain Bacteria; phylum Pseudomonadota; class Gammaproteobacteria; order Burkholderiales; family Burkholderiaceae_C; genus Polaromonas. The sequence continues at coordinate 7,179 of JAJKJM010000034.1, forward strand.
CAGTGCGGCTCCCAGCAGCCCGGCCGACAGGGGACGTGTCACAAACACGCTCCAGTCGCCACGCGAAAGCAGCAGGGCACGGCGCAGGTTTTCTTCCATCATGGGGCCGAGGATGAAGCCCAGCAGCAAGGGAGCGGGTTCGCAGCCCAGTTTGACAAACAGGTAGCCGATCACACCGAAGATACCGACCATCCAGATGTCGAAAGTGTTGTTATTGGTCGAATACACACCGATCGCGCAGAACAGCACGATGGCCGGGAACAGGTAGCGATAAGGCACGGTCAGCAGCTTGATCCACATGCCGATCAGCGGCAGGTTCAGGATCACCAGCATGGCATTGCCGATCCACATCGAGGCGATCAGGCCCCAGAACAATTCCGGGTTGCTGGTCATGACCTGCGGGCCGGGCTGGATGTTGTGGATCGTCATTGCACCCACCATCAGCGCCATCACGGCGTTGGGAGGGATACCGAGCGTCAGCAGCGGAATGAAGGAGGTCTGCGCGCCGGCGTTGTTGGCCGACTCGGGTGCGGCCACGCCGCGGATATTGCCCTGGCCGAATGGCACTTCGCCTGGCTTCGAACTGACTTTCTTTTCCAGCGCATAGGCGGCGAAGGCCGCGAGCAGCGCACCGCCGCCCGGCAAAATGCCCAGCGCCGAACCCAGGAAGGTGCCGCGCAGCACGGCGGGCGTCATGTTCTTGAAGTCCTCTTTGGTCGGGAAAAGCCCCGAGACCTTGGCGGTGAACACCTCGCGCTCATGCTCTGGCTGCGCCAGGTTGCTGATGATCTCGCCGTAACCAAACACGCCCATGGCGATCGTCACGAAGCCGATGCCGTCGGTCAGTTCGGGAATGTCGAAACTGAAGCGCGCAACGCCGGAGTTCACGTCGGTGCCGACCAGGCCCAGCAGCAGGCCCAGCACGATCATGGCGATCGCCTTGAGCAGCGACCCCGAAGCCAGCACCACGGCGCCGATCAGGCCCAGGATCATCAGTGCGAAATATTCAGCAGGGCCAAACTTGAAGGCCAGCTCGGTCAGCGGCGGCGCAAATGCGGCCAGGATCAGGGTGCCCACGCAACCCGCAAAGAAAGACCCAAGGCCTGCCGCGGCAAGCGCCGGCCCGGCCCGTCCTTTTCTCGCCATCTGGTACCCGTCAATACAGGTCACGACGGAAGAGGACTCCCCTGGCAGGTTCACCAGGATGGCGGTTGTGGAGCCGCCGTACTGGGCGCCGTAATAGATACCGGCCAGCATGATCAGCGCGGACACGGGGGGCAACGCGTAAGTCGCCGGCAACAGCATGGCAATGGTCGCCACGGGGCCGATGCCCGGCAACACACCAATCAGCGTGCCCAAAATACAGCCGATCAGGCAGTACAACAAATTGATCGGCGTGAATGCCACGCCAAAACCTATCGACAGATGAGATAGCAATTCCATTTTTATTCTCCTTAGCCGATAAAGAATGGCCAGACCGGGAACTGCAATTTGAGCAGGACGACAAAAGCCAGGTAACTGCCGACGGCCAGCACCGTGGCGAGGATGAAGGTGTTTTTGACCTTCCAGCCCTCTTCAGCCATGCTGGAGATGAAGGTCAGTGCATAGATCGCCACGATCATGCCCATGGCGGGAATACCGATGCTGGGCAAACCCGCCAGCAGGACGCCGAATACCAGGTTGGCCAGAATGATGAAGCTCAGGGGCTTCCAGGCCCATTTGCCGATCTTGTCGCCACCTACGGTTTCCACCACCAGCGCCTTGAAGGTGATGGCGGCGCCCAGAACGGCCATCAAAATACCCAGCATGAGTGGGAAGTACCCTGGCCCCATGCGGGCACCTTCACCCACGTTGTAAGTGGTGGCCCCCCATGCGAACGCCACGCCGACGCCCATAAACATGAGGCCGGAGAAAAAGTCTTTCTGACTCTTGATATTCACGGCTGTCTCCTCAATGCAGATAAAAAGAAAGTAAAACGAAAGAATCGGTGGATTGTGCATTCAATCGCCTAACCCCGACATGTGGCTTTCACTTACCTTTCATTCACTCTTCGCTTACCCCTCACTTACACGACAGCCGCGTGCTGTGAACAGCCGTGAAAACCCGTACCGGATCAAGACAGGGGCGGGGTGGACGCCAGGATTTCTTCAATGGTCGTCAGGCCTTCAGCCACCTTCAGCGCGCCGGCCAGCCGGAGTGGGCGCATGCCTTCGCTGATCGCCTGATGGCGCAGCGCATCGATATTAGGCTCCTTGGAGACCTTTTCCTTGAAGCCTTCGGTCACCGTCAGCAACTCATAAAGGCCCATCCGCCCGCGAAAACCCGTCATGCGGCAATCCACGCAGCCGACGGGCTTGTAAGGCCGGTAGCCCCCGCTGATTTGCCAGGGTTTGACCATCGCGTCCAGCATTTCGCGCTGCGCGCTCTCGTCGGGCTCACGGCAGTTGGTGCAGAAGGTGCGCACCAGTCGCTGCGCCAGCACGCCCAGCACCGTGGCATTGATCAAATAAGAGGGCACACCCAGTTCCATCAGCCGGGAAACCGCCGAAGGCGCGTCGTTGGTGTGCAGCGTGCTGAAGACCAGGTGGCCGGTCAGCGCGGCCTGGACGGCCATCTCGGCTGTCTGCAGGTCGCGGATTTCGCCCACCATGATGATGTCCGGGTCCTGCCGCATCAGTGCGCGCAGGCCTTCCGGGAAATCAAAATCCAGGTGCGGCTGCACCTGCGTCTGATTAAAAGCCGGCTCGATCATTTCGATCGGGTCTTCAATCGTGCTGACGTTGACCTCTTCGGTGGCCAGGCGCTTGAGGGTGGAGTACAGCGTGGTGGTTTTGCCCGAGCCGGTTGGCCCGGTCACCAGCACAATGCCGTACGGCCGTTTGACCAGCTGTTCCCAGCGGTCGGCGTCATGCTGCGAAAAGCCCAGGGCGTCGAGGCTCTTGACCGTACTGTCCGGGTCGAAGATACGCATCACCATCTTCTCGCCGAAGGCCGTGGGCAGCGTGGACAGCCGCATTTCCACCTCATCGCCGCGCGGGTTGCGGGTTTTGATGCGGCCGTCCTGCGGCCGCCGCTTTTCCACCACATCCATGCGGCCCAGCAGCTTGATGCGGGCCGTCATGGCGTTGTGCACGCCCATGGGCAACTGATAAACGGGATGCAGCACACCGTCGATGCGAAAGCGGATCACGCCCTGCTCGCGCCGGGGCTCCAGGTGAATATCACTGGCGCGCTGGTCAAAGGCGTATTGCCAAAGCCAGTCCACCACTTGAACCACGCCCTGGTCGTTGGCGTCCAGCTGCTTGTTGCTCTTGTTGAGCTCCACCAGCTGCTCAAAACTCGCAGTGGTCGCCCCGCCGCCCGCCTTGATCGCCGCCTTGACGGATTTGGCGAGCGCAAAAAATTCAGCGGTGAATTTGGTGATCTCAAGCGGGCTGGCCACCACCAGGCGCACGCTGCGCTTGGCCTGGCGCTCGACTTCCTGCACCCAGTCGGTAATAAAGGGCTCCGAAGTGGCAATCACCACCTCGCTGGGCGTGACCTGGACGGGCAATACCTTGTGCCGCTCGGCATACATGGCGGACATGGTGTCGGCCACCTTGCCCACATCCACCTTGAGCGGGTCGATCCGCATATAAGCCAGGCCCGCTCTGCCTGCCAGCCACTGGGCCATGATTTCGATGTCCAGCGGCTTGCCGTCGGCTACGCGGGTCATGCCGACGCTGGCCAGCCGGATCAGGGGAGCCTGTGCGCTTTGCACCTGGGAGCAGCGTGCGATGGTGCGCTGAGCTTCGGCGGGGCTGATCACGCCATCTTCGCTGAGCCACTCGACCAGCTTGCGCCAGTCCAATGGACCGATATGGCCATTTTTCGCATGCGCGTCACGGTGGGGCTTGGGGTGGGTCACAGCGCTCATGGGTGGCACTGTACCGCATCCACCGGAGATTCTGTCATCCGCAGATTACGCAGGTTTACACAGATTGAAGACGGGACATTTGTATTCAGGATTCAAGTTGATCTTCCCTGCCATCTCTATATGTCTCTATATGTCTCTATGCGCTGAACCCAAGCGTCACATCATGATTTCTTAATCTGCGTAAATCTGCGTAATCTGTGGATAAAAGAATTCCTCCGCAGATTACGCAGATTTACGCAGATTGAAAACAAGGGAGGATTCCCCGGTATCTTCCTAAGCCACTGGCTTGAACAGGCGCAACCACTTTTTGGCCGGCAAGCCCCAGCGCGATTCGATCACGCCGGCCTGCTGCACGAGATCGGTGCGATCGGGCCGCGTGGGCTCGCGCTGGGCAAGCACCACGGTGTTGCCTTCGCGGGTGGGGCGGAAAGCCCAGACCGATTCGGGCCCAAAGGCTTCGGCGATTTTTGTCAGCGACTGCAGATAGCTGGAATCGCGGCCAAAAAGGTTCACGGTCATCACGCCGTCCTCGGTCAGCAAGCCGCGGCAATCTTCATAAAACTCTGCGCTGTCCAGCACCGGCGCGGCTGCTTCGTGGTCGTACAGGTCGACGTGCAGCAGGTCTACCGTTCCCTGGTGCGCCGCTTTTTTGATTTCAGCGGCGGCGTCGGCCTCAATGACATGCAGCCGCAGGTCGTCGCGCGGCAGCTTGAACCAGAGCCGGCAGGCGGTGATCACCTGCGGGTTGATTTCAATCGCCGTGGTCTTCATGCGCAGTTTTTTGTAGCAAAACTTGGTGAGGGCCGCCGAGCCCAGCCCCAGCTGCATGGCATGCTTCTTCGGCACGGCCGCAGCGTCCATGAACAGCAGCCCGGCCATCATGCGCTGCACATACTCCAGTTCGATGTCGTAGGGCGCGTCGCGCAGCATCGAGCCCTGCACCCATTCGGTGCCCAGATGCAGAAAACGCACGTCGCCGTAGTCGGAGAAATTGACCTCCGGCAATTCAAGCGCTTCTTTCGCCCTCTCTTTCGCCGTCTCCTTTGCCATATCTTTTGCTGTGTCTTTTCTTTGCTGCATCAAACCAATCCATGTTTCTCAAATACTTCCCGCCAGGCCGCGAGTTTGCGCTCAAAGCTCCACGAGGCGTTGGCCGGGCTGGTCGACGGTAATTTATAAACCGGCAAACCCAGCAGCAGCGTGTGCTTCGAATGCTTGAAGCTTTCGCCGCCGTTGTGCGCAATCGCCTCCAGTTGGGGACACATCTGCAGCAGCCCCGCAAAATCATTGACCACCGCATTGCGGATATTGCTGTCCAGGCTGCCCTCGCGCTCGCAGGCGGCGTACACATCCCACACGCCCAGGCCTTTTGACAGCAGCCACTCGCTACGAATTTGATAGCTGCTCGTCCTTATATTATCTGGGCTAGCAGGCCAAATCGCTTGCAAAATTTTCCAGAAGTGGTTTTGCGGATGGCCATAGTACTGCTGCGCCGCCAGCGAGGCCACACCCGGGAAGCTGCCCAAGATGAGCAGCCGCGTTCCGCTCGACACCAGGGGCGGCAAACCCATCAACGCCGGCGAGGCTGCCTTCACGTCACCAGCGCCTTCAGCCCCGGCAACGCATGCAGCGCATTGGCCGTGGTGGCTGCAGCCAGCGCTTCCACCGTCATGCCCCGCAACGTCGCCACTTGCTGCGCGATGCGCGGTAACTCGCCCGGCTCGTTGCGGCCCTGCGCCTGGCCGGCTTCGCGCTCGGCGGCGGTCTTATAAATCCAGTGCGGCGGGATGTCGGGCGAGTCCGTCTCCATCACCATGGCGTCCAGCGGCAGCTCAGCCGCCAGACGCCTGAGCTGCAAGGCCGGCTCAAACGTGACCGCGCCGCCAAAGCCCAGCTTGAAGCCGAGCTTGATGAACTCGTTCGCCTGTTGATCGCTGCCGTTGAAAGCGTGCCCGATGCCGCGCCAACCGCCCTGCGGCGCCAGCTCGCGCAGGTGCTTGAGCAGCTTGTCGGCCGAACGCCGTACATGCAGGATGACCGGCAGCGCATGCTTGCGCGCCAGCTTGAGCTGCTCGCGGTAGAAAAATTCCTGGCGCTCACGCATCGGGCTTTCAAGCAGCGCGGGCACAAAATAATCCAGCCCGATCTCACCCACCGCCACCAGGCGCGGGTCGCCACGCCTGAGCGTGAGCTCTTCATCCAGCGCCTTCAGGTCGGCGTCTTGCGCCTGGGGCACACACAGCGGGTGAATGCCCAGGGCGTAGCTGTCTGAAAAGCGGTGGGCCAGCACGCGGACTGCCTCGAAATTAAAAACACCCACGGCTGGCAGCACGCAATGCCCGACGCCTTTGGCCAATGCCCGCGCGCGCACCTCGGCCACATCGGCTGACAACTCCCCGGCGTCCAGGTGGCAATGCGTGTCTATCCAGAAAGTCATGCGGTGAATGGGTGCGGGAAATACGGCAGAAAGGGCGGCAAGAAGCAAAGCGAACAGAAAGGAAACCGGCCGGGCGTGCTAAAGAATGTTGACACAGAAATGAAATCGGGACACGCTATGCTTTTTTTGGGGAAATGCTGATTGCATTTTCGTTTTCCCTTTTGACCCTGTTCGTTACGGTTCGTTTTCAAACGAGCTCTGTCTTTCGCCAGTCCCCGTCAGTTCCGTCAGTCCTGTCAGTCCCGTCAATTCGATACAACAAGGAAAAGCCAAATGAAATTATCCCGCCTGATGAGCCAGATTTTCGGCGCCGGTCTCGTTGCTGCAAGCCTGTCCGGTGCCGCCTGGGCACAAGACAACAAGCTGCGCCTGATCACCTGGGCCGACTACGTGCCGGCCGATGTCGTGGCGCAGTTCAAGAAGGAAACCGGCATTGATGTCGAGCTGACCCTCTCGAACAACGAAGAGATGATTTCCAAGCTGCGCGCCACCGGCGGCGCGGGCTTTGACCTGGCCCAGCCTTCGCAAGACCGCATCACCGGCCCGCAGCAGGAGTTTGGCATCTACAAGCCGATGGACCTGAGCAAGATCAAGTCTGAGCTCTTCATCCCCTCCATGCTGGACGCCACCAAAAAGAACACCACGCTGGACGGCAAGGTCTACGGCCTGCCGCACATCTGGGGCACCGACGGCCTGGTCGTGAACACCAAGCTGGCCAAGATGGCCGACTACCCCGATCTCTGCAAGGCCGAGTTCAAGGGCAAGACCGCCGTTCGCCTGAAGCGCCCCACCCTGCTGGCCTTTGCCTTCGCCTCCGGCAAAGACCCGTTCGCGCTTTATAAAGACCCGAAAGCCTACGGCGCGCTGATGGACGAAGTCGGCAAGACCATGATCGCCTGCAAGAGCAATATCAAGTTCTACTGGGACAACAAAGACCAGCTGCTCAACGGCATGCGCGCCGGTGAGGTCGTGGGCGCGATGATGTGGGACACCGGCGGCTGGAAGCTCAACGCCGAGAAGCCCGAGATCCAGTTCATCGCCCCCAAATCAGGTGCGCTCGGCTGGATAGACACCTTCGCCATTCCCGCCAAGGGCCGCAACGACGCCGCCGCCTACGCCTGGATCAACTTCAACATGCGCCCCGA
>JAJKJM010000035.1 GCA_021153985.1 Polaromonas sp.
AGCCAGGACCTGTGCGCCGATGCATCGGCCCGCGCCGTCAAACGCATCGAAGACGTGCGCGTTCTGCGCACCGCCCAGTTCCCCGAAGACGCCGGCCCCATGGCCCACCCGGTGCGGCCCGACAGCTATGTCGAGATCAGCAACTTCTACACCGTCACCATTTATGAAAAGGGCGCCGAAGTCGTCCGCATGATGCAGACCCTGGTGGGCCGCGACGGTTTTGCCCGCGGCATGACGCTCTACTTTGAGCGCCACGACGGCCACGCCGTGACCTGCGACGACTTCGCGCAAGCCATTGCCGACGCCAACCCGACGTCGGACCTGGCGCGCCTGCTACCGCAGTTCAAGCGCTGGTACAGCCAGGCCGGCACGCCGCGCGTTCGCGCGCAGGGCAGGTACGACGCCGCTGCACGCACCTACACCCTCACGCTGTCACAAAGCTGCATGCCGACCGCAGGGCAGGCCGTCAAAGAGCCGTTTGTCATCCCGATCGGCTTGGGCCTTCTGGGTGCCGACGGCCAGGACTTGCCGCTGCAGCTTGCCGGCGAAAGTGGCATGCCCGCCAGCACGCGCACCGTGGTGCTGACGCAGCCCACCGAGACGCTGACCTTCGTCAACATCGACGCCGAGCCGGTCCCGTCCATCCTGCGCGGCTTCACCGCCCCGGTGGTGCTGGAGTTTGACTACACCGACACCCAGCTACTGCACCTGCTCGAACACGACAGCGACCCCTTCAATCGCTGGGAAGCCGGGCAGCGCCTGGCCGTCGCCCGCGCTATCAAATCCATAGCTGACAGCACAAGCCCCGTGCCGGCTGCAGTGCTGGATGATGCTTATCTTGACGCCATGCGCCAGGTGCTGCACCACCCCGGGCTGGATTCGGCGTTCAAGGAACTGGTGCTGACACTCCCGTCTGAAACCTACCTGGCCGAGCAGCTCGACGTGGTGGACCCGCAGCGCATCCATGCGGTGCGTGAAGCCATGCGCCTGCAACTGGCCACGGCGCTGGCAGCCGACTGGCAAGCCGCGTACGAAGCCAACCACGACACCGGCGCCTACACGCCCGACCCCGCCTCCAGCGGCCGCCGCGCACTCGCGGGCATGGCCCTCACCTACCTGTGCCTGGCGGCGCAAACCAGCGGTGACGCCGTCTGGCCGCAGAAGACCCTGCAGCGCTTCAAAGACGCCGGCAACATGACCGACCGCTTCAACGCGCTGGCGGCGCTGGTCTCTAGCGGCCATGCCCTGGCAGGCGAAGCACTGCCGCTGTTCCACGCCATGTTCAAGGACGAAGCCCTGGTCATCGACAAATGGTTCGGCCTGCAGGCCGGCGCGCCTGACCGCGGCGGCAACGTCCTGCCGGCCGTCAAGCAACTGATGAAGCACGCCGACTTCAGCCTGCGCAACCCCAACCGCGCCCGTAGCGTGGTCAGCACTTACTGCCAGGGCAACCCCGCCGCGTTTCACCGCACGGATGCCGCCGGCTATGTGTTCTGGAGCGACCGCGTGATGGAGCTCGACGCCATCAACCCGCAGGTAGCCGCCCGCCTGGCGCGGGCGCTGGACCGCTGGAGCAAGCTGGCCGAGCCTTACCGCAGCGCGGCACGCGAGGCGATTGCCCGCGTCGCGGCCAAGACCGATCTCAGCAAAGACACCCATGAAGTGGTCTCCCGCGCCCTGGCAGACTAAACAAGCACTGAAGGAAAAACCATGGCAAGCAAAATCTCCCTCACCCGCTACCTCGTTGAAAAACAGCGCATGGACGGGCACATCCCGTCGCAGCTGCGCCTGCTGCTCGAAGTGGTGGCCCGCGCCTGCAAAAGCATCAGCCAGGCCGTCAACAAGGGCGCGCTGGGCGGCGTTCTGGGCACGGCCGGCAGTGAGAACGTGCAGGGCGAAGTGCAAAAAAAACTCGACATCATCGCCAACGAGGTGCTGATTGAGGCCAACGAATGGGGCGGCCACCTGGCAGCCATGGCTTCAGAGGAAATGGACAGCATTTATGTCGTGCCCAACCGCTACCCCCAAGGCGAATACCTGCTGCTGTTTGACCCCCTCGACGGCTCCAGCAACATCGACATCAACGCCAGTATCGGCACCATCTTCAGCGTGCTCAAAAAGCCCGAAGGCCATGCCGGCGTGGAAGAAAAAGACTTCCTGCAACCCGGCAACAAACAGGTGGCGGCAGGCTATTGCATCTACGGCTCCCAAACCACCCTGGTGCTGACAGTGGGCGACGGCGTGGCCATGTTCACGCTGGACCGCGAGCAAGGCTCCTTCTTCCTGACCGAAGAAGACGTGAAAATCCCGGCCGACACCAAAGAGTTCGCCATCAACATGAGCAACATGCGCCACTGGGCCCCACCGGTCAAGCGCTACATCGACGAATGCCTGCAAGGCCAGGAAGGCCCGCTCGGCAAAGACTTCAACATGCGCTGGGTCGCCTCCATGGTGGGCGACGTACACCGCATCCTCTGCCGCGGCGGCATCTTCATGTACCCCTGGGACAAACGCGAGCCCGAAAAAGCCGGAAAACTGCGCCTGATGTACGAAGCCAACCCCATGAGCTGGCTCATCGAACAGGCCGGCGGCGCCGCCACCAACGGCAAAGACCGCATCCTGGATTTGCAGCCCACCAAGCTGCACGAACGCGTCAGCGTCATGCTCGGCTCCAAAAATGAGGTCGAACGGGTGACCTCCTACCACTCCGGGCTATAATTGAAGGCTGTATTTCAGAAAAAGCCGGTGTAGCTCAGTCGGTAGAGCAGCTCATTCGTAATGAGAAGGTCGGGTGTTCGATTCATCTCTCCGGCACCATTTATCGCAGTCAAATGCGATAGTGGTTACTAACAGGAAACAGCTGGTGTCATCACTGATGACAGTTGGTTTTCACAAAAGCACAAGCCCTCGATTGAGGGCTTTTTGCTTTCTAGACCTTTTTAGACCATTTAAGCCGCGTCCCGCCTGACATCAGGGCTTGGTGCCCAACTGATGTGCGTCCGTTAAACGGCCAACCGCGTAGATAGACCCGCCGTTCCGAGGTAGCTCTGAGTAGTTTTCAGCGAGTTCAAGGACTGCTTTCTTGAAGTCCTCCAACGACACGCCGTTAAAGAACACCCGCAACTTCTCAAAGTTTGCCTTCGATTGCGCTCGGGCGAAGATTTCGAATGCTCCACTCCTTCCCGCATAGGGCCAACTGTGGGGGTACCAGTAACCATCTTCGAACAAGTTACGCAGAAACATGATCAATTCAGCCTGCGCTATTTGGCGCATGTCTATTGGAGCGGTAGCAAGCGAATTCAGGAGATCGCCTGCAGGTGAAAACTTCTTGCCCTCAAGCCTTCTATCACGGGTTTCCAGCGATTCAAAGTTCGTGTAAAAGTATTGAGACCCTACCATCGTCTTATCGATGTAATAGTTTCCAGGTGGGACGTAATACTGCTGCGCCACCATCACCGCAGCAATGTCGAAGCGCCTGTTTTTCAGCATCACTGCAAGTATGGAGAGATAAAGCTGATAGATGATGAACTTGAAATTATCAGCTCCGCGTTCGAACGACCCTTGCCCATTTGCACCGGGATAAGAAATTGGAAGAAGACTCTCGAAGAACCCGTGAACCTCGTCCGCTACCCCAACTTCATTTCTAAATCGCGCGACTGCGGTGAATACTCTGATTGCCTCGTCTTTGTAGGGCTGAAAATCACGAATGCTTTCTACGACCTGATCGTCGAATTGCCTCCCTTCAATCCGTGTAATTCCAAACCTTTCAAGGTTCTGCGCGAAGGTCTCCATGTATTGTTTGAGAGCGCCTGAAGCTGACGGCTTTCCTCCTTCTATGGCTGCTATAGCGCGGCTTGCCGACGCACTTGTACCAAGGCTGGTAGAAGTCTCGTCGATGTAAGACGGGGGTTTCCCGATAGGTGGGCGGACGTTCTCAGGTTTTCCGAAAACCCACCTGACCAGCCGCTCGAACTCTTTGTCAAAGCGCCCCAGATCGGTCAGGTCAATGTGAAGACGTGCTTTGTAATAGGTAGGCACATAGGGCTTCCCTTGATCGTCTAGCTCGCTAACCACCAAGGCAAACTTCTCTTGCGTTTGGCTCTTGTATACCTCGGGAGAAATAATCTGGGTTTCAGTGCCGACGCCACCAAGCTTGCCGTTTGCTTTCTCCACATAGACACGATCGGAAATAATCGCGACCTTTTTGATGTCCGGATCATTCACCATACTTTCCATGAAATGGATAGTGTTGTGTCCAAGGTCGAGTTGCCACTTGTCCAGTACGACATCAATTCCCGACTCAATGAGACGGGTAGCTAGGTCCATTACCCACGCTTCATGCTCGGGGCTACTCCAGCTGTACGAAATAAACAGTTTTGGTGGAGTAGCTTCGCTCATAGTCTCCTCGCCTCGTTGATTTTCGGAAAGACAACAGAATAACCCCGGAGCCATAAATACCGGGATAAAAGGGAACGGCTTTGACAGTCCAAGTACAAGACCGATTAACAAATGCACAGGGAACGGCTCAGCCACAGCGTTCAGCTGTCATGGCTGGGGGGTTTTCTACTTAGCCCGCGCGTAACACCCCGAGAGGGGCGTTCTGGGAAACAGCTCACCGGCGAGCGCCAGGAGCTTCAGCAGCTTCTGGGACCAACGGCTCGATTCCGATCAAAAATTCCGCGTACTCAACGTAGTGCTCCAGGAACAGATCCAAGCCTTCCTGGTCAAGAAGATAAGTGTTGCATGTTGGACTCTCAACCAGCGGAGTAACGGTGGTGACCCGGTATCTCATGCCCCGATAGCGGTCCATTTGTTCATTCGATATGACAACGCGTTCAGACGGGGTTACGACCTTCTCTAAGGCCAAGTCTTGAATTTCCTCAGTTAACCGAGCGCCCAACAATGCAAGGCGCTCGGCCGTCTCAGGCTCGGCATACTCGCCATGAATCGCACGATTGGCGAGCGCAGTGACACTGCGCAAGGCCTCTGCCATGGACGGAGAGAGGTCCTCCCGCTGAACTAGGGCCTGAATTAGTCGTCCTAGGCTCATGCGCCGCATATCGTCGTCGCCGCCACCTGCGAGATACAGACGCTTTAGCGCATCCTCCAACTCAATTCGAACTTTTGTTGTCTTACGCAACTTCAGTGTCCAATGGGGGGGATTGCGCCACCCAGTCCAGCACTGTAATTTGCCTCAGTGATTAGGTATGACTCTTCTCGATTGCCAGGCAAGGTTCGGAACAGACGCTCTCCCTCTGTTACGTCGAGGTCATCTTTGAAAATGGTGGCAGAATTTTCCGCCACTCTAGTTTTAAATGGACCCGTTCGTGTACCGTCCACCTTTTCTATGTAGGCAGTATCAGTCATCATGCTTTGCAAGCTCATGGCGCGTCCTCCCTGTCCTAAAGTTACTTAGCTTTTTCCAGCATCGCTGCGATCATCTGTATCAATGCTCCGACGATCTCCCAGTGGTAGTCCTCGGGTTCGGCAGTTTTGGACCTACGCATCGTCTGAGCAATGTTGCGGAGCCTTTGAATGCCTGATTCAATCCGTACTTTCGCCCCCCCGGGCTGAGAATCGACTGCTTCGAACGTGAATGCGGAGTACCTTTGTTGCAAAGCATCCGCAGCGTCCTCAATCGCTTTAGCCAGACTTGGCGGATTGCCACCCCTAAAGGTATCGGCGTCGTGCGACCCTCCGCGTGCACCGATTCCTGCGCCAACGAGATTTGCGAATGCGTATTCGATAGCAACTGCGTCAAAGCTCATTTCTGTCTCCTAAGTAAAGAAACAATGTAGCGGCCTTTGTAACAAAAAGATTGGTGAATTTTCACCTTCGCTGAGGACAAATCCCCGCAGACGTGAACGTCCCAATTAACGTTGAGCGTCATCTGGGTTATGTAATCCTCTTGATTCCCTTGGGAAACTGCGGCAGGTTGAACGCTGGTCAGCCTTCGTAACAAGAAGGTCGGGTGTCCAATTCATTCTTCGGCACCAATTGAAGCCCCCTGTTTCGCAAGACAAGAGGGGACTTTTTTCATTTAGATCCGCCCATTCCTTTCCGCAAAACGCGGCAAGGCGACAACAATAAGTGAGCTCACTAAGTAAATTACCGACCCGAAAGCCCATTTCCAGTTACGCCCTGTTACGATAAACGACGCCCTGAACACAGCCCTGTGAGAGCTCGTTTTTCCAAGTCATTTGTTCAGCCCACCGCCCTCCCGTGGACGAAGAACAAATGAGTCGAAGCCGCTTGATCAAACACCTGGCCCGTTGCGGCTTGACCGCCACGCTGGCGATGGCCGCTGCCACCACCGTACTAGCGGCCGATGAGCGTTTTGACATCACGCGCTTCCAGGTCGAGGGCAATACGCTGCTGCCCGCAGCGGAGGTTGATCGCTTGGTCGGCCCGCTGGCTGGCCCGCAGCGCGGCTTTGCGGATATCCAGCTGGCGATTGAAGCCCTGCAGGAGGCGTATCGCAAGGCCGGGTACAGCACGGTGCTGGTGTCGGTGCCTGAACAGGAACTGGCCGGCGGCGCGGTGAAGCTGCTGGTGCGGGAAAGCGTGATTTCTTCCATCACCATCACGGGCAACGAGCATTTCGACGAGGCCAACATCCGCGCCAGCCTGGTGCGGCTGCAGGTGGGCGGCGCGCCCCGCCTGGGCGCGATTTCCGAATCCATCCAGCTGGCGAATGAAAGCCCGGCCAAGCAGGTCGGCGTGACGCTGGCTGAGGGCGACAAGCCGGGCACCATTGATGCGAAGGTTTTGGTCACCGACCACAACCCGCTGCGCATCATCACCACGCTGGACAACACGGGCTCGCCGTCCAGCGGCCGCTGGCGCACCGGTGTCGCCGTGCAGCATGCCAACCTGTTCAACCGCGACCACGTGGGCACGCTGGCCTACACGACGTCGCCCGACAGCCCTTCGGGCGTCAACCTGAATGTCTTTTCGGTCGGCTACCGCGTGCCGCTGTATGCGTATGGTGACAGTGTTGATTTCATCTACGGCAAATCGAGTGTCAATTCGCCGGCCAGCTCACCCGTTCTGGGCGGCCTGCTGGGCTTTACGGGCAAGGGCGATGTGTATGGCCTGCACTGGAACCATTTCCTGGGGCGCAGCGGCGAAAGCACGGCCAAGCTGGTGCTGGGCCTGGAGCACAAATATGTGGACTCGCGCTGCGAAGTGGGCGGCGTCACGGTGAGCATCGCGCCGCCTACACCGCCTATTGCCTCCTGCGTGCCTTACAAGACCACGCCGCTAAGCATCACCTACAGCAGCCAGACCGAGGGTGTGGACCAGATATCCGGCTACAGCGTCGGCCTGTCGCGCAACATTCCCAGCGGCGAGCGCTACACCAATCTTGACGGCCGCACGGATCGCTACTCTTACCTGGCGCCGGGCAACCGCGCCACGCTCGACGAGTTCATGGCCGCGCGCGCCACGGCCTCCTGGTTCAAGGCCCTTGCCGGCGGCTGGCAGACCCGGCTGGCCGGCAGCGCGCAATACACCGACACGCCCCTGCTCGCCGGCGAGCAGTTCGGCCTGGCCGGATCGACGACAGTGCGCGGCTTCCAGGAGCGGGCCGTTGCGGCTGACAGCGGTATCGTCGCCAACGCCGAGCTGTATACGCCGGACGTCGCAAGCAGTGTCGGGTTACCCGGCCAATTGCGTGGCGTGTTTTTTATTGATGCGGGCTACGGCGCCAATAACAACGTGGGCAGCAGCGGTGTGCCCGGCAGTGTCACGGTGTCGAGCATGGGCGCCGGCCTGCGTTATGTCTTGAGCCGCGACTTCAGCCTGAACGTGGACCTGGCGCGCGTGAACAACGCGGGCACGTCCCTCACGGAAAAACGGGGCGACTGGAATGCCCACCTGAGCGCCTCGCTGGCGTTCTGAAGAAGAACACAAGGTCCATCACCATGATCACCATGCATTCGAACTCGCATTCCAAACCCATTCGCCTTTCGCTGCTGGCCAGCGCCCTGTGGGTGGCGTGTGCCACACAGGCTTTTGCCCAGGGCCTGCCGGCCAACGCCTTGCCCACGGGCTGGAACGTCACGTCGGGCAATGCAGCCATCACAAAAAACGGCAACACGCTGAACATCAACCAGACCAGCCAGCAGGCCATCGCCAACTTTGCGACTTTCAACGTCGGCTCGGGTGCGCTGGTCGACATCCGCCAGAT
>JAJKJM010000036.1 GCA_021153985.1 Polaromonas sp.
AGTGCCGTGCCCAGCGCCTGGGGCTGGAGCGGCATGGTCTGGTTGCAGTCGCAAATCAGTGTGGGCATGGTCTTCTTGGCTGGCACCGGCCGGGTCGGGCTGGGATTGGCTGGTTGATAAAGCGCCTGGCGTTTGCGATGGGGCTATGGCCGGATTTTCATAGGACTGTGCCACGGTTTGGGCTGTGGGGTTATTGGCGCTTTCCCGTGGCAGCTTGGCGGGGTCGTCTTGCGGGTTGGTGATTGAGCCTTCAGCCTGCCTGTCTTTCCCTTTGTCTTCTTCATCGTCAAAGAGATTGAGAAACTTCGCACTGGTCATCTGTCGCAACATGGACTCGGGGATCGGGTCGGACTTGGAGTAGTCGTCGATGTAGGTGTCCAGCCCGTCCATCACATTGAAATGCGGGTCCGCGAAGAGCTGCTTCATCGCCGCGTTGCGCACATCAGGTGTCACATCACCGGCCATGAAGGGTTTGAAGTCCGAATCCCTGGTGAGCAGTTTGGCGTCGGCCAAGGTGAGGGGTTCCTTTTCGGGTGGCGGCTCCAATGCTTCCTGTTGCGCCTGGCTTTGTGGCGCGGGCACCTTGGCATCGGCCGCCGGCGACGTGGCCGCAACCGGCTCCTCCAGCGGCTTTCCCTTCGCGACATCGACCTTGCGGCGAGACCACCGCCCCAAAAAACCTCCCGGTTCGTCAGCCATGCTGGCCCCCGTCGGTTTTCTTTTCCGTGCTGACGCGTGCCGGATTGCCAAAGCGGTCCGTCAAGGTCTTGAAGCTTTGCGGGCGTTGCCGGCGCTTGACCTCCGGCACGTAATGCTGGTCCACAAACTGCTGTAGCCATTGCACGACCTGCGGCGGTGCCGGCACCTGCTCTACCGTTTCCTGCGCATCCAGCCAGCGCCCGGCGTCGTGATAACTTAGGGTGACGATCTGTGGAATCGGAATGGGCTCTTCGGCCAGCAGGGGTTCCTCTTCCATGCGCCAGACCACCCAGAAGCAGGGCTGCGCGGTGCTGGCGTTGAGGTAGTAGCCTTCACCGTCGTCGGTGAACAGCTCGACCTTGAAGCCCGGGTGCAGCCAGCGCTCTTCGCTGTCATCCTTCAGCAGCAGGCGTGGCGCGGCGCCAAAACCCTCTTCGTGCGGCACCACATCTGCCAGGGACCAGCGCCAGGGCTGCCAGCGGTTGTCGATGCGCTCACGGCGCATGACGACGGCCACCGCGGTGCACGGCCGGTGCAGCGTGGCGTCTGTTTCGGGGGACTGCAGCAGGAAATCCGACATGCCCGCAGTGTACGGCGGGCAAATGCGCCGTTCGCAATAACCCCCTAGACGAGCAGGGAACGATGCTCCAGCGCGGCGCGGCGCACCACGTCGCTGATGCCGTCACCGCCGTTGGCCTCTATCAGCTCCAGCAGCGCCCGGCGCATGCGCGGGTCCCAGAATTTCTTGAGGTGCATGGCCAGTTCCTGAAGCGCCTCTGCGCGGTCGGGCATGGTTTCAAAGAAGGCGCCGATCTGGTTGACCATGCGGATCAGGTTGTCGTTGTTCACAGGATGTACTCCAGGTTGACACGCTCTTTGTGGCTGTACACGGAAAGATCTTCACCGCGCACAAAACCCAGAAGTGCCACGCCGGCGGTTTGCGCCACATCGATCGCCAGGCCCGTCACGCCTGACACAGCCGCCAGCAGGGTCACGCCCGCCATAGCAGTTTTGTGCACCATCTCATAGCTGGCGCGGCTGGTAACGACGATAAAACCCTCATTGGCTTTCACACGCCGCCGCTGCAAGGCGCCTATCAATTTGTCCAGCGCGTTGTGCCTGCCGACGTCTTCACGCAGCACCACGATGTCGCCCTCGGCATTGCACCAGGCGGCCGCGTGGGTGGCGCCGGTGGCGCTGAGCAGCAACTGCTGCTCGCGCAGGTTGATCAGGGCGCGGGTGATCGCGCCCGCTTCAAAGTCTGCCCCAGCCTTCAGGCGCAGCGGCAGGCGCACCGCATGCGCCAGGCTTTCAGTGCCACACAGGCCACAACCGGTGCGCCCGGTCATGCTGCGGCGGCGGTCTTTCAGGCGCGCAAAGCAAGATGCGGCAATGCTCAGGTGCAGCGTCTCCCCCTGCTCGCTGCTGCTCTGCTCGATATCGTGGATTTGCGTGTAGTCGTCCACGATGCCTTCGGTGACGGAAAAGCCGAAGGCAAAATCTTCGAGGTCGGAGGGGCTGGCCAGCATCACGGCGTGCGAGATGCCGTTGTATTCCAGCGCCACAGGCACCTCTTCGGCCACCCAGTCCGAGCGGTCGAACGCGCGATGTGCTCGCACCCCGGTCACAGGGGCTTCACGGCAACCCTCAACCGCCTGCATGCGCTGCCTCCGCTGTGCCTGCCAGTGGCTTGCCTGCAGGTTGCGACGCCGCATCCAGCAACTGCAGTTGCTGCCTGTTGAAGCGCGAATAGGATTTTTGCCATTCAGACGGCTGCGCGACCGGCATGACCTGCACCGCCGTGACCTTGTATTCCGGGCAATTGGTGGCCCAGTCGGAGCTGTCGGTCGTGATGACATTGGCGCCCGATTCCGGGAAGTGGAAGGTGGTGTAGACCACACCTGGCTGCATGCGCTCGGTGACGACCGCGCGCAGCACGGTTTGCCCGGCACGGCTTTCAATGCCCACCCAGTCGTCCGCCTTGATGCCGCGGTCTTCAGCGTCATGCGGATGGATTTCCAGCCGGTCTTCGCTGTGCCACTGGTTGTTGTCGGTGCGGCGCGTCTGGGCGCCGACGTTGTACTGCGACAGGATGCGGCCGGTGGTGAGCAGCAACGGGAATTTTCGCGTGACTTTCTCGTCGGTGGCCACGTACTGCGTGATGATGAAACGGCCCTTGCCGCGCACAAAACCATCCTTGTGCATGAACTCGGTGCCGAGCTCAGCCGTGTCTTCGTTGCAGGGCCACTGCACGCTGCCGTGCTTTTCGATCTTGGCAAAGGTCACGCCCCGGAAGGTCGGCGTCAGCGCGGCGATTTCGGCCATGATGTCGCGCGGATGCACGTAGTTCATCGGGTAGCCCAGCGCATTGGACAGCTTGACGGTGACCTCCCAGTCGGCCAGGCCCGCCTTGGGCGGCATGACCTTGCGCACGCGAGAGATGCGGCGCTCGGCATTGGTGAAGGTGCCATCTTTTTCGAGGAAAGACGAACCCGGCAAAAACACATGCGCGTACTTGGCGGTTTCATTGAGGAAGATGTCCTGCACCACGATGCATTCCATCGACGTGAGCGCCTTGGCCACGTGCTGGGTGTCGGGGTCGGACTGCACGATGTCTTCGCCCTGGCAATACAGGCCCAGGAAGCTGCCTGCCACGGCCGCGTCGAACATGTTCGGGATGCGCAGGCCGGGCTCTTCATTGAGCGTCACGCCCCAGGCTGTTTCGAACTCGGCGCGCACCGTGCTGTCGGATACATGGCGGTAGCCCGGCAGCTCATGCGGGAAGGAGCCCATGTCGCAGGCGCCCTGCACATTGTTTTGCCCACGCAGCGGGTTCACGCCCACGCCTTCACGGCCCACGTTGCCGGTGGCCATGGCCAGGTTGGCAATGCCCATGACCATGGTGGAGCCCTGTGCATGCTCTGTGACACCGAGGCCGTAATAAATAGCGGCGTTACCACCCGTGGCATACAAGCGGGCCGCGGCGCGAACATCCGCCGCCGGCACGCCGGTAACGGCTTCCATGGCTTCGGGAGAGTTGTCAGGACGGGCCACAAACTCGCGCCATTCGCGGAAGGATTTTTCGTCGCAGCGCTCGGCAATGTAGTCGTCGGCCAGCAGGCCTTCCGTGACCACCACATGGGCCAGCGACGAGATCATGGCCACATTGGTGCCGGGGCGCAGCTGCAGGTGGAATTGAGCCTCCACATGCGGCGAACGCACGATATCGATCTGCCTCGGGTCGACCACGATCAGGCGGGCGCCTTCACGCAAACGCTTTTTCATGCGCGAGGCAAACACCGGGTGGCCGTCGGTTGGGTTGGCGCCGATGATCAGGATCACGTCGGCTTTTTCAACCGACTTGAAGGTTTGTGTACCGGCGGAGGTGCCATAGGTCTGGCTCAAGCCGTAGCCGGTAGGCGAATGGCAGACGCGGGCGCAGGTGTCAACATTGTTGTTGCCGAAAGCGGCACGCACCAGCTTCTGCACCAGGTAGGTTTCTTCATTGGTGCAACGCGACGAGGTGATGCCGCCGATGGAGTCTTTGCCGTGTTTGGCCTGGATGCGGCGGAACTCGCTAGAGGCGTAGTTGATGGCTTCGTCCCAACTCACTTCCTGCCACGGGTCGCTGATGTTCTTACGGATCATGGGCTTGGTGATGCGGTCCTTGTGGGTGGCGTAGCCCCAGGCAAAGCGGCCCTTCACGCAGGCGTGGCCCTCGTTGGCCTTGCCGTCTTTCCACGGCACCATGCGCACCACTTCGTTGCCCTTCATCTCGGCCTTGAAAGCGCAGCCCACGCCGCAATAGGCGCAGGTGGTGATCTTGTTGTGCTCGGGCTGGCCCAGCATGATGACGGTTTTTTCCTGCAGCGTGGCGGTGGGGCAGGCTTCAACGCAGGCGCCGCAGCTCACGCATTCGGATTCCATGAAGGGCTGGTCTTGCCCCGGCGACACGCGCGACTCAAAGCCGCGGCCGCTGATGGTGAGTGCAAAGGTGCCCTGGGTTTCTTCACACGCGCGCACGCAGCGGTTGCACACAATGCATTTGGAAGCGTCGTAGCTGAAGTAGGGATTGGAGTTGTCGATTGCCGGCTTGCTTTCGTTGCGGAAATGGTTGGCGCCTTCCATGCCGTAACGCACTTCGCGCAGCCCGGTCACGCCGGCCATGTCCTGCAGTTCGCAGTTGCCGTTGGCCGAACAGGTCAGGCAGTCCAGCGGGTGGTCGGAAATGTAGAGCTCCATCACGCCCTTGCGCAGTTCCTGCAGGCGCGGCGATTGCGTGCGCACCTTCATGCCGGCTTCGGCCGGTGTGGTGCACGATGCGGGGAAGCCCTTGCGGCCGTCAATTTCGACCATGCAGAGGCGGCAGGAACCGAAGGGCTCCAGGCTGTCGGTGGCGCACAGCTTGGGCACCTGGATGCCTGCGTCCACCGCCGCCCGCATGAGCGAGGTGCCTGCCGGAACCGTGACGCTTTCGCCGTCGATCTCCAGCGTGACTTCCTGCGTGGACTCGCGTTTGGGGGTGCCGTAGTCGGTTTCTTTGAGATGTTCGAGCATGGGGTCTCCTGTCCGTCTTGTTGAGGTGCTGCCGTTGCTTTGGGTTCAGGCGGCTTTGCGGTCCGGCACGGTCATGCCGAAGTCCTGCGGGTAGTGGTCCAGTGCCGAGAGCACCGGGAACGGCGTCATGCCGCCCATGGCACACAGCGAGCCGTGAACCATGGTGTCGCACAGGTCGCGCAGCAGCTTGACCTGCTGCGGGCGTTGTTCACCCGGGCCGTTGGCGATACGGTCAATCACTTCCACGCCGCGTGTGGAGCCGATGCGGCACGGTGTGCACTTGCCGCAGGACTCGACGGCACAGAATTCCATGGCATAGCGCGCCAGGCTGGCCATGTCGGCCGTGTCGTCATGCACCACGATGCCGCCATGGCCCACCACCGCGCCGACGGCCGCATAGGCTTCGTAGTCGAGCGGAATGTCCCATTGCGACTCAGGCACATAGGCGCCCAGCGGGCCGCCGACCTGCACCGCCTTGATGGGCCGGCCCGAGGCCGAGCCGCCGCCGTAGTCGTACATCAGCTGGCGCAAGGTCACGCCAAAGGCCTTTTCAACCAGTCCGCCGAACTTGATGTTGCCGGCCAGCTGGATGGGCAAGGTGCCCCTCGAACGGCCCACGCCATAGTCTTTGTAGAAGGTCGCGCCGCGCGAAAGGATGATGGGCACGGAAGCAAAAGTGATGACGTTGTTGATCACGCTCGGTTTGCCGAACAGGCCCTGGATAGCGGGGATGGGCGGTTTGGCCCGCACAATGCCGCGTTTGCCTTCAATGCTTTCCAGCATGGCGGTTTCTTCCCCGCACACGTAAGCGCCTGCGGCCTTTCGCACGTGCAGATGAAAGCTGTGGTCTGAGCCGAGAATGTTGTCGCCCAGGAAGCCGCCCGCCTCGGCCAGGGTGATGGCCTCGCGCATGGTTTCCACCGCATGCGGGTATTCGGAGCGGATGTACACATAACCCTGCGTGGCGCCGGTGGCCACCGCGGCAATCGTCATGCCTTCGATCAGCATGAAGGGGTCGCCCTCCATGGTCATGCGGTCCGAATACGTGCCTGAATCACCCTCGTCCGCATTGCAGACCACATACTTTTGCGTGGCTTTGAGGCCCGCCACGGTTTTCCATTTGATGCCTGCAGGAAAGGCTGCGCCGCCGCGCCCACGCAGGCCGGCGTCCAGAACCTGCTGCACGATCTCTGTGGCGGGAATCGCCAGCGCACGGCGCAAACCGGCATAGCCTTCGTGCGCTTCATAGTCTGCCAGCGACAGCGGGTCTGTAACGCCCATGCGGGCAAAGGTCAGGCGCTCCTGCCTTTTCAGGTACGGAATCTCTTCGGTCAGGCCCAACTGCAGCACATGCACGCCGCCCACCTGAAAGCCGGCGTCAAAAAGGCTGGCTACGTTTTCAACTTCCACTGGCCCATAGGCGATGCGGCCTGCGCCGGTCTGCACCTCGACCATGGGCTCCAGCCAGAACAGCCCGCGCGAGCCGTTGCGGATCAACTCAATAGCGATGCCGCGCTTTGCAGCCTCGGCCGTGATGGCGGCAGCCACCTCATCAGCGCCCGCTGCCAACGCGGCGGAGTCGCGGGGTACATAAATTTTGATGCTCATACGGCGCTCCCGGTTTGCGCCACCAGGCGGTCGAATTTTTCGATCCCGACGCGGGCATGGACCTTGTCGTCCAGCGTCATTGCCGGGGACTGCGCGCACAGGCCGAGGCAGTACACCGGTTCGACCGTGAAAGCGCCGTCTTTGGTGGTGCCATGGCCGTCGCTGCCCAGGTGGGCGCAGGCATGCGACCAGAGGGCGTCTGAGCCCATGGCCTTGCAGCTCTCGGCGCGGCAGATCTGCACCACGTGGCGGCCGGGCGGCTCGGAGCGGAAGTAGTGGTAATACGTCACCACGCCATGCACTTCAGCCCTGGAGAGGTTCAGGGCTTCGGCAATGGGCGGTACAGCGTCGGACGGGATGTAGCCCAACGCGTCCTGGATGCCGTGCAGTATCGGCATCAAGGCGCCGGGCAAATGCCTGCTCGACGCGATAACGCGCTCGACGGCCTGGCTTGCAACTTCATTCATCGTGTGGACCCCTGTCTCTGTCTGTTGCACAAAGTATGTGCAAGGCATGGGGGTCACGTCCAATTGAATCGGGACACTGCCCTATTCACGGATTGAATGTATGCAAATGCTTGCCTAGGTTGAGCGGCCTTCCATGCTTTGTGGATGCGCGCTGTAGTCCGCCGCATGCCGCAGCCACGCGGGCTCTGCGGCCAGAGCCATCGCCGCTTCCAGCGTGCGCGAGGGCCTGTCGCTGGCCTGCATCATGAAGCCGACGGGGGTTTCCACGTCCGGCGTCAGGGGCAGGGCTTCAAGTTCGCGGTAACCCTGCACCGCGCACACCAGCGCACCGGCCAGCACGCTGCAGACCTCGCCGACGACGACGGTCAGGGCGAGCGTCAACATGGAGTTGGTTTCCATCACCGGCTGGACCTTCACGCCGGCCGCGGCAAAAGCGGTGTCAACCCGCGTGCGGCTGTGCATGTCGGGCGTCAGCAGGCACAGCGGCAACTTCGCGGCCTCGGCCCAAGTCATGGGTGCGCCAAAGCGCAAGACATCCGGGCTGGGCTTGGCGGCGCGGCGCACCAGGAAATAGCGCTCGGTGTATTGCGGCAGCGTGGTCAGCCGGGTATTGCGCGCACTCAGGCGCTCGGTATAACCCAGCGCCATGTCCAGCGAAAGGTTTTCGAGACGGGTTTCGATGTCGTGCGAATTGAGGGACAGCACCACCGGCGTGATGCCCGGGTGCCGGGTGTGCAGCATGGCCGCAAAGCGCGCAGCAATGGAGACCGCCGTGGGCACCACGCCAATCGTCAAATGCCCGTGCGGGCTGCCCGCCGAGCTGTCGAGCTGCTGCTTCAGGATTTCACGCTCATGCAGCATGCGCCTGGCACTGGCAAGGACGCGTTCGCCCTCCTCCGTGAAGCCAACGAAGGTGCGCCCGCGGACCACGATGGCAGCGCCGAACTCGTCTTCCAGCGCCCGCAAGGCATTGGACAAGGCCGGCTGGGTGATGTTGCAGGCCTGCGCCGCGCGGCCGAAGTGCTTGTGCTCGTCAAGCGCGGCCAGGTAACGCAGCGAGGCCAGCAGGTTCATGGCGTGACAACCCTCAGGTGGTTTTCAGGTGTTCTTGGAGATCGTGATCGTCGGGAACTTGGCAGAGAAGTCTTTGGACTTGGCCGCCACGGTGACGGCCATCTTGCGCGCCACGGCCTTGTAAATGCCGGCAACTTCACCATCGGGGTCGGCCACCACGGTGGGGCGGCCGTTGTCGGCCTGCAGGCGGATCTGCATGTCCAGCGGCAAGGCGCCCAGGTAGTCCATCTTGTAGTCTTCCGCCATCTTCTTGCCGCCGCCTTCGCCGAAGATGTGCTCGGCATGGCCGCAGTTGCTGCAGATGTGCACGGCCATGTTTTCGACAATGCCCAGGATGGGCACGCCGACTTTCTCGAACATCTTGATGCCCTTCTTGGCATCGAGCAGCGCGATGTCTTGCGGGGTGGTGACGATGACGGCGCCCGTCATGGGCACGCGCTGCGACAGCGTGAGCTGGATGTCGCCGGTTCCGGGGGGCATGTCGACGATCAGGTAGTCCAGATCTTTCCAGTTGGTCTGGCGCAGCAACTGCTCCAGCGCCTGGGTGGCCATGGGGCCGCGCCAGATCATGGCTTCGTCTTGTGCGACCAGGAAGCCGATGGACATGACCTGGATGCCGTAGTTTTCCATCGGCTCCATGTTCTTGCCGTCCACGCTTTCGGGGCGGCCTTCAATGCCCATCATCATGGGCTGGCTCGGGCCGTAGATGTCGGCGTCGAGCAGGCCGACGCTGGCGCCCTCAGCGGCCAGGGCCAGGGCCAGATTGACGGCGGTGGTGCTTTTGCCGACACCGCCCTTGCCGGAGGCCACGGCGATGATGTTCTTGACATTGGGCAGCAGCTGCACGCCGCGCTGCACGCTGTGGCTGGCGATCTTGAACGTGACGTTGACGGAGACATTGCCGACACCCGGCACACCCTTGACGGCGGCAATCAGGCTTTTGCGCAGGCCGGCGATCTGGCTTTTGGCCGGGTAGCCCAGCTCGACGTCAAACGACACGTCGCTACCGCTGAGCTGCAGATTTTTCAGGGCCTTGGTGCTGACGAAGTCTTTGCCGGTGTTGGGGTCCAGCACGGTTTGCACGGCGTTCAGGACGGCCTGTTGGTCCAGGGACATGGGAAATACTCCGGTGAATCTTGTTGAATCTGACTGGGGCGGGCCGGGTGCCTTGAAGACGGCAAGCCGGCGGCAGGGGTTGGCCTGAAGTCTAACGCCGTGGCGGCAAGCCTTGGGGTCATGGGGGCTTGGCGGGGCCAGCGCCCGCCCGGGAGACTTAAAATCGCGGGTTACCCCTTCTCAAAGCCTTCAAGGCACAAAAGCACCCCTATGTCCCAGCGCCGCCTGTTTGTCACCACCGCCCTGCCCTACGCCAATGGCAATTTCCATATCGGCCACATCATGGAATACATCCAGGCCGACATCTGGGTGCGGTTTCAGCGCATGCAGGGCCATGCGGTGAACTTTGTGGGCGCCGACGACGCCCACGGCGCGCCCATCATGATCGCGGCCGAAAAAGCCGGCAAGACGCCGCAGCAGTTTGTGGCCGACATCGCCGCGGGCCGCAAGCCCTACCTGGACGGCTTTCATATCAGCTTTGACAACTGGCATTCGACCGACGGACCGGAAAACCACCAACTGGCGCAGCAAATCTACCTGGACCTCAAAAAGGCCGGGCTGATTGAGACCAAAACGATTGAGCAGTTCTTTGACCCTGAAAAGAACATGTTCCTGCCCGACCGCTACATCAAGGGCACCTGCCCCAAGTGCGGCACCAAAGACCAGTACGGCGACAACTGCGAAAACTGCGGCGCGGTGTATGCCCCCACAGATTTGATCAACCCGTATTCAGCCTTGTCGGGCGCCACGCCGGTGCTCAAAAGTTCTGACCACTTCTTCTTCAAGCTGTCAGACCAGCGCTGCGTGGACTTTCTGGAAAAGTGGACGCAGGACGGCAAGCTGCAGCCTGAAGTCGCCAACAAGGTCAAAGAGTGGTTCAGCGTTCGCACCAACCCCGACGGCACCCAAAGTGAAGGCCTGGGCGACTGGGACATCAGCCGCGACGCGCCTTACTTCGGCATCGAAATCCCGGACGCGCCAGGCAAGTACTTTTATGTCTGGCTGGACGCGCCTGTCGGCTACTTGGCCTCTTTGAAAAACCTGCTGGAAAAGCGCGGCGAAAACTACGACGCCTACATGGCCGCCCCGGGCCTGGAGCAGTACCACTTCATCGGCAAAGACATCGTTACCTTCCACACGCTGTTCTGGCCCGCGATGCTGCACTTCAGCGGCCGCAAGACGCCCGACAACGTGTTTGTGCACGGCTTCCTCACCGTGAACAACGGCGAGAAGATGA
>JAJKJM010000037.1 GCA_021153985.1 Polaromonas sp.
GATGATCTCTTCAATGATGGCTTCGTTGAACGAGGCCTTCATCTTGTGGGCGGTTTCGCTCTGGTCGGGGCTGTGCTGGGTCGACAGCACCACGGTGTCGATACTGTGCGGCTTGCCGTCCACATAGCGCATGGTCACCTGGCTCTTGGCGTCGGGGCGCAGGAAAGGCAGGCGGCCGTCCTTGCGCAACTGGGCCTGGCGCTCGACGAGGCGGTGCGCATAGTAAATGGGTGCGGGCATCAGCTCGGGCGTTTCGTCGCAGGCATAACCGAACATCAGGCCCTGGTCGCCGGCGCCGGTGTTCAGATGGTCGTCGGAGGCGTGGTCCACGCCCTGGGCGATGTCGTTGGACTGCTTGTCATAGCAGACCATGACGGCGCAGCCCTTGTAGTCGATACCGTATTCGGTGTTGTCGTAGCCGATGCGCTTGATGGTGTCGCGCGCGACCTGGATGTAGTCGACGTGCGCGTTGGTGGTGATTTCACCGGCCAGCACGACGAGGCCGGTGTTGGTGAGTGTTTCAGCGGCTACGCGCGACAGCGGGTCCTGCTTGAAGATCGCGTCGAGAATCGCGTCGGAAATCTGGTCCGCGACCTTGTCGGGATGGCCTTCTGAGACGGATTCGGATGTAAAGAGAAAATCGTTCGCCATTGCGTACACTCCATGAAGTTTGTCGGCGCGTTGCCGGCTGGAATGCTTCGGCGAACGCTTTAGCAGTTTGGTTTAATGTCGCCCTGCAAGTTGTTCAGTAACTCAGCGACAGCCCCGATTATATGACGGCCTGTTCGGGGCCGGATTGGCCCTTGAATACCCCTCTTGCCCCTCTGATAGCCTCTTTTTAACCTGCTGATGCTCTGGTTGTTCCGATTTTTGTCCCTCTGGCCGCTGGCCGCCCTGCATGCGGCGGGCGGCGCGCTGGGTTGGCTCGTGTGGGCTTTAAGCCCGCGCTACCGCGCGCAGTTCCGGGCCCATGTGGCGCAAGCCGGCCTGCCGTTTGAGGCGGCCCGCCCGGCCATCGCCGAAGCCGGGCGTTTTATTGCCGAGCTGCCCAAGCTGTGGATGCGGCCGGCTTACGAGTCCTGCCTGGGCAATGTGCGGGTTGAGGGCCAGGCCCATGCCGAGAATGCTTTTGCACAAGGCCGGGGCGTGATTTTCTTTGGCCCCCACTGCGGCAGTTTCGAGCTGGGCCCGCAGGCGCTGGCCGAGCTTTACGGCCCCATCACTGCCATCTACCGGCCCGCACGCAAAGCCTGGCTGGCCCGGCTGGAACGCCTGGCCCGCGACCGCGCCAATCTCACTGTCGTGCCGGCATCCCTGAGCGGCATCCGGCTGATGCACAAAACCCTCAAGGCCAACCAGGCCGTAGCTCTGTTAACCGACCAGGTGCCGCCCGAGGGGCTGGGCGTGTGGGCGCCGTTTTTTGGCAAACCGGCCTACACCATGACGCTGGCGGCGCGGCTGGCGCTGCAAAGCGGCGCGGTGCTGCTGCCCGTGAGTTGTGAGCGCCTGCCGCACGGGCGGGGCTATTTCCTCAAGATCTGGCCGGCGGTGGCCGGCCTGGAGCCTTCGGATTCCGGCAAGCCCAGAGCCGACCTGCTGCAGGGCGTGACGCAGATCAACCGCGCGATTGAAGCCATCGTGTTGAGCCAGCCGGGCCAATACCTGTGGGGTTACGCCCGCTACAAGACACCACGCAAGGAAGCATCCCTTTGAAGACTTTTCGCCAGATGGCCAGCCGGCTTGTGACCCGCAGCGGCATTGCGTTCATGCAGGTGCTGGCCTTGCTGCCTCTTTCGGTCACGCGGGGCCTGGGTGTGGTGCTTGGATGGGTGCTCTATGCCTTGGTGGGTTCGCGCCGGCGCGTGGTGGACACCAACTTCGCGCTCTGCTTTCCTGCGCTTTCAGCGGATGCACGGCGCAAGCTCACGGTGCAGACATTCGTCTACTTCGCCCAGGCCTGGCTGGACCGCGCCTGGCTTTGGCATGCACCCAAGGCGTGGGTGCAGCGGCGTGTGCGGGTGACTGGCGCTTTGCAAGAGCTTGAGGGCAATGAGCCCGCGGTGATTTTTCTGCCGCACTTCGTGGGCCTGGATGCGGCATGGGCCGGTGTGGCGCTGCAAATGCCCCGGCCTTCGACCACCATCTACACCGACCAATCCAACAAACTGGTGGACCGCTGGATCCTGCGGGGCCGCCGGCGCTTTGGCAACCTGCGCCTTTTTGGCCGGGCGGCCGGTGTCAAGCCCATCGTGGCGGCGCTGCGGGAGGGCCAGCCGCTGTATTTGCTGCCCGACATGGACTTTGGCCCCGATGACTCGGTGTTTGTGCCCTTTTATGGCTTGCAGACTGCGACAGTGCCTTCGCTCTCGCGATTTGCAAAGCTGGGCCGCGCCAAGGTGTTGCCACTGGTGCCACGCCTCACGCCCACAGGCTATGAGGTCGAGGTGCTACCGGCCTGGGCAGATTTTCCCAGCGAAGATCCGGTGGCCGACACCGCGCTCATGAACCAGCGCTTGCAGGGCTATATCGACACCATGCCCGCGCAGTACTACTGGGTGCACAAACGCTTCAAGACACGGCCTGAGGGCGAACCCTCTCTGTATTGAAGGGGGGGCGAGGGAGGCGGCGATTTTTAATGAAATCGGCCTCCAGCCTAAGCACCGCCTGGGCATTACGCTCTTTATTTCATAGCATTTCAGCGCAGGAAATCCTGCAGGTGCGCGGCGACGAGCGCAGGCTGCTCATGCACCAGCCAGTGGGTCGCGTCTTCAATGCGGCGCAGGTCCATGCGCGGCACGTAATCATCGAGCCCGTCGAGCAGGGCGGGCGGCAACGCGATGTCGTCCATGGCCCACAGCACTAGCGTGGGCAGATAAATGTCGAGCATCTCGCGCGGAATTGACACGCCTGCAGCGGCCGGGTCGTTGTGCGGCGGGCCGGGCCGGGGCGGGCGCAGCGGGGACGCGCGGTAATAGTTGCAGGGGCCTGTGAGGCCCTGGCGCCAGATCGCGCGGTACTGCTCCCGCACCGCGTCCGTCAGCCAGGCGTGCGGTCCATCGACTGCGCCCATAGGGGTAAAAAACTCCCAGAGGCGGCGAAAGTCGTCCTCGGCCAGCAGCGCCTCGGCGTCGGGGCGGATCAGGAAATTCATGTACGCGCTGGCGGCCTGTTGCTCGGGCGAGTGCTGCAGCTCACGCAAGAAGGTCCCGGGGTGCGGCGAGTTGATGATTGCCAGCTTGTGCATCAGCGCGGGCTGGCCAGCCGCAAGGTTCCAGGCCACGGCGCCGCCCCAGTCATGCGCGACCAGACACTCCAGTTGGCCACCCTCCAGCGCAATCAGCGCGGCGATGTCCTGCACCAGATGTTTGGGGCGGTAGGCCGCCGCGTCTGCGGGCGCGCTGGACTGCTCAAAGCCGCGCAGGTTGGGCGCCACGCAGCGAAAGCCGCCGTTTTCAGGTTGGGCGAAGTGTTCGAGCAGGCCGTCCCACACAAAAGCGGCTTCCGGGAAACCGTGCAGGAACATCAACACCGGCCTGCCTTTGGCGCCGCTGGCGCGGCAGGACAGCGTGATGCCGTGTGGCAGAGGCTGCAAACTGGTTTCAATCATGGCGCTACGCCTTTAATAGCGGCTTGCCCATCCGTGTAAAGGGCTAGAGCCGGTTTTGTTCATAAAACGCTGCGCGCGCCTCCGATCCCTGAAAGCCCCGGATCAGTCGTTGATTTCAGGCGGGACTTCAGAAACCTTTGCCGGCTTGGCCGGTTTTTCCACCGGATGCGCCCAGTCCCACAAATGCTGGGCGACTTCTTCGACGCCGCGGCGCTTCAGCGAAGAAAAGAGTTTGACGTCTCCGCCGCCTGCTTGCAGTCGCACAATGGACAGCGCCTTGGCGGCTTCGGTCTTGTTGAGCTTGTCGGACTTGGTTAACAGCACGAGGAATTTGAGGCCTTCCTCCACCCGGGGCCGGATCACGTCGAGCAGGATTTCGTCGAGCTCCGTGAGGCCCAGGCGCGGGTCGCACAGCAGGACCACGGCCTTCAGGTTGTCGCGCGTCTGCAAATAATTGCCCATCACCTGCTGCCAACGGTATTTGGCTTCCTTGGGCACGGCCGCGTAGCCGTAACCCGGCAAATCGGCCAGTACTGCGTCGGTTACGCCTTGCTTGCCCAGGCTGAAGAGGTTGATGCTTTGCGTGCGGCCCGGCGTTTTGGAGGCAAAAGCCAGCCGGTGCTGCTGCGTCAGGGTGTTGATGCAGGTGGACTTGCCCGCGTTGGAGCGGCCCACAAAGGCGATCTCAGGCACGTCGACCCGCGGCAGGTGCTTGAGTTCAGGCGCCGTCGTCAGGAACTTGGCCGTGTGCAGCCAGCCCATGGCGATCTTGGGATCGGGCACGCCGGGTACGGCGGCGGGTGCTTTGGGCTTGGGTATGGAGGCTGAGGTCATTGGTCGGGCGGTCCCTGAAGGTCGGTTGTGCGCCACGGGCGTTCGTGGAAGGGAGCAAATGCCCCGCAGACAGGGCTGGCGGAGACCGGGGCCGGTGCGAAAACCCGTGTGGCGCCATCGGCAGCTTGCCGCAGCAAGACCCGAATAATCGGGGATGCCCAGAAGCCATTGTAAAATCAGAAAGTTATAAGTTTTGTGCGCCAACCAATTAAAACCCCCGATATGAAGCTGTTCGTTACTTCCCTCCTGGCCGCCCTGCTGGCCCTGCCTGCCATGTCGTCGTTTGCCGCCGGCGAAGCCGCTCCTGCGCACGGTGCGGCAGAAGCTCCCGCCGCGGCAGCGCCGGCCAAGGTCGCCAAGCCCGACCTCGTCAAGGGCGGTGCAAGCTTCGCCGCGGTGTGCGTGGCCTGCCACGGCGCCGACGGAAACTCCGGCTCGCCCGAGAATCCCAAGCTCGCGCAGCAGCACCCCGAATACCTGGTCAAGCAGTTGCAGGAGTTCAAGGCCGGCAAGCGCAAGAGCCCCGTCATGCAGGGCTTTGCGTCGGCACTGTCCGATGACGACATGAAAAACATCGCCTACTGGGTGACGGCCAACAAGGCCAAGCCCGGCTTTGCGAAAGACAAGGAACTGGTCTCCCTGGGCGAGCGCATCTACCGCGGCGGCGTGCAGGATCGCCAGATCGCCGCCTGCGCAGGCTGCCACAGCCCGACCGGCGCCGGCATTCCTTCCCAATACCCCCGCCTG
The DNA here is from genome assembly GCA_021153985.1 of Polaromonas sp. Lineage (GTDB taxonomy): Bacteria > Pseudomonadota > Gammaproteobacteria > Burkholderiales > Burkholderiaceae_C > Polaromonas. Next base: position 5,189 of record JAJKJM010000037.1, read on the forward strand.
AGTGGCCAGCATGCCCAGTACACGGCCGCTCAGCTGACGGCTTTCCGCGACGGCGTGCGCAAGAACAGCTTGCCCATGAGCCAGGTCGCCGCCAAGCTGAACGACCGCGAAATTCGCGCGCTGGCCGACTACATTGCAGGCCTTCGCTAGGCAAAAGGCCTGCCGGGAGGCAGGTTTATTTGCCGAAAGTACGCGCAGAAGCCCTGCAGTATTGAACCCAAGCCTCCAAAACCAATCACACCAAGGCGGGTCTTTCTGATGAAAGCCCGCCTTTTTTCTTTTTCCGCCTTCTTCGTTCATTTCCCGGCTTGCTTTTTGTGCAAGCCCGCTCAGGTTCCATTTCAAGCATGACAGTTTCCACCCAGGGTATGAAGGTCAATTGGGGCTCCCGCAGTTTGCGGGCGTCGGTGGAACTGCTGTCGTCCATGCGGTTTTCGATCTCGCTGCTGACGGTGATCTGCATCGCCTCCATCATCGGTACAGTGCTCAAACAGGCCGAGCCGCTGGCCAACTACGTGAACCAGTTTGGCCCGTTCTGGGCCCAGGTGTTCAACCTGCTCAGCCTCAATACGGTCTACAGCGCCTGGTGGTTCCTTCTGATCCTGGCTTTTCTGGTGGTCTCCACGTCGCTTTGCATCGCGCGCAATGCTCCGAAAATTTTCGCGGACCTGAACCAGCTCAAGGAAAACGTCCGCGAGCAAAGTCTCAAGGCTTTCGGCCACCGCGCTGAAGCCGCGCTGACTGAATCTCCTGAGGTAGCCGCACGCCGTATCGGCCAGACGCTGGTGCAAAGCGGCTGGAAGGTCAAGCTGCAGCAGCGCCAGACGCCCCAAGGCGGCGGCTGGATGGTGGCAGCCAAGAAGGGTGCGGCCAACAAGTTGGGCTACATCGCGGCGCACAGCGCCATCGTGCTGGTGTGCGTGGGTGGCCTGCTCGACGGCGACATGGTCGTGCGCGCGCAGATGTGGCTCAACAACAAAACCACCTATACCGGCGGCGGCTTGATCGCCGACGTGCCGGTGCAGCACCGCCTGAGCGACAGCAACCCGACCTTTCGCGCCAATCTGCTGGTGGCCGAAGGCACGCAATCGGCTACCGCCATCCTGAACCAGCCCGGCGGCGTGCTGCTGCAGGAGCTGCCGTTTTCCATCGAGCTGAAAAAATTCATCGTCGAGTACTACTCGACCGGCATGCCCAAGCTCTTTGCCAGCGACATCATCATTCACGACAAGGAAACCGGCGAGAAAATCCCGGCCCGTGTTGAAGTCAACCACCCGGCCCGCCACCGCGGCATCGAGATTTACCAGTCGAGCTTTGATGACGGTGGCTCCAGCGTCACGCTCAAGGCGATACCCATGGCCGCGGCAAGCAAGCCGTTTGAAATCCAGGGCACCATAGGCGGCACGAGCCAGTTGACCAACGGGCAAGGCGAAGGCGCTGAAAAACTCACGCTCGAATACACCGCATTGCGGGTCATCAACGTCGAGAACTTCTCCACGGGCAGCAGCATGGGGGGCTCGGGCGCCGACGTGCGCAAGGTCGACCTGCACCAGGCCATCGACACGCGGCTGGGTGCGGCCAACAAGACAGTGACGCAAAAAGAGCTGCGCAACGTCGGGCCCAGCGTGAGCTACAAGCTGCGCGACTCTTCCGGGCAGGCCCGTGAGTTTCATAACTACATGCTGCCGGTCAAGACCGACCAGAACGAAAACAGCCCGGCGGTCTACCTTCTGGGCGTGCGCGAGACGCCGGCCGCCCCCTTCCAATACCTGCGTGTTCCGGCGGATCCGGAGGGCAGCATGGACACCTTTTTGCGCCTGCGCGCGGCGCTGGCCAATCCGGCACAGCGGGAGCTGGCCGTCAGGCGTTATGCCGCGCTGGCCATAGGCCGCGACCGGCCCGAGCTGGCGCAGCAACTGGCGGCGTCGGCGTCACGTGCGCTGGCCTTGTTTGCTGGAAGCAATGCCGAGGCCGTTCCTGGCGGCAATGGAAAACCTGTTGCGGGTTTGCAGGCCATTTCCGACTTCATGGAAGCCAATGTGCCCGAGGCCGAACGCAGCCGCGCTGGGGACGTGCTGGTGCGTATTCTCAACGGCGTGCTGTTTGAGCTGGCGCAGATGACGCGTGAGCAGGCCGGCCTCAAGCCGCTGGGCCAGGACGACAAGACGCTGGGCTTTATGTCGCAAATGGTGCTGAGCCTGTCGGACGCCCATTTCTACCCCGCGCCCATGGCGTTTGAGCTGAAAGATTTCACGCAGGTGCAGGCCAGCGTGTTCCAGGTGGCGCGCGCGCCGGGCAAAACCATCGTGTACCTGGGTTGCGCCTTCCTGATCCTGGGCGTATTTGCCATGCTGTATGTGCGTGAGCGCCGCGTCTGGGTCTGGCTGGCGCCGCGCGGGGCTTCGGCGCAGGGGGCTCCCGCTGAGGGGCCTTCAGTGACAGAATCTGCTGGAAGCACCCAAGCCACCATGGCCTTGTCTACCAACCGCAAGACCATGGACGGAGACAAGGAGTTCGAGATGTTGAAAACGAAACTGTTGCAGGCGCCTTTATGAATACCTCCACGATCAACACCACGGCGGTCAACACGACCACTTTGAAAGCGGGGGGTGACTCCACGCTCAGCCTGAACGAGGGCTACTTCGCACGGCGCAATGTGCTGGACTGGGTGTTTGCGGCGCTGGTGGCAGGTGGCTTTTTGTACGCCTTCTTTCGTTATGGCGCTTTCATGGATGTCTATGAAAAAGGCATCCTGCTGGCCGCCATTCCGGCCGCTACCGCCATGGGCTGGTTCTGGCGTCCGCTGCGCGTGCTGATGGTGGTGGTAAGCGCTTTTGCGCTGCTGGGTATCGCCTCCTACCAGGGTGATCTCGCGCGGTCCGAGCAGGTGTTCTGGCTCAAGTACTTCCTCTCCAGCCAGTCGGCGATTTTGTGGATGAGCGTGCTCTTTTTCATGAGTACGATTTTTTACTGGCTGGGCATGTTCGCCAAAGGCCAGAGCAGCACGCTGGAGTCTCTGGGCTCCAAGATCGCCTGGGTCGCCGTCGGCATGGCGCTGATCGGCACGCTGGTGCGCTGGTATGAAAGCTACCTGATCGGCGCCGACGTGGGTCACATCCCGGTCAGCAATTTGTATGAAGTGTTCGTGCTGTTTTGCTGGATGACGGCGGCCTTCTACCTCTACTTTGAATCGCAGTACAACACCCGGGCGCTGGGCGCTTTTGTGATGCTGGTGGTCAGTGCCGCGGTCGGCTTTTTGCTCTGGTACACCGTGGTGCGCGAAGCCCATGAAATCCAGCCTTTGGTGCCCGCCCTCAAAAGCTGGTGGATGAAGCTGCACGTGCCGGCCAACTTCATTGGCTACGGCATGTTCTCGTTGGCCGCCATGGTGTCGCTGTCTTACCTCATCAAGCAGCAAGCCAATGAAACCCGCTGGCACCGCCTCACACCGCTGTGGTTGCTGGGCGTGGTGCTCTGCTTTGTGCCGATCGTGTTTCGCAGCAAGTCGCCGGCTGACGTCGGTGGCAGCTACTACTGGGTCGGTTACCTGGCGGTGTCCGGCCTGATTGCCGCCGGCATTTTGCTGGGCCGCAAGCGCATTGCCGCGCGCCTGCCCAGTTTTGAAGTGCTGGACGACGTGATGTACAAGGCCATTGCCGTCGGCTTTGCCTTTTTCACGATCGCCACCGTACTAGGCGCCTTATGGGCCGCTGAGGCCTGGGGCGGCTACTGGAGTTGGGACCCCAAGGAAACCTGGGCGCTGATTGTCTGGCTCAATTACGCGGCCTGGCTGCACATGCGGCTGATGAAAGGCCTGCGCGGCACGGTGGCCGCCTGGTGGGCGCTGGTGGGGTTGGCGGTCACTTCGTTTGCCTTCCTGGGTGTCAACATGTTCCTCTCGGGCCTGCACAGCTACGGAACCTTGTAGCCGGCAGCGACTCCTTGTAAGGTCGGTTAATGTGAATAGTTGGCCGGCCAGTTGAATCCCTGTAAGGAGTTGCGGCGTATTCAGACTAACCCCTAAACGGATTTTCAAGGACTTCAGATGCTCATCAAGACCCACGCCAGCGGCTTCAATCACCCTGTTCCCAGCGAAATTACGCCTCAGGGTATCTATCACGGCCGCCGTGACCTGATCAAACTCATGGCCACCGGCGCTGCAGGCGCCGCGATGGCCGGCTGGGCTGGGCGGCAGGCGATGGCGCAAGCGGTACAAAAACCTGGCAAGCTGGCAACCCTTGCTGGTGGCAAGTCGGCAGTGGCTGGCGCGGTGACGATGGAAAAAGTCACCGACTACAAAGACGCCTCCACCTACAACAACTTCTACGAGTTCGGCACCGACAAGGCCGATCCGGCCAAGAACGCCCACACGCTGGTGACCAAACCCTGGTCGGTGGCCGTCGAAGGCCTGGTCAAACAGCCCAAGACCTTCACGCTTGAAGACCTCCTCAAGCTCAGTCCGCAGGAGGAGCGCATCTACCGCATGCGCTGCGTCGAGGGCTGGTCCATGGTGATTCCGTGGGTCGGTTATTCGCTGTCGGAACTCATCAAGAAAGTCGAGCCGCTGGGCAACGCCAAATACGTCGAGTTCATCACCCAGGCCGACCCCAAGACCATGCCTTTTGTGGGTTCGCGTGTGCTCGACTGGCCTTATGTAGAGGCGCTGCGCATGGATGAAGCCATGCACCCGCTGGCGCTGCTGACCTTCGGCATGTATGGCGAAGTGTTGCCCAACCAGAACGGCGCGCCGGTGCGCATGGTGCTGCCCTGGAAGTACGGTTTCAAAAGCGGCAAGAGCATCGTCAAGATCCGCTTTACCGATAAGGAGCCGCGCACCGCCTGGAACAAGGCCGCTGCGCAGGAATACGGTTTCTATTCCAACGTGAACCCGAACGTCGACCACCCGCGTTGGAGCCAGGCCACCGAGCGCCGCATCGGCGAAGACGGCCTTTTTGCCAAGAAGCGTAAAACGCTGATGTTCAACGGCTACGAAGCGCAGGTAGGCCAGCTTTATGCGGGCATGGACCTCAAGAAGAACTTCTGATGGCGGCGTTCATGGCGGCGCGGCAGAAATGGCTGCTGCACCCTGCCGCTAAACCAATTCTCTTTGTCGTCTGTCTGCTACCCTTTGCCTGGCTGTTCTACGGCGCCTTCACCAACCAGCTCGGCGCCAACCCCGCCGAAGCGCTGATCCGCGCCACAGGCGACTGGACGTTGCGCTTTCTCTGCATCGTGCTAACAGTCACGCCGTTGCGCGTGATCACGGGTACATCGGCACTGGCGCGATTTCGCCGCATGCTAGGGCTGTTCACGTATTTCTATGTCGTCATTCACCTGCTGAGCTACAGCTGGTTTGACATGGGCTTTGACTTTGCCGATATTGCCAAAGATATCGCCAAGCGGCCGTTCATCCTGGTAGGGTTCTCGGCCTTCGTGCTGCTGACGCCTTTGGCGGCCACGTCGTTTAATGCGGCCATCAAAGCCATGGGCGCCAAACGCTGGCAGTGGCTGCACAAGCTGGTCTATCTGATTGCCGGGCTGGGCTTGTTGCACTTCTTCTGGATGCGCGCGGGCAAGAACAACTTCGCCGAGGTGTTTGTCTACGCCGCAATCATCGCCGTGCTGCTGGGCTGGCGCCTGCAGCAATTCTTAAAGAAAAAGAGGCTGCAGCCCACGTATGGTATGGGCCGCAAGCTATCGTAATGATAGCAAGTGAGTTTTAGCCGGCGACCAGCTGTTCGTGGCGCATCTGGTCGTCCACGGTTTCCCGCTGGCGGATCATGTGCACTTTGTCGCCATCGACCAGCAATTCGGCCGCGCGGCCGCGGGTGTTGTAGTTGCTGGCCATGCTCATGCAATAAGCGCCCGCTGACATCACCGCCAGCTGGTCGCCTGCCGCCACCGCCAGGTCGCGGTCGCGGCCAATCCAGTCGCCGCTTTCGCAAACCGGGCCCACCACGTCATATGTAACTGTCTCAGCGTTATCGTTGGGCGATGAAAGCGGCACGATGGCGTGAAACGCCTGGTACATGGCGGGCCGGGGCAGGTCGTTCATGGCCGCATCGATGATGCAGAAATTCTTGTGCTCACCGGGTTTGACGTACAGCACCTCGGTCAGGCACACGCCGGCATTGCCGACCAGTGAGCGGCCAGGCTCGATCATCAGCTTCTTGCCGCCGTAGCCGCGCGCGTCCAGCTTGGCCAGCAACTGGTGCCACAGCGCGTCGGCCTCAGGCGGCGTGTCGTTGTTGTAGTTGATGCCCAAGCCACCGCCGAAGTCGATGTGTTCCAGCGTGATACCGGCGCCTTCGATCGCCGCGACGAGGTCGAGCACCCGGTCCATCGCATCAAGGTAAGGCGTCGTGTCAGTGATTTGCGAGCCGATATGGCAATCGATACCCACGACCCGCAGGCCCTTGAGCGATGCCGCGTGTTGGTAGATACGCAAGGCGTCTTCGTGCGCCACGCCGAACTTGTTGTCTTTAAGGCCCGTGGAAATATAGGGATGCGTCTTGGGGTCCACATTGGGATTGACGCGGATGCTGACAGGCGCGCGCAGCTTCACGGCCAGCGCCACTTCCGACAGCACATCCAGCTCGGCTTCGCTTTCGACATTGAAGCAGCCTATGCCGGCCGCGAGGGCCTGGCGCATTTCGGCTCGGGTTTTTCCCACGCCCGAGAAGATGATCTTTGCGGCGTCACCGCCTGCGGCCAGGACACGGCGCAACTCACCGCCCGAGACGATGTCAAAGCCACAGCCGGCACGGGCGAATACCTGCAGCACGCCCAGCGAGGAGTTCGCCTTCATGGCATAACAAATTTGCGCATCGCGCCCTTCAAAACCGCGTTGGTAGGCCGCGAGTGCCGACAGCATGGCCGCCTTGGAGTAAACAAACAGCGGCGTGCCGTGGGCGGTGGCGAGGTCGCGCAAGCGGACGTTTTCAACGAACAGTTCGCCCTCGCGGTAAGCGAAATGAGGATGGCCGGGGAGGGTGGGGCGAGTCATGGGTGGTGGAGGCTTTAAACCGTGCGTAGTGTTCAAGGTATCTTAAAGAGCGTGCAGCACACACGCCATGATCGATTCAAGGTGGCTTTGCGCCCTTGCCTTGGATTTGAAGGTTCAGGCGGGAAATGGCCTGAACCTTCACAATGCCGGCAGGCAGGGTTAACGGGCGGAGGAAGCCGGCAAGACCGGTGCCGTCGCCGCAGGTGGCGCTTCCGGAAGGGTGGTGGCGGGGGTGGACGGGGCAGGAGCCGCCACCCCGGGGATTTTGGGCGGCACCGGAAGGTACAGCGGGCCTTTTTGCCCGCAGCCGGCCAGCAGGGAAACGCCGACCACAATCGCGGCAAGGCCATACCGCAAGGCCGGATTACGGACGCGACCTAGAATTTGAACTGAAGAAACCATGATGGGATTGTAATGACGGACATCGAATACCAGGATCTGGCCGAGAGCGCACTCAAGGCGGTGGAGACAGCCTGCGACCGGATTAATGATGAGACCGACGCGGACATCGACAACCAGCGAACCGGCGGCATGATCACGCTGACTTTTTCAAACCGCAGCCAGATCATCATCAACCTGCAAAAACCCCTGCAGGAAATCTGGATGGCTGCCAAGGCAGGTGGGTTTCACTACAAGTTCAGCGATGGCCGTTGGGCCGACACCAAGGATTCCAGTGAGTTCTTTTCCAGTTTGTCGCGCTGTGCCAGCGAACAGGCGGGCCAGCCGCTGCTGTTCAGTGCTCCGGCCTGAGGGACCCCGGGCCTTCAAGACGAAACGAAAAAGGGCTCCATGTGAGCCCTTTTTTGTTTTTGGGGTGTGTTCCCGTCAGTTCTTGAACAAATCCAGGATGCGCTTTTTCTCGTCTGAAGGCGGTAGCACCTGGATCGCCCCGCCCGGCGCGGCCGGATTGGCGGGCTGGCCTGCATTGGCTGCTGCCGGGTCCTGCTGTATGCCCACGGTGCTGACGCCGGAGCCCCGGGCGTATTCGCTGTAATACCATTCGCCGCCCATATTGACGACGCCTTCGGGAGCCGGGTACTCGGTCACCGGTACGCCCTTCAGCGCGTATTCCATATAGTTGATCCAGATCGGCAAGCTCAACCCGCCGCCGGTTTCGCGGTCGCCCAGTTTTTTGGGTGTGTCGTATCCCATCCATACGGCTGCCGTCAGGGTGGGTTGAAAGCCCACAAACCAGGTGTCGATGGAGTCGTTGGTCGTGCCGGTTTTGCCGAAAAGGTCAGGGCGCTTGAGGGTGGCTTGCGCCTTGGCGGCTGTGCCCGATCGGGCGACCTCTTGCAGCAGGCTGTCCATGATGAAGGCATTGCGCGCGTCAATGCCTCGCATGGATTCGTCCAGCACGGGTGGCTTGACGTCCAGCAAAACCTTGCCGCGCTGGTCGGTGATTTTGGTGACCAGGTAGGGATTGACGCGATAACCGCCGTTGGCAAACACAGAGTAAGCCGTGGCCATCTGCATCGGCGTCACCGAGCCGGCGCCGAGCGCCATGGTCAGGTAGGCCGGGTGTTTTTCTGCTTCAAAACCGAAGTGCGTGATCCAGTCCTGCGCGTAGGGGGCGCCTATCGATTGCAGGATGCGGATGGAAATCATGTTCTTCGACTTCTTCAGGCCGGTCCGCAAGCTCATGGGGCCGTCGAAAGTCCCGTCGTAGTTTTTCGGCTCCCAAGGCTGGCCGCCGGTCACGCCGGCATCAAAAAACAGCGGTGCGTCGTTGACGACCGTGGCCGGGGTGAAGCCTTTTTCAAGCGCGGCCGAGTAGATAAAAGGCTTGAAGCTGGAGCCGGGCTGGCGCCAGGCCTGGGTCACATGGTTGAACTTGTTCTTCTCGAAGTCAAAGCCGCCGACCAACGCGCGTATGGATCCGTCACGCGGATCCAGCGCCACGAAAGCGCCTTCCACTTCAGGCAACTGGGTGATTTCCCAGGTGTTCTTCGGTGTTTTTGCAACGCGGATCAAGGCGCCACGGCGGATTTTGATATTGGGACCGGCTTTGTCAGCCAGGCCCGATTGGGCGGGTTTTAGGCCGTCACCAGTGATTTCAACCGTTTCGCTGTTCTGGCGCATCGCCAGGATGCGCTTGGGGTTGGCCTCCAGCACCACGGCCGACATGACGTCGCCGTTATCGGGGTTGTCGGTCAGCGCGTCGTCAATCGCGTCTTCGGTCTCCTGCGGATTGACAGGCAGGTCGATGAATTTCTCGGGGCCGCGGTAAATCTGGCGGCGCTCGTAGTCCATGATGCCTTTGCGCAAGGCTTTATAGGCGACGGTCTGGTCGGTGGCGCGCAGCGTGGTGTAGACATTCAGGCCGCGGGTGTAGGTTTCGTCGCCGTACTGGTTGTAAACCAGCTGACGCACGGTTTCGGCCACATATTCGGCATGCACCCGGCCCGCGTCCGGTCCTGTTCGAACCTTGAGTTCTTCTTCTTTGGCAGCCTTGGCCTGCACGGCCGTGATGAAGCCGTTTTCCTCCATGCGCTCAATGATGTAGAGCTGGCGGGCGCGGGCGCGCTTGGGGTTGATGATGGGGTTGTAGGCCGAGGGCGCCTTGGGCAGGCCGGCGAGCATGGCGGCTTCGGCGATGGAGATGTTCTTGAGCGGCTTGCCGAAATAGGCCTCCGAGGCTGCCGCGAACCCATAAGCCCGGTTGCCCAGGAAGATCTGGTTCATATAGATCTCAAGGATCTGGTCCTTGGTCAGCAGGTGCTCCAGCTTGAAAGTCAGCAGGATTTCATAGATCTTGCGGGTGTAGCTTTTTTCAGCCGACAGATAGACATTGCGGGCCACCTGCATGGTGATGGTGGACGCGCCTTGGGCTTTGGCACGGCCAACGTTCGCAAGCCCTGCCCGGATCACGCCAAGGTAATCCACCCCGCCATGCTGGAAGAAGCGCGCATCTTCAATCGCAAGCACCGCGTCCTTCATGACCTGGGGGATGTCCTTGACGGGGGTCAGGCTTCGCCGTTCCTCCCCGAATTCCCCAATCACCACGCCATCAGCGGAATAGACGCGCAACGGCAGCTTGGGCCGGTAGTCCGACAAGTCCGAAATATCCGGCAGATTGGGGTAGGCGACCGACAGGGCGACGGCGACAAACAGCAAAATTGCGGCGACGCCGGCCAGCAACAGGCCCCCGCTCCATAAAAAGAGCTTGACCAGCCAGCCCGGCACAAAGGACTTGAGCGGACCTTGCTTGGCCGGATCGGGGTTTGAATCAGGAGAGGTAGGCTTGGAGGGCATGTAGGCAATCGTAAAGTCGCGTCACTATTATAAAAATCCCGGAAAGCGGGTTGGGCGGGGTGTCAGCGCAGGCGCCATACTTTTACGTTTACAGACATCGTTTTGGGGAACCTTGCCAAGCGATGGCTGGTGTAACCGTCTGCTTTTGACAACGCTCCAGATGTTCAAAACAGGAAAAATCCTTACTGCACAAAGAGCTTACTGCTACTATTCAAGTGATTTCTTAAGTATGCAGGGCTACATATTAGCCGTCATTTGGGGA
>JAJKJM010000038.1 GCA_021153985.1 Polaromonas sp.
TCGTCGACCACAACACCTATGTCTTCATGAGCGACGGCTGCCTGCTGGAAGGCATCAGCCACGAAGTCGCCGCGCTCGCCGGCGCCTGGAAGCTCAACAAGCTGGTCGCGCTGTACGACGACAACGGCATTTCGATCGACGGCCAGGTTACGCCCTGGTTCATCGACAACACCGCCGTGCGCTTTGCCGCTTACGGCTGGAACGTGCTGGGCCCGATCGACGGCCACGACGCCGCGCTGGTCTCGCAGGCCATCGAAGACGCGAAAAAATCCAGCGACAAGCCCACGCTGATCATCTGCAAAACCCACATCGGCAAAGGCTCGCCCAACCGCGCCAACACCGCCAAGGCCCACGGCGAACCGCTGGGCGCCGAAGAAATCAAGCTCACACGCGAAGCCCTCAACTGGCCTTATGCGCCGTTTGAAGTGCCGAAAGAAACCTACGACGCGTGGGACGCCAAGGCCAAGGGCCTGGCCGCTGAAGCCGCCTGGGATGCGAAATTCGCCGCCTACAAGGCGGCGCACCCAGAGCTCGCCGCCGAACTCGCCCGCCGCATGAAGGGCGAGTTGCCCAAGTCCTTTGCCCAACTGGCCGTCGACACCGTCATCGGCGCGCACGAAAAAGCCGAAACGGTCGCCTCGCGCAAGGCCTCGCAGCTCGCACTCGAAGCCTTCACCGCCGGCCTGCCCGAGCTGCTGGGCGGCTCGGCCGACCTGACCGGCTCCAACCTCACCAACACCAAGTCCACGCCCAACCTGCGTTTTGACATGAACGGTGAGGTCGTGCTGACCGCCAATGCCGAAGGCGTGAGCGCCGGTGGCCGCCACATCAACTACGGCGTGCGTGAATTCGGCATGGCCGCCATCATGAACGGCATCGCCCTGCACGGCGGTTTCATTCCTTACGGCGGCACCTTCCTCACCTTCAGCGACTACAGCCGCAATGCCATCCGCATGGCCGCGCTGATGAAGATCCGTGTCATCCACGTCTTCACGCACGACTCCATCGGCCTCGGTGAAGACGGCCCGACGCACCAGTCCATCGAGCACGCCGCCAGCCTGCGCCTGATCCCCAACCTGGACGTCTGGCGTCCCGGCGACACGGCGGAAGCCGCTGTGGCCTGGGCTGTCGCGCTCGAGAACAAGAACAAGCCCACTGCGCTGCTGCTCAGCCGCCAGAACCTGCCTTACGCCCCCAAGCATGACCTTGGCGAAATCAGCCGCGGCGCCTATGTGCTGGCAGAGCCCGCAGAAGTCGGCCTGAACAAGAAGGCCCAGGCCGTCATCATCGCCACGGGTTCTGAAGTTCAACTCGCGCTCAAGGCGCAAGAACTGCTGGCCGCCCACAAGATCGCCGTGCGTGTGGTCTCCATGCCCAGCAACACGACCTTCGACAAACAAAAAACCGCCTACAAGAGCGAAGTACTGCCCGAGGGAATCCCCCGCATCGCGGTGGAAATGGGAGTCACTGACGGCTGGTGGAAATACGGCTGCGCAGCCGTGGTCGGCATCGACAGCTACGGCGAGTCGGCGCCTGCGCCGGTGCTGTTCAAGCACTTCGGCTTCACCGCCGAGAACGTGGCCGATACCGTGCGCAAAGTGCTGCGCAAGTAAGCACGCGCGTCACGCACACGGCCCAACCGATTCAACAAGATTTCAACTTCCAGGAGCAACAGCAAATGACTATCAAACTTGGCATCAACGGTTTTGGCCGCATCGGCCGCAACGTGTTCCGCTCGGCGATCAAGAGCTTTGGCGACATCGAAATCGTCGGCATCAACGACCTGCTCGAGCCCGACTACCTGGCCTACATGCTGAAGTACGACTCGGTGCACGGCCGCTTTGAGGGCGACGTGTCTGTCGAAGGCAACACGCTTATCGTCAACGGCAAGAAGATCCGCCTGACGCAAGAGCGCGACCCCGCCAACCTGAAGTGGGGCGACATCGGCGCTACCGTGGTGCTGGAGTCCACCGGCCTCTTCCTCGACAAGGCTTCGGGTGAAAAGCACCTGGCCGCCGGCGCCAAGAAGGTCATCTTCTCGGCACCGTCCAAAGACGACACCCCGATGTTCGTCTTCGGCGTGAACGACAAGACCTACAAGGGCGAGGCGATCATCTCCAACGCCAGCTGCACCACCAACTGCCTGGCGCCCATCGCCAAGGTGCTGAACGACAAGTGGGGCATCAAGCGCGGCCTGATGACGACTGTGCACGCAGCCACCGCCACGCAGAAAACCGTGGACGGCCCGTCGAACAAAGACTGGCGCGGCGGCCGCGGCATCCTGGAAAACATCATCCCCTCCAGCACCGGCGCCGCCAAGGCCGTGGGCGTGGTGATCCCCGAGCTCAACAAGAAACTGACCGGCATGTCCTTCCGCGTACCCACGTCCGACGTGTCGGTGGTTGACCTGACCTGCGAACTCAACAAAGAAGCCACGCTGAAAGAAATCTGCGCCGAAATGAAGGCGCAAAGCGAAGGCGCCCTCAAAGGCATCCTCGGCTACACCGAAGACAAGGTCGTCGCCACCGACTTCCGCGGCGAAACCTGCACCAGCGTGTTTGACGCCGACGCCAGCATCGCCCTCGACGGCACCTTCATCAAGGTCGTCGCCTGGTACGACAACGAATGGGGCTACTCGAACAAGTGCCTGGAGATGGTGCGGGTGGTGGCGAAGTAATTCGCCGCGGCTTCAAACAAAAAAGCGCCCTTGAGGCGCTTTTTTATTGGACCTGGCCTTCCGCTAGATCGGCGAACCGTTCATCAGGATCACGCCGGTGATCATGCCGGCGGGAATGGAAACGCCATAAGGTGTCTCTTGCGGGGGGTACTCCCTGTAGATCAATGAATCGTCTTTCGTGAACACAGGTCCCCGAAAGCTGGGGCTTACGGTATAGGCAAATGGGTCGAACACATAGAGCTTCGTGATGACCACCCCGGCGCTACTGACGGTGGCGTCCATACCCGTGAGGACCACAGCATGGCCGATCTGTGGATTGGACTGATAGGTCAGCACCACGGGCTTTTTCTGCTTGAGCTGGTTGTACAAGACGGTCGGTAGCGGCGCGCCCATCACCATCTGACCTGAAACCACGGCATTTTTCCCATTAACATCCTGGAAGATCCCATTGGTGGACCGCACCATCTCCACAGGGTTTCCCGTCCCGCTCACGACCATGCCCTTGATGCGCTCCACGATCTTGTCCTGGGTGAGTTTGACTCCCTGATAGGACAACACCATCTCGGCGCTTGAGGCCCAGCACCAGAACGGGTCTTGTTGCCGCCGGTAGTGCTTGTCGAAATCGGCCTTCGGAATACCGACAAACTCCGCCAGCACAACGGCCGGCAGGCATAAAAGTGCTAGAACGCTCCAGCGAAAAAAGTGGCGCATCGGGATTCCCTCCTGGTTGTTGAACGCGGACTCAATCCGCGGCCGGCGGACATACGCCGATGGGACGACCATAGCCGTAGCGTCGAAAAGCCAAAGGCAAATATTCACCGCATCAGGCCATTGGCGTTAAAAGCCGCTTTCGGATGCTTTTTTATGGGACAAGTATCTATTCATAATTTCTGCCATTCCGTCGAACTTTACCTATAATATAGGTCTCACTATTTATTCAAATATCTATTCATTTATTCATTCGATGTCCGCCTCCTTTCGTTCCTCCAGCACCGCCGAACGGGTCATTAGTGCGCTGCGCTCGCAAGGCGGCGTCGCGACCAGTGCCGAGCTGCAAGCCCAGCTGGGCCTGAGCCAGCCAACGGTTTCGCGGGCGCTGGCGCCGCTGATTGCGTCGGGTGAGGTGCGTAGCCTGGGTGCTGCGCGTTCCCGCCGCTATCTGCTCCCTCGCTACGTCGACGGCGTGGGTCGCGAGGTTCCGATCATGCGTGTGGATGCGCACGGCGTGGTCACGCCTTTGGGCCGTATGGTCCCATTGCCCGGTGGCGGGTTCTGGGTAGACGAAGCCGATGGCGTGAGCCGGCGGCATGATGATCTTCCCTGGTTTTTGAATGACATGCGGCCGCAGGGATTTATGGGCCGCACCTTTGCGGCGGCGCATCCCGAGCTGCAGCTTGCGGCCGACCCGCGCCGCTGGAGCGCCGACGACGCCCTGAAAGCGATGGCTGTCTATGGAGACGACCTGCCGGGCAATCTCATCGTGGGAGAGCAGGCCTTTGAGCGATACCACAGTCTGGCGCAACGCGCATCGCGCGTCGGCTCCTGGCGCGACTATCCGGCCTTGGCAGAGGCTGCCATGCAAGGCACCCTGCCGGGCTCCTCTGCCGGGGGTGAGCAGCCCAAGTTTTGCACCGTCAGCGGCGGCCGCCATGTGCTGGTGAAGTTTTCCCCTGTCGGTGATTCCCCCGCCAGCGAGCGTTCACGCGACCTGCTGGTGTGTGAGCACCTGGCGCTGCAGATGCTCGGGCAGGCGGGTCATCCGGCGGCTTCGACGCAGGTCTTTTCTGCCGGCGGCCGTATCTTTCTGGAGTCAGAGCGGTTTGACCGCACCGCCAAAGGCCGCATCGGCATGGTGTCGCTCGAAGTCTATAACGCTGAATATGTAGGCAAGATAGACAACTGGGCCGCGACGGCCAACCGCATGGCCGACAGCCGGCTGCTGACGCCGGGCGATGCCGCACAGTTGCGTTTCCTTGAAGCCTTTGGCCTCCTGATTGCCAATACCGACCGCCATTACGGCAATATCTCCCTGCTGCTCAAAGACGACGACTGGTTCCTGTCGCCGACGTATGACATGCTGCCCATGCTGTATGCGCCCATCAACGGTGAAGTGGTCGAGCAGGACTTTGCCAGGCGTCCGCTTCATCCCACCGCAGCTACGCTGGCCGAATGGGCGCAGGCTAAAGACCTGGCCATGGTGTTCTGGGGTGCTGCTGCGGCGCAGCCCCTGATCTCCAACGGCTTCAAGGCCATTGCCGCCCAAAATTTGCAGGTTCTGCAGTCGTTTTAGCGCCTGCTTTTTCTCCAGAGGTCCGCCGCAAAGTACGCAAACTCCGCGAAGCGCAGCAACTGCGGCTGACCGGGTCCGATAGGGCGGCCACCGCCGCGCCGAAGTGGGATTGACCCCGATCAGCGGCTGAGAAGCCCGTCCGGGATGGCCAGCCCAGGCCGCTCATCATCCCAGGCCATGGCGCTCATCTTCCAGCCTTGCGGCGTCTTCACGAACTGCGTCGAGATCACGCCGCGGGCTTCAAAGGCCTTGCCGTTTTGTGTGCCGGCTTTGCCATAGGCGCTGTAGCGGTGTGCGATGTTGCCGAAGACTTGTGTCGTTTCCGACAGCTCCCACTCCTTGAAACGCGTCAGTTCGCCACTGGCCACCAGGGCCTGGCGCGGTGCGATGAACTGGGCGACGGTCGAGATTTCGGGCACTTGCGCCGTGTTTTTGATCAGGAGGCCCGCGTCAATGAAGAGTGTATGGATGGTCTCGTAAGGCGGCTTGCCGCCGGGCTCAAAAGACACGGCGTGAAAGAAATCGGCCGCCAGCTTGTCCAGCTCGCGCTTGACGGCTTCAGGGGCTGTCTGGGTCGTTGATTCCATGGGGCGCTCCTCGGGTGGTGGCGGGAGTGTAGGCGCGCCCTGCCGCCGCGGGGGGGCGCGCGCTGAAGCCCCGGATGTGCCTGGGGCTACTGCACGTGGTTTTCCTTTGTTATTGAGCGTAAAAAGTGCATCTGGTCCAATAAGCACCTGGGCAAGCAGCTATCAAATAGATAGCTACACCGGCTTGGCCGCGGCTATTTGTCCGCTGGCCGCTCTTCACGCCCACCCGGGTGCCGCGCAAATCGCGACGGGTCGCGGCCATGCACGGGCGCCTCATCGGCAAACGACCAGCCGCCAAACTGCGTGCGCCGGTAGTCGGCCAGCGTTTGGGCAATCTCGGCCTGCGTGTTCATCACAAACGGGCCATATTGCACCACGGGCTCGCTGATCGGCTTGCCCTGCAGCATGAGGAACTCGGCTTCTTCGCCGCCGCTGTTGACCAGCTCTGCGTCCATGCCCGCACGCAGTTCGATGGCACTGCCGGACTGCACGGCCTGGCCACCTACCGCTGCTGATGCGCCTTTGAAGAAATACAGCTGGCGCCGCGTGCCATCGCCTTTCGCGGCGGGCAATGTCCAGCGCGCGCCCGGCGCCATGCGTATCGTCCAGATCGCCACGTCGGCATCCGCCTGTGCGGCCCACGAATCGGGCGGCGGCGGCAGCGGCGCTGCATCGGCGCCTTGCACGCGGCCCGCGATGACGGCCACCTCGGTGCTGCGGCCATCGGCATCCTTCAGGCTCAGGCGCGGAATGTCCTGCGACCAGAGCATGGTGAAGTGCGGCTCGCTCATCTTGCCCGTGGCCGGCAGGTTCAGCCAGATCTGGAACAGCTCCAGCGGGTTCGGGTTCTGCGCATCCAGCAGCGGAAACATTTCGGAATGCACGACGCCTTTGCCGGCGGTCAGCCACTGCACATCCCCGCGGCCAAAGCGCGCGGTCGCGCCCAGCGAATCGGAATGGTCGATCAGCCCCTTGCGCACAATGGTCACGGTCTCAAAGCCGCGGTGCGGGTGCGCCGGAAAGCCCGGCACCGTGCTGCCGTGGTACATGCTCCAGCCATCCTTGCGCGCAAAGTCCTGGCCGATGTCGCGGCCGGCCAGCGAGGCGTCCGGGCCCATCTGCGCATTGGCGCGCGGATAGGCGTCGTCGTGGTACACGCAAAAGAGAAAAGGGTCGATGGTGGTCCACGGAAAGCCGAGGGGCTTGACCGTGATGACAGGGTGAGCGATGGAACTTGCGGCGAGGTCGGCAGGCATGAAAAGGCCTTTCTGGCGTGAGAATTTCAAAGAACCTAGCTGAGGCCAGGCGCGGCCCTTTCAAGCTGCGCCGCCGGCACATCAAGGGGCCGGCGCCAGCCGCTTACAAGAAAACAGGCCTGCAGCCCTTACCCTGCATGCGCAAGCCGCTATAAAATCAATAGCGGATGGGGTGGTCTTACGCAGCCCGACCTCAGGCCTTCAACTTCCAGCCGGTGCGGAAGATCCACCACACCGCGCTCAGGCACAGCGCCAGGAAGCCCACAATGGCCGCGACGCTGATGCCCACATTGACATCGGCCACGCCGTAAAAGCTCCAGCGGAACCCGCTGATCAGGTAGACCACCGGATTGAACAGCGCGATGTTTTGCCACAGCGGCGGCAGCATATTGATGGAGTAGAACGCGCCGCCCAGAAAGGTCAGCGGCGTCACCACCATCATCGGCACGACTTGCAGCTTCTGGAAGTTGTCGGCCCACAGCCCGATGATGAAGCCGAACAGGCTGAAGGTCAGCGCGGTCAGCAGCAGGAAGCACAGCATCCAGAAAGGGTGTGCAATGCTGTACGGCACAAAGAGGCGCGCTGTCGCCAGGATCAGAAGGCCCAGCAAGACGGACTTGCTCGCCGCCGCGCCTACGTAGCCCATCACTACTTCCATCGACGACACCGGTGCCGACAGCAGCTCATAAATCGTCCCCGACCATTTCGGCATGTAGATGCCGAAGGCGGCATTGGAGATGCTCTCGTTGAGCAGCGACAGCATGACCAGCCCTGGAATGATGAAGGCGCCGTAGCGGATGCCGTCGATGTCCCCCATGCGTGAGCCGATGGCGGCGCCGAACACCACAAAATAAAGTGAGGTCGAGATCACCGGCGAGGCGATGGATTGCATCAGCGTGCGGAAGGTGCGCGCCATTTCAAAGCGATAGATCGCGCGGACGGCGTTCCAGTTCATGCGGCCTCCTTCGTGGTGACGGGTGTGGCGGTGGCGGTGGCGGAGGTGGCGGATTTGTCGGCATGCACCAGGCTCACGAAGATGTCTTCGAGCGAGCTCTCGCTCGAATGCAAATCCTTGAAGTCGATGCCGAGTTCGGCCAGCTGCTTCAGCAAGGGCGCGATACCGGTCTCTTCGGTCTGCGTGTCGAAGGTGTAGACCAGGGTGCGTCCCTCGCCGGCGAGCTCAAGCGGCAGCCCCGCCAGAGCGGCCGGAATGCTTTGCAGTGGCGTCTGCAGCTGCAGGCTTAATTGCTTCTTGCCGAGCTTGCGCATCAGCACTGCCTTGTCTTCGACCAGAATCAGCTCGCCCTTGTTGATCACGCCGATGCGGTCGGCCATTTCTTCGGCCTCCTCGATGTAGTGCGTGGTCAGGATGATGGTGACGCCGCTTTCGCGCAGGTCCCGCACCATTTGCCACATGCCCTTGCGCAGCTCGACATCGACCCCCGCGCTGGGCTCATCCAGGAACAGGACGGTGGGCTCGTGCGACAGCGCCTTGGCAATCAGCACCCGGCGCTTCATGCCGCCGGACAGCGTCATGATCTTGCTGTCCTTCTTGTCCCACAGCGACAGGTCACGCAGCACTTTTTCGATATAGGCCGGATCGGGCGACTTGCCGAACAGGCCGCGGCTGAAACTCACGGTGGACCACACGGTCTCGAAGGCATCGGTCGACAACTCCTGCGGCACCAGGCCGATCTTGGCGCGCGCGGCGCGGTAGTCACGGACGATGTCGTGCCCGTCGACGGTCACACGGCCCGAGCTCGGGTTGACGATGCCGCAGATGATGCTGATCAGCGTGGTCTTGCCCGCGCCGTTGGGGCCGAGCAGCGCGAAGATCTCGCCGCGCCGGATGTCCAGGTCGACCGACTTCAACGCATGAAAGCCCGAAGCGTAGGTTTTGCCCAGTTGCTGGATGGAAATAATGGGTTGCACGCGCATCCTGAGGTGAAGGGGGTGCCAGAAGACAGAACCCGGAAAGGGAAGAGGTCCGGATTATTCTATAGAGCGGCGGTGAAAAAGTGCACGCAAGGGTTTTCCGGGCGTGGCCGCCCGTGCCCTGTCTGCCGCCCGTACATCACGCCGCCTGGGCGGCCTGCAGGGGCGGAAAGGGTTCGCGCCAGGCTGGCAGCGCGTCAAGCCGCGCATGCCAGCGGCGAATCTCGGGAAAGTTTTCCAGCGGCATCCCGGTCTTGCCCGCGTAAGGCAGCGTGATCCCCACCGCAAAATCCGCCACGCTCAGCGCGTCGCCCACCAGGTAGCGCCGCCCTTTCAGGTGAGCATCCAGCACCTTGGCGTAGCGCTCAAACCCCGGCGTCGCTTTTTCCGTCTCCGCAGCGTCGGGCTTGCCAATGCCAAAGCGCGGCTTGATGATGTGCTCGAAATAAAACACGCTGGCCAGCGGCGCAAACTCGGTGGCGTCCCACATCAGCCAGCGCATCACCTCGATGCGGCGCGCGTCCTTGGGCCACAAGTCCGAGCCGGCTTTCTCGGCCAGGTGGCACATGATGGCGTTCGATTCCCAGAGAACAAGATCCGCGTCGACCAGCACCGGCACCTTGGCGTTCGGGTTCATCGCGCGGAACTCCGGCGTGCGGTGCTCGCCCATGCCCAGCTCCACCCAGATGAATTCCACGGGCGACTGCAAATGCCGGGCGAGAGCGCAGACCTTGCGCGGGTTCAGCGTGTCTGAGTAATAAAGCTTCATGCGGGATTCCTTCAGGGGGTTTCAGGCCGCCATGCGCGGCAAGTCGGACCACACCGGCCTGACCTCGATCGTCGCGGCCCTGGCCATGGGATGGCTGGCGGCAATGTCGACGGCTTGCTGCATGGTGGCGCATTCAATCAGCCCGTAGGCCGCGATTTTTTCAGCGCTGTCGGTGAAAGGGCCGTCAGTCAGCACCACCTTGCCCTTGCGCACGCGTACGGTGGCCGCTTCCGCGGGCGGGCGCAGCGGGTTGCCGTGCTTGAGAATGCCGCGGCCTTCCATGTCCTTGACCCAGGCGCCGATCTCGCCGACCAGCGCTGGGGTGGGCGCAAAGGTTGCGTCGTGGCAGATGATGAGCAGGTACTGCATCGCCGCTTCAGGGCATGGGTTTGGGCATGATCACCATCCACGACACGCCAAAGCGGTCGGCCACCATGCCAAAGGACGAGGCGAAGAATGTCTCGCCCATGGGCATTTCGACCTTGCCGCCGTCGGCCAGCGCATTAAAGAGGCGCCTGGCTTCGGCGTCGCTGGGTGCGGTGAGCGACAGCGAGATGCCCTTGAACTCCGGCTTGCCGCCGCCCATGCCGTCGGAGGCCATGAGCTCCGTCTCGCCGATCTTGAAGCTGGCGTGCATGACGCTGTTGGGGTCGGGCGCCGGGCCGCCGCCGGGGCCGCAGCCGTCGGCCATGGGTTCGGGGTTTTCCTTGAAGCGCATCATCATCGTGACCTGCGCGCCCAGCGTCTTGCGATAGAACTCGATGGCCTCTTCGCAGCGGCCGTTAAAAAAGAGATACGACTGAACTAGCATGATGTTTCCTTTCGTGGTGGATGGGTTGGGGGTGTGATTCAGCGCGGGAACAGGGCGGCCGTTGCCGGCCATTCGGCGCGGCGCGCGGGCGCAGCCGAGGCAGATGCCGAAGTAGCCGCCGCGGGCAGGGCCGGCCGCGTGTCGCGGCCGAAGTACACCTGCACCTCCATGAGCTTGCCGTTCTCAAAACGGAACCACTCCGTATTGCGGAATTTTTTGCCCGTGGTGCTTTCGGCCTCATAACGTATGAAGGCTTCGCCGCCCTGCTCAAAAATCTTTTCTACCGTGATGCGGCGCAGCGTGCGGCTGTTGGGCCAGCAACGTGCGAAGTAAGCGGCGCGGTTGATGCGGTCGTCCAGCGGGCTGCTGAAGGTGAAGCGCTCGTCCAGCATGTCCTCAAGGACCTGCCGGTCTTGGGTTTCGTAGGCCGAGAAATAGCGGCGCACGAGAGTGGTGATGGAAGTTGCCATGATGCGCGGCTTTCAAGCCCTGTCGTAAGCCTCTTGCAGGCCCTTGATATTGATCTTGTGCATGCCCAGCATGGCTTTCATCACCGCGCCCGACTTGGCCGGGTTCTTGTCGCCCAGCAATTCGCCGAGCACGGACGGGATGATCTGCCACGACAGGCCGAACTTGTCTTGCACCCAGCCGCACTGGTTGGGCGCGCCGCCGGCCGAGAGCTTGTCCCACAGCTCGTCCACTTCGGCCTGCGTCTTGCAGTCCACAAACAGCGAGATCGCCGGCGTGAACTTGAAATGCGGGCCGCCGTTGAGCGCCATGAACTCCTGGCCTTCCAGCAGGAAAGTGCCGGTCATGACCGAACCTTCGGGTCCCGGGCCTTCCTTGCCGTAGCGCCTGAGCATGGTGATCTTCGAATTTTTGAAAATCGAGACGTAAAAGTTCATGGCTTCCTCCGCCTGATCGTTAAACCAGAGGAAAGGGGTGATTTTCTGCATGGTCCGGCTCCTGGAGATGAAAGGGTGTCACTGCTGGAAAAGGCTTGTGCGGCGACCCAATCAGCAGTATTGTGTACACCGTCCACAAAAGAATAGCAAAGATAATGAACACTGTCCACATAAAAAAGTAACAAGCCATGTCGAGCGCGCGCCCTTCCCAGCCAGTCCCAAAACCCCGCAGCACCTACCGCCACGGGGACTTGCGGCGTGCCTTGCTGGAAGCGGGTGTGGAACTGGCCCGCGCCGGCGGGCCCGAGGCCGTGGTGCTGCGTGAAGCCACGCGCCGCGCGGGCGTCGCACCGAACGCCGCCTACCGCCACTTTGAAAACCGCCAGGCCTTGCTGTACGCGGTTCGTTCCGCCGCGCTCGCGGCCGTGGCCCGCGCCATGGAGGCCGAGCTGGCCACGATCCCCCAAGATTTACCGCCCGCCGAATTTGCCCGCGCCAATGTGCGCGCGGTAGGCATGGGCTACCTGCGGTTTGCCCAGGCCGAGAGCGGGCTGTTCCGCACGGCGTTTGGGCCGTCAGACGACCTGAAAGAAAGAAGCGAGGGCAAGCCGGCCGGCACTGAGCGCAAAGGCCAAAGCGGCCTGGACCCCTTCGAGTTGCTGGGCGCCGCACTCGACAAACTGGTTGCCGCCGGGGTGCTTCAGCCCGAGCGCCGCCCCGGCGCCGAGTTCCTGGCCTGGTCGGCGGTGCACGGACTGGCCATGCTGGTCATCGACGGCCCGCTGGGCCCTGTCCTGGGCCCGCAGATGTTGCAGATCGGCGAGCGCCTGATCGACATGGTGGAAAAAGGCCTGTGCGGCAACTAGCCCTGCAGCCCGAAGCATCAAGCCAAAAAGCCCTCCAGCCCAAGAGTGGCGTGGGCCTTTAGCTCCTGAATTAATAGCAAAACAAGGGAGCTAAGCGCTGGGCCCGCGCGCCGGCAGGCCCATGCCGGCAGGCAGCCCCTCGCGCAGCGCCTCGATAAAGCGGCGCAACTTGGCCGGGTAAAAACTCGAATAGGGATAGATCAGGTAGACCGGCAGCGGTGACGCACACCATTCGGGCGCCAGGTGCAGCAGCCGCCCGTCCGCCACATCGTCGGCCACCAGCCAGGTCGAGGCAATGCTCGCGCCCAGGCCCAGCAGCGTGGCGTTGCGCAGCGCAAACAGGCTGTCGGTGCCCAGGCGGGGGTGAATGGGAAAGCGCTGCTCTTCGCCGCGGTCGCCGTTTTTGCTGCCATGATGGATCAGCGTCACTTCGCTGCGGTAAAAAGTCTGCAGCGCCAGCCACGGCAGCGCCTGCAATTCGGCCGGGTGCTGCGGCAGCGGCTTGCCCCGCAACAGCGAAGGCGCCGCCACCACGATGCGCCGCACCTCGGCAATCTTCACCGCCACCAGCGACGGGTCTTGCACCGCGCCCACATGCACGGCGCAATCGATGCCCTGGGCGATGAAGTCGGGCGTGCCGTCATGCAGCAGCCATTCCACCGTGACCCGTTCGTGGCGCCGCAAATAGTCGACCAGCGGCCCCACCAGCCGCTGCTGGCCCAGCGCATGCGGCGCCACCACGCGCAAGGTGCCCTCCGGCACGTCTTTCGGGCCGCGCAGGTCGGCCTCAAAGGCGTCCCAGTTGCCCAGCAACTCCTTGGCGCGGGCAAAACAGCGCTCGCCGTCTTCCGTCAGCTTCATCGCATGGGTCGAGCGCTGCAGCAGCTTCAGGCCCAGCGAGCGTTCCAGCGCCTGCAGGCGCCGGCTCACGGTGGGCTGTGTGGCGTTCATCTGCGCGGCGGCGGCAGACAGGCTGCCCGCCTCCACGATGCGCACGAAGGTCTGCATCAGCTCAATCCGGTCGGGGGCGGTTTTCATTCGGCATCCATTCCTCGTATGCGCGTTATATGCGTATGGCGTATGACCATTGTGCCCAACAGCCGCCTTCACAGCACAAAACCCGGCCCGCATACTGGCGTCCTGCCTCTAATTCGGGAATTTGCCTTATGACTTCAAACTCTCCTTCCAGCGCTTCTACGCATGACCAAATCGGGCCGGGCCTGCCCTTTTCGCTGGTTCTTCTGCTCGCCACCGGTGCCGGCCTGGGCGCGGCTTCGCTGTATTACAGCCAGCCCATGCTGGCCCTGCTGGTCGCCGAATTCAAGGCGACGCCCGCCGCCATCGGCCTGGTGCCCACGCTGACCACACTCGGCTACGCGCTGGGCATCGGCTTGCTCGCGCCGCTGGGCGACCGTTATGACCGGCGCCGCATCATCCTGGGCAAGGCGGCCGCTTTGGTGCTCGCACTGCTGCTGGCCGCCTGCGCGCCTTCGCTGGCGGTGCTGGCGCTGGCCAGCCTTGCCATCGGGCTGTCGGCCACACTCGCACAAGACATCGTGCCAGCCGCCGCCACGCTCGCCCCCGAATCGCAACGCGGCAAAACCGTCGGCACCGTGATGACCGGCCTGCTGCTGGGCATCCTGCTGTCGCGTGTGGTGGCTGGTGTCGTGGCGGAACACCTTGGATGGCGCAGCATGTTTGTGACGGCAGCCCTCAGCATCGCGCTGCTGGGCGTGGCCGTGTGGCACCGCCTGCCGCGCTTTGCGGCGACCACGCAGCTGCCCTATCTGGCGCTGCTGGGTTCCCTCGCCACGCTGTGGAAGCGCCACCCCGCGCTGCGCCGCGCGGCCATCGCCCAAGGGCTGGTCAGCATCGGCTTCAGCGCTTTCTGGTCCACACTGGCCATCATGCTGCACGCCCAGCCCTTCAACCTGGGCAGCAGCGCAGCCGGCGTCTTTGGCCTGGCCGGCGCCGCCGGTGCGCTGGCCGCGCCGCTGGCCGGCCGCATCGCCGACAACAAGGGACCCGAAGTCGTCACGCGCCTGGGCGCGGCGCTGGTGGCCGCCGCCTTCATCGCCATGGCGTTCGGCCCCAACCAGCTGTGGCTCATCGCCCTCGGTGCCGTGGTGTTTGACCTCGGCGCGCAAGCCACGCTGATCGCACACCAGACCATCATCTACGGCATCGAGCCCGCCGCGCGCAGCCGGCTCAACGCCGTGCTCTTCATCGGCATGTTCACCGGCATGGCCAGCGGCGCCTGGCTGGGCAGCGTGGTGCTGGCGCAATACGGCTGGCAGGGCGTGTGTGTGATGGCAGCGGTGTCAGGCGTGGCTGCGCTGGGGGTGCGGCTGTGGCCAGTGAAAAAGCTGGCTCCCTGCGCTGCGTAAGAATGGCGCTGAACCGTCAAGCCGCTTTGGGAATCGTGGCCACCATGCCCGCTGTGCGCGCCCTGACCTCCGGCGTTGCCAGGCATGTCATCACCGCCTCGTAGCCCGGTGCGCCAGGATAGGGCGCAACGCGAACCGGCGGGCTGTGGTTGGCCGGGCAGAGGATGATGGTTTCCTCCGGCACCATCGCCGCCAGATTCAGAATCGCTGACGAACGCGTCATCAGGAAGAGAGGGCGCGCATTGGCCCTGGCGCGCTGGCGCAGGTAGGCAACGAGTGCTTCCTGCGTGGTGTGGTCCAGCCCCTGCTCCACCATGTCGACGGCGACGATGGCCGGCCCTTCGGCCTCCAGGCCCGCCAGCAGTGCTCTCAGGGCCGGCGACGCCACTGCCCCTTCATCCACAAGCCACGCCAGCGCCCTGTCGACGCGCAGCTTCAGCGCGGCATCCTTGTCCGTGTGGTCCAGCCGGTCCAGACCCAGAAAGACCCCATTCGGCAACCTCTCGGCCAGCAGCAAGGCCAAGCGCGTCTTGCCGCTACCCAGCGGGCCGACGATGTAGTTCAGCGGCCGTATGTCGGCAAGCTCAAACCACTCGCCACCCCAGGGCCAAGGCAGCTCAAAGCCCACGCTGAGCTGGGAAAATGGATTGAGCAGGCGCGCAAGCTCCCCCTGGCCCGGCGCCTTGCCGCGACGAAGATCCGCACGGAGTGTGCGGACTTTGCCGATCGTGGTGACCCGTTCACGAAGCTCCGCTTCAAGTGCTGCCTCGTGCAAGGCCAGCGCGGGCCCCAGGCTTTGCGGGTCGCCCTCAAGGGCCTGCGCCACCTGCGCCAGGCTCAAACCAAGTTTGCGCAGGGCGACCACCTCGGCGGCACGCGCCAGCGTGTCCGGGCTGTAGACCCGGTAACCGGCGGCGGTGCGGTCGGGCGTGACCAGACCTCGCTGCTCATAGAGCCGCAGGGCCTTTGTCGATACGCCGAGCCGCCTGGCCGCTTCGGAGGCGCCTGGGTGCGCGCGGGGAGAATTCATGAGGGACCTCTGGGTTGCTTTTTAGCTTGCCGTTTGCTGTTTGCTCTCAGCATCATGAGGGCGGACCCAGGGGTCAAGTCAACAGGGCATGGAAGAAATCGAATCCTTCTCATGTCCGATGAACGCAACTCAAGCCGCCAGCGCCTCCTTCGGAAAATCCGTCGAAGCCGACAACGCATGCCATGCCTTCACTTCAGCTTCGACAAACGCGTGCTTGTCCGCGATGGCCTGCAGCGTGTCGGTGCCTAGCGCCAGGCGCAGCGGCGGTGTGGCAGAGTCCACCAGCGCCAGCATCGCCTGCGCCAACCGCTGCGGGTCGCCCGGCTGCTTGTGGTTGATCTGCGTGGCGGCCACGCGCACCTTGCCCGCGCTGGCGGCATAGTCGTCCAGGATGCGCGGCGACACGGCCAGCGAATTGCTGTCCAGGAAGTCGGTGCGAAAGTAACCCGGCTCCACGGTCGTCACATGAATGCCCAGCGGTGCGAGCTCGCCGTGCAGCGCTTCGGTCAGGCCTTCCACCGCAAACTTGGTCGAGCAATACACCCCAAAGCCCGGAGCCGATTGGTAGCCGCCCAGCGACGAGATGTTGATCACGTGGCCGCTGCGGCGCGCGCGCATTGCCGGCAGCACGGCGCGTGTCACATGGAGCAGGCCAAACACGTTGGTGTCATACAGGCGCCGCACTTCGTCGGCTGTGGCTTCTTCTACCGCGCCCAGGAGGCCGTAGCCCGCGTTGTTGACCAGCACGTCGATGCGGCCAAAGCGCGCGAGGGCGGCTTGCACCGCAGTGGCAGCCTGCGCCTCATCGGTCACGTCCAGCGGCAACGCCAGCAGAGCGTCGCTCGCGGGAAACCTTTTCTGCACTGAAGCGGCGTCGCGCGAAGTCGCCACCACCGCGTCGCCGTGCGCCAGCACCGCTTCCACGATGCGGGCACCAATGCCGCGCGCCGCGCCGGTGATCATCCACACACGTTTGAAGTTGGCTTTTGTCGTTACTGTATTCATGGTCTTGCCCTTTGAAAAAATGTTGCCGAGGAGGGCAATGTAGGTTTTCGATTGGGTGTTGAATAGACGGCAATCGCTGAGTTCATAATCAAGCAAATCGTGACAATCATGTCAGTCAGGAGCCGCCATGGCCTTTAACGAGCTGCGCGCCGTGTCCACTTTCGTCAAAGCCGCCGAGCTGGGCAGCCTGCGCCAGGCCGCCGCCGCGCAAGCCATCACGCCGCAGGCGGCCAGCCAGGCGCTGGTGCAGCTGGAGCAGCACCTGGGCGTGCGCCTCTTTCACCGCACCACCCGCAGCCTGAGCCTGACCGAGGAGGGCGAGCAACTCCTTCAGGCCGCGCAGCCGGGGCTAAGCACCTTGCAGCAAGCCTTGCATGGCGCCCGCCGCGGCCGCGAAGACATCGCCGGGCCGCTGCGCATCGCGGCGCCGCGTTCCATCATGCTCGAGGTGTTGTGGCCCGTGCTTGAAGAATATTGCCGCCGCCATCCACAGGTGGACCCCGACATCCACATGGACGACCGCATCGGCAACTGGGTCGAAGACCGCGTTGACGTCGGCTTTCGCGCCGGCTCACCGCCCGAAGGCGGGGTCATCTCGCGGCGCATCATGCCGCTGCAACTCGTCGTCTGCGCTTCACCCGCTTACATCGCGCGGCACGGCGCGCCGCAAACCATTGACGATCTTGCCCAGCACCGCTGCAGCGGCTTCCGGCATGCGGGCACCGGCAAAGCCATGCCCTGGGAATTCAAGGTCGGTGAAGAAGTGGTGGGCCGCAGCATCGCTGCCGCTTTTCTGGCCAACGACGTGGATATCGAAGCCCGCGCGGTGGTAGCGGGGCAGGTCATCGGCCAACTGATAGGCGTCACCGCCGCGCCATTGGTGCGCGCGGGAAAACTGGTGCCCTTGCTCACGCAGCATGCCACTGAGCACCTCGGCCTGCATGTGTATTACGGCAGCCGAAATGCGCAGCCGGCGCGGGCGCGTGCCTTCATCGACCTGGCCGTTGAGCGCCTGGCCGGCAATACGCAATTTTTCCTGGCGCCGCATGAACTGGCGCCAGCCAGAACCGCGCGCCGGCGCCGCAAGCAGCCTTAAAGCTCAGCGCATCAGGACTTGGCGGAAGTGGTGGAAGCCGCCAGCTGCTTGGCCATATCCAGGTGGTGCTCCACCGCCGGCAGCATTTTGCCGGCGAGTGCCTTGAGGTCGCTGTCTTTGGCGTCTTTCTGGACTTTTTGCAGCAACTTCACGGTGCTTTCATGGTCGCCTACGCCGGCGCGCTTGGCGTATTCCTTGTCAAACATATTGCCCGAAAGCGCTTTCAGCGCCATGGCCTTGGTCTTGGCCATGGCGCCGGGGCCGTCGGGCAGCGTGACGTTCTTGGCCCGGGCCAGGGCCTGCACATCGGCGAGGGACGAACCGTGATCGTCCACCATCTGCTGCGCGAATT
Source organism: Polaromonas sp. (assembly GCA_021153985.1). Classification (GTDB taxonomy): domain Bacteria; phylum Pseudomonadota; class Gammaproteobacteria; order Burkholderiales; family Burkholderiaceae_C; genus Polaromonas. The sequence continues at coordinate 17,967 of JAJKJM010000038.1, forward strand.
TTTTCACCTCGGCGCTCTGCGCTTTCTCCAGCGCCATCTTGCCGGCGTCGACTTCGGCCATATTGGCTTGCGCCAGGTCTTCCAGCATCTTGCGGTCGCTGCGGTCCAGTTTGGAAGCGTCTTCGGCCTTGGCGGCGGGGGCTGGCGTCGGGCTGGTTTGCGCCCAGACAGCCGGCGCCACGGCTAGCGTCAACGCCGCCATGACGGCAAGCGCCAAACCCCAGCTTTGCCAGCTGCGAAGTGTGGGTGAGTGTTCAAGTGGGTGCGAATGTTTCACAGGCATGGGAGAACTCCTTCAAAAAGGCTCAACAGAGGGAATGCGGCGCACGCACCATGGGTTGCGCGTGGCACTGCCGATCCCTGAAGATCGCGCCTGCCGCAGGCACCCCGCGCCGGGTATTTCCGGTGGCTCGTGTAGGAATTCACCCATGGCTGGAGACGGCGAAGGGCGGTCCACAGCCTACAGACGCATCAGCCACCCGCTGACGCCTGGGGCGGCGCGCGCGGACTAGATTGGCTGTCAGCCGCTGCATCTTTCACAGTCCTTCAATGCGGAATCCAGGCTGAACCGCATTGCCAACAGCACCAACAACAATGCCGTCCTACACCCCCCCTTCCCATCCCGCCCTTGAGCCTGTCGACCCGCTCAAACGCCGCACGGCCTGGGCCGCGGGCCTTGTCCTGCTGCTACTCGGCGTGCCCCTGTTGCTTGCCGGCTTCTGGCTCGTGGTGCTGGGCGGGTCGTCCTACTACCTGATCGCGGGCCTGGGCTTTGTGCTGGCGGGCGTACTGCTGGCACGCCGCAGCCCGGCCGGGCTGTGGGTCTTCGCCCTGCTGGTCGCCGGCACCCTGGCCTGGGCGCTGTGGGAGGCCGGCCTCGACTGGTGGCCGCTGGCGGCGCGCGGCGGCGTGGTGTTTGTCATTGGGCTTTTGCTGTTAACGCCCCCGGTCGCCCGCACCTGGCCGATCGCCTCGCCCGGCCATGAGGGCACCTGGGGTGCGCGCGGCGGCCGCTGGGCCTTGGGTGGGGCACTGGGCATTTTTCTGGTCGTGGCGGTCGTCACCTGGTTTCATGACGACAACCGCCTGATCGGCCTGCAGCCGCTGGCGCCCATGGGCGGCAGTGCGGCAGCGCCGGCCGACAGTGTGCCGCCCGGCGAATGGCAGGCTTACGGCCGCACCGGCCATGGCCAGCGCTACTCGCCGCTGGCGCAGATCACGCCCGACAACGTCAAAAGCCTCGAGATGGTCTGGCAATACCGCACCGGAGACGTGCGCGGCCAGCCCGGCGACCCGCAAGAAACCACTTTTGAAGTGACGCCGCTGAAAGTCGGCAACCGCCTTTTCTTCTGCACGCCGCACCAGTCGGTGATTGCGCTTGACGCCGCCACCGGCACGGAAGTCTGGCGCTTTAACCCCCAAATCCAGGGCCAGCTCGCGCTGCAGCATCTGACCTGCCGCGGCCTTTCCTACCAGCCACCGGCCGTCGTGCCCACGGTGCCCCCTCCCGCGCCGGCCACTGCCGACGGCTGCACGGCCAAGCTCTTCATGCCCACGGCGGACGGCCGGGTGATCGCACTCAATCCCGACACGGGGAAACCCTGCTCATCGTTCGGCGGCGGCAAGGGGCAGATCGACCTCTGGGCCGGCATGCCGAATGTGAAGCCCGGCGCCTATTACTCCACCTCGCCCGTGGTGGTGACGTCAAAGCTCCTCATCGTGGGGGGCACGGTGCTCGACAACGTGTCCACCAAAGAGCAGTCGGGCGTAATCCGCGCCTATGACATCAACACCGGTGCGCTGGTCTGGGCCTGGGATTCGGGCCAGCCGAACAGCAGCGCGCCGCTTGCGCCCGGCCAGGTCTACACCCCCAACTCGCCCAACAGCTGGTCCATCTCCAGCGTCGACGAGGTGCTGGGCATGGTCTACGTGCCGCTGGGCAACCAGCCGCCCGACCAGTGGGGCGGCCAGCGCAGCCCGGCGGTAGAAACCTACTCCTCTTCTGTCGTCGCCCTGGACCTGGCCACCGGCAAAGTGCGCTGGAATTTCCAGACGGTGCACCACGACCTCTGGGACTACGACGTGCCGGCCCAGCCCAGCCTGCTGGACCTCAGCATCAAGGGCGAGAAGGTGCCCGCGCTGGTGCAACCCACCAAGCAGGGCGAGGTTTTTGTGCTCGACCGCCGCACCGGAACGCCGCTGTTGCCCGTGACCGAAGTCGCCGCGCCGCAGGGCGCTGCCGAGGGCGACCACACCGCGCCCACCCAGCCGAAGTCGGCGCTGTCGTTCGATCCGCCGCCGCTGACGGGCCGCGACATGTGGGGCGCCACGATGTTCGACCAGCTGTATTGCCGCATCGCCTTTCACCGCCTGCGTTATGAGGGCCGCTTCACGCCGCCGTCCACGCAGGGCACGCTGGTGTACCCCGGCAACTTCGGTGTCTTCAACTGGGGCGGCGTGGCGGTGGACCCGGTGCGGCAGATGGCCTTCACCACGCCGACCTACCTGGCATTTGTCTCAAAGCTGGTGCCGCGCCCCGACGACACCGCGCTGATGGTGCAAGGCAAGCAGCGGCCTGAAGGCAGCCTTCCTTCCCTCAACGAAAACTTTGGTGCGCCGTTTGCCGTCAAGCTCAGCGCCTTCCTGTCACCGTTCGGTATCCCTTGCCAGGCGCCGCCCTGGGGCTATGTGGCCGGCGCGGACCTGACCACCGGCGCCGTTGCGTGGAAGCACAAGAACGGCACCGTGCGCGACCTCTCGCCGATTCCCCTGCCATTCCGCATGGGCGTGCCGAATCTGGGCGGCCCGCTCACCACGGCGGGCGGCGTAGCCTTTCTCTCCGGCACGCTCGACGACTACCTGCGCGCTTACGACGTCAACAACGGCAACGAAATCTGGAAGTCGCGCCTGCCCGCTGGCGGCCAGGCCACGCCCATGAGCTATAGCGTTGCCGACGGCCGGCAGTTTGTGCTGGTGGTGGCCGGCGGGCATGGCTCGCTGGGTACACGTGCGGGGGACTATGTGCGGGCGTATGCCTTGCCGATGGCTGGTGCGCCTCGCCCAGCCCCTTGAGCTGTTCAAAAACTTTTGGCGTTGTTGTGGCGCCTTGCATCTGCCCGTTTTCAATCTGCGTAAATCTGCGAAATCTGCGGATAAATTTATATCCACAGATCTGGCAGATTTACGCAGATAAAGACACTGCGACGCGCCTGACGAGGATCGCTTCGCTGGATTCTGTGGATCGTCTTAATTGGCCCGCCCCATCACATCCGCCACCCAGTCCACAAACACCCGCACGCGCGGTGAGAGCTGGCGGTGGTGCGGGTACAGCACCGACACCGGCATGGGCGCGGGCCTGAATTGCGCCAGCACTTCCACCAGCGTGCCCGCCTCCAGCTGTGCAGCCAGGTGATAGCGCGGCACCTGGATAAAACCCAGGTGCGCGGCGCAGCAGACCTTGTAGGCGTCGGCGTCGGTCACCGAGACTGAGCCTTTGAGCTGCACCTGGCGCGCCACGCCGTCCACGATGAAATCAAAGGGCAGCGCCTTGCCGGTGCGGCTTGAGAGGAAGTTGACGGCGCGGTGCCCGCGCAGCGCCTCTATCGTGTCGGGCGTGCCGTGCTTGTCCAGGTATTCGCGGCTCGCACAGGTCACCTGTTCGAGCAATGCCACACGCCGCCCCACCATGCTGGACTCGGCCAGCTCGCCCACACGCAGCACGCAGTCCACACCTTCGCGCACCAGGTCCACCAGCCGGTCGCCCATGCCGATCTCAAGCTCGATGTCCGGGTAGCGCTCAAAAAAATCGCCAATCACCGGCAGCAAAAAGTGTTTGGCCAGCGTGCCGTGCAAATCCACCCGCAGCTTGCCGCGCGGCTTACTGCCCGTGTTGACGAAGGCCGACTCGGCTTCTTCCAGGTCCGTCAGCAGGCGCAGGCAGCGCTCGTAATACGCCGCGCCGTCCTGCGTCGGGCTCACGTGCCGCGTCGTGCGGTGCAGCAGCCGCGCACCCAGGCGCTTTTCCAGTTGCTGCACCGCGTGCGTCACCGTGGCGCGCGGCAGCAGCAGGTCGTCGGCCGCCTTCGTAAAACTGCCCAGCTCCACGATGCGGGTGAAGAGCTGCATCGAATGAAACCTGTCCATTTTGGCGCGTTTCTATTGTTGGCATTTGTTGAACAGTGATGGCAAGTTTACGGTATTTATCGCATGTGGATTGAATAGAACAATAGCTTCACTGACTCACCAAAAGCGCACAACACCCCAGCGCCCCGGGCGGTCAGAGCCAACCAACCCTCACCAACCTCGTCAATTTCAGGAGTTCCAAATGACCGCTTCAGCAAACAACGTTACCCAGGCCGCCATCGTCACCGGCGCCTCGCGCGGCATCGGCGCCGCCATCGCCCGGCGCCTGGCGCAAGAAGGCTACGCCGTCGTCGTCAACTACGCCGGCCAGGCCGAAGAAGCCCAGGCCGTGGTGCAGTCCATCACCTCCGCCGGCGGCAAAGCCGTCGCCGTGCAGGCCGATGTATCGAGTTCAACTGCCGTGAAGCAGCTGTTTGACGACAGCATCAAGGCCTTCGGCCGCGTCGATGTGCTCATCAACAACGCCGGCATCATGCCGCCCACGCTGCCGGCGCTGGCCGACACCGACGACGACACCTTTGACCGCCTCTTCGCCGTCAATGTCAAAGGCACTTTCAACACGCTGCGCGAAGCTGGTGCGCGCCTGCAGGCCGGCGGCCGCATCGTGAATTTCTCGACCAGCGTGATCGGCCTGGCCCTGCCCGGCTACGCGGTCTACGGCGCCACCAAGAGCGCGGTGGAAACCTTCACCAACATCATGGCCAAAGAGCTGCGCGGCAAAAACATCCGCATCAACGCTATCGCCCCCGGCCCCACGGCCACGGCGCTTTTCCTCAACGGCAAGACGCCCGAAACGATTGAGCGCATGTCCAGGATGGCGCCGCTCGAACGCCTGGGTACGCCGCAAGACATCGCCAGTGCCGTCGCTTTCCTCGTCAGCGACAACTCGGCCTGGGTCAATGGCCAGACATTGCGCGCCAACGGCGGCGTGGTCTAAGCAAAAGCACTTTCTCTAACCCATCAACCCCTCTTTTCAATCCCTTTTAGAAAGACACCCATCATGAAATCCGTCATCCTCGTCACCGGCGCATCCACCGGCATTGGCCACCTCACTGTCCGTTCACTGGCCCAGGCCGGCCACATTGTCTACGCCAGCATGCGCGACATCCAGGGCCGCAACGCACCCAAGGTGCGTGAGTTGCGCGACTGGAGTTTTGCCAACGGTTTCGATCTGCGCGCCGTCGAACTCGACGTGCTCTCGCAGCCCTCGGCCGATGCCGCCGTGGCGCACGTCATGGCCGAGCAAGGCCGCCTCGACGTCATCGTGCATAACGCCGGCCACCTGGTCGTCGGCCCCGCCGAGGCCTATACGCCCGAAGAAATCATCAAGGTGCTGGACACCAACTTCCTGGGCAGCCAGCGCGTGAACCGCGCCGTGTTGCCGGTCATGCGCAAGGCTGAAGCCGGCCTGGTGCTGTGGGTCAGCAGCAGCACGGTGCGCGGCGGCTTTCCGCCTTTCCTCGGCCCTTATGCCGCCGCCAAGGCCGCGATGGACTCGATGGCTGTGACCATGTCCTACGAGCTCGCCCGCTTCGGCGTCGAGACCTCCATCGTCGTGCCCGGCGCCTTCACCAAAGGCACGGCCCACTTCCCCAGCGCCGGCAAGCCTGCTGATGAAGCGGCGACAGCTGCCTATGCCCGCTACGACGGCGTCATGGACAAAGTCGGCGAGCGCCTCTCAGCCCTGAGCCCCGACCACGCCGACCCGCAGGCCGTGGCCGACGACATCACCCGCATCGTGGGCCTGCCCGCCGGCACGCGACCCTTCCGCTCGGTGACCGACTTCATCGACGATGGCGCGGCTGAAGTCACCGTGGTGGCAGAACGCGTGCGCGAAGAGTTCGCCCACCGCATCGGCATCGCCGACATGCTCAAGCCCACGGTGCGCCGCACGGCTTGACGGTTCACCTTTGCTCTCTCCCCGCTGGGGGAGGGCTGGGGTGGGGGCAACCGGCCCTTGAATAGGTGCAGCGAATAACAAGCGCCGCCGGCCCTCATCCCCGCCTTCTCCCAGAGGAAGAAGGAGTAAGTCCGAATTCAAACAAAATTAGCCTCTAGCCCAGACAAGATCTGAACGTATAGCTATATTTTTGATAGCGCTCAGCTATTTGCACTAAACCCCAGCCTTCATCCACTCCCGCGGCGAAACCCCCGTCTTCTGCACAAACAACCGCGACAACGCCGACGCATTGGCATACCCCAGCCGCTCGGCGATGGCTTTCAATGATTGGCCGCCGCGCAGTTCGGCCTGCGCAATTGCCAGCCGCCATGTCGCCAGATAGTCCGCCGGTGTTTGCCCGACGCGCTGCTTGAACAGCAGTGCAAACGCGCTGCGCGACATGCCGGCCGATTGCGCCATGCGCGCCAGGCTCCAGGCGTCGCCCGGGGCTTCATGCACCGCCACCAGGGCGCGCGCCAGGCGCGGCTCGCCCAGGCCGGCCAGCAGGCCCACGGGCGCGCTGCCGCCTTCGGAATGATCGGGGTGGTCAAGCAGCCAGCGCAGCAATTGCAGCAGCAACACTTCAAACAAGCGGTCGGCCAGCAACCGCTGGCCGCAGCGCACCTGTTCGGTCTCGGCAAACAGCAGGGCCAGCGAGTGTTCCAGCCCCTGCACGCGAGACAGCGGCAACACCACGAGGGCAGGCAGCGCGCGCGCCAGCGGGTGGCTGGCGCCGCCGTCAAAGGCCAGCGTCGCGCAGGTGAAGTCGGCGCCTTCCACCGGCGCGTTATGAAAGTCATGCGCCAGCGGCCGTGGGTAAAACACCAGGCTGGGTTCGGTGATCTCCACGCGCTTGGGCGCACCCGTGCCTGCGCGGTGGGTCACTACCATCGTGCCGCGCCGCATCACGTGCAAAAAGCCCAGCCCGGCCTCTGGCGTGAAATGGGTGACGCCGCACAGCGGCCCGTTGTGAAACATGTGGGCCCGCACGCGAAAGCGGTCCATCAGGGCGGAAAGCCGGTCTAGTCCTTCGAGGGGCAGGGTCATGGCGTGGACTGTATTGGGAGTTGCTTTGGATGATAAGGATGATTTACTGGACGAATTCATCCAATAAGTCCTTATTGTCGCGCGAAACTTCTTCCTGTGCAGCGGGCGCACCCCCAAGCCCCGCCGCGCAAAACACTACCCCTCAACCGCGACTCTCCAACCTCCAAAGGACTTCACCATGTCACGCATTCCATTGATCGACCGTACCGCCACCTCCGCCGACCGCAAGGCCCTGCTCGACCAGGTGAACCAGGCCTTTGGCGCCACGCCCAATATGTTCAGGGCCGTGGCCAACTCGCCTGCTGCGCTCAAAAGCCTGTGGGGCTCGTTCGGCGCGCTGGGCGGCGGTGTCATCGACGCCAAACTGGGCGAGCAGATCGCCGTCGCAGTGGCCGACCGCAACGCCTGCGAATACTGCCTGGCCGCGCACACCGCGCTGGGCCGCAAAGCCGGTGTCAGCGCCGAAGGCATGGCCGCCGCGCAGCGCGGCGAATCTTCCGACCCGGCCACCGCCGCGGTGCTCGCGTTTGCACTCAAGCTGGTGAACGAACGCGGCAATGTGTCCGACGCCGATGTGCAGGCCGTTCGCCAGGCCGGTTTCAACGACGAGCAGATCGTGGAAATCCTCGCGCATGTGGCGCTCAACCTTTTCACCAACTACGTCAATGTGGCTTTTGCGGTGCCGGTGGATTTCGCACCCGTCAAGCTGAGCCGCGCCGCCGCCTGAGACTGCACCGCCCGGGACCCGGCACGCGCGGCCTGCGGCATGCAGGCCGCGCTGCAAGAGCCCCACCTCGCATTTGTCTGACACGCCAGAGGTAAATTTCCAGACATCTGGCACCCAGGCGGGCGCTCACGCTCGGGTTTTGCTCTTTCGAAAGCCCGCGCCATGAACCCTCAAGACCCCAAAGATCCGCGCGCTGCCGCGCCCGGCCCTCACACCGATGCGAAGGACCGCCCGCCTTCGCGCCGCGCCGCGCTCAATCTCGTCGGTGCAGGCTTGGCCGCAGCGCCTGTGCTGCTGGCAGGCGGCGCCGCCCAGGCGCAGATACCCGTGCAGCCCGTGCCAGGCGCCACGCGTGTGCGCCGGCCCATGCAGGACCCGCGCAACCTGTACCCGCGCCCGCCCTTCGCCGCGCAAACCCAGCCCTGGCCGGGCTTGGCCAGCCGCATGAACCCGCGGCCCGACCATGGCGAGAGCAGCTACGTGGGCTCGGGCCGACTCTTGGGCCGCAAGGCGCTGATCACTGGCGGTGACTCTGGCATTGGCCGCGCCACCGCCATCGCATTTGCGCGCGAAGGCGCCGATGTCGCCATCAATTACCTGCCGGTGGAAGAGCCCGACGCGCAAGAAGTCGTGCAGCTCATCCGCAGCGAAGGCCGCCGCGTCGTAGCCATCCCGGGCGACATCCGCGACGAAAGCTTTTGCCAGCGGCTGGTGGCCGAGTCGGTGCGCGGCCTGGGCGGGCTCGACATCCTCGTCAACAACGCCGCCAAGCAGTCCGCCCAAAAATCCATCCTCGACATCACAACCGAGCAGTTCGACCAGACGCTCAAGACCAACCTGTACGCGATGTTCTGGATCACCAAGGCCGCGGTGCCCTCAATGCCTGCCGGCGCTGCCATCATCAACACCGCCTCGGTAGTCGCTTATGAGCCGCCCGAGCAGTTGCTCGACTACGCGTCGACCAAAGCCGGCATCGTCGCTTTCACCAAGTCGCTGGCCAAGCAGCTCGCCACGCGCGGCATCCGCGTCAACGCCGTCGCGCCCGGCCCCTACTGGACGCCGCTGCAACCCAGCGGCGGGCAGCTGCCCGACGAGTTGCCGAAGTTCGGCAGCGATTCGCCCTTGGGCCGCCCCGGCCAGCCGGCCGAGATCGCACCGCTCTATGTGCTGCTGGCCTCGGCTGAAAACAGCTACACCACCGGCAATGTCTACGGCAGCACCGGCGGGCGCGGAGGGCCCTGATGCCTTCTTCTACCTCTTCTACTCCTTCCGCACCGGCGCAGGTCGTCGTTCTCACCGGCGCGTCCAGCGGCATAGGCCGCGCCACGGCACTGGCCTTTGCCGGCACGGGCGCGCGGCTGGTGCTGGCCGCACGTGGGCGTGACGCGCTGGGCGCCGTAGCCGCCGAGTGCCGCGCTGCCGGCGCCACCGTGCTGGCCGTGCCCACCGACGTCACCGATGCGGCGGCGGTGCAGCAGCTGGCAGACAACGCGCTCCAGCATTTCGGCCAGGTCGATGTGTGGATCAACAACGTCGGCGTTGGCGCCATCGGCAAGTTTGAACTCACACCGCTTGAATCGCATCGCCGCGTGATCGAGGCCAACCTGCTCGGCCACCTGCACGGCGCCTACGCCGTGGTGCCGCACTTCCGCGAGCGCGGCCGCGGCACGCTGATCAACATGATTTCAATCGGCGGTTTTGTGCCCGCGCCGTATGCGGCCGCCTACACCGCCAGCAAATTCGGCCTGCGCGGTTTGTCGGAGTCACTGCGCGCCGAGCTGTCAGACGCGCCGGGCATTCATGTGTGCGAGGTTTATCCCACCTTTGTCGACACGCCCGGCGTATCGCACGGCGCCAACTACACCGGCCGCCGCGTGCGGCCCACGCCGCCTCTGGTTGACCCGCGCCGCGTGGCTGCCGTGCTGGTGTCGCTGGCCAGGTCGCCACGCCCGTCGGTGCAGATCGGCAGCGTGGCTGTACCCGGCCGCATGGCGCACGCGCTGGCGCCCGGCCTGCTGGGCCGCTTTATGAACTGGGCCGCAAGCTTTGCGTTGGCGCGTGCCGACCGGGCCGGCGCGAGTGACGGCAACCTTTTCACGCCGTCGCAAAACACCGCCATCGACGGCGGCTACCGCAAGTCCCGTCCGCTTACCACCACCGCCATTGCCGGCGGTGCCGCGCTCATCGGGCTGGGTGTAGCGTGGTGGTGGCATGCACAGCACCAGCCCCGCACCCCGCTGGAAAAACTTCAGCGCCAATGGCAGCGGCTGCGTTGACGGCAGCGCGCTTGGCACACAACACAAGCTCGCCGGCTGGGCATGTCGGCGTGCAAGCCTACAGGCGCGGCCGCGGCCGCCGTCCTAAACTGGATCATGACGATAGCCCGCCTGCTGGTCACTCTTGCCACCACGGCCACGGCCGCCGCCGGCGCATTCGCGCTGGAGCCCGAAGAAATCTTCAAGCGCGCCGCACCCGCCGTGTGGACGGTGAAGGCTGACATCGGCAACAACCAGGTCGCCATCGGCAGCGCCGTCGCCATCACGCCCAACCTGCTGGTCACTGCCTGCCATGTGGTGACCAAGGCCATCACCCTCAAGCTCACGCAGCAGCAGCGCGAAGTCAAGGTCATCCGCATCACGCGCGACCCCGTGCCCGAGCACGACCTGTGTGTGCTGCAAACCGAGCCGGGCGCGGCGCTGGCCACAGTCGCCATTGCACCCATCGCCAGCGTGAGCGTGGGCGCCAAGGCCTATGCCATCGGCAGCCCGCACGGACTGGAGCTCACGCTGTCCGAAGGCCTGGTGTCGTCGCTGCGCGCCAACGCCACCAGCAACTTGCCCACCATCCAGACGTCGGCGTCCATCTCGGCGGGCTCCAGCGGCGGTGGTTTATTTGATGTTGAAGCGCGCCTGATGGGCGTCACCATCAACATCTCGCCCGGCGGCGAAAACCTGGGCTTTGCCTACCCCGCGCAGCTGGTGATGGAGCTGCCCAAACGCATAGACGCCGAACTCGTGCTGTGGCGCGAGCGGCTCAAAAGCCTGGGCGTGGTGATGGGCGCCAACGGCGAGCCCACGCCCTCAGGCCATGCCGAGCTGGACAACGAAGCGGCGCTGCCCGTGCTCGGCCGCGGCAGCGACCCGGCCGCCCTGCGTCTGGCCTACAAGCAATTTTTGCTGCAGTCGCAGCCGCGCGCTTTCATGATCACCGGCGACGGCCGCTTCGGCACCGTCACCAGCCTGGCCGGGCTGAACGAGCAGCTGGTCGACTGCGCGCAAAAGAAGGTCACTTGCGCCGTCTACGCCGTCAATGACACGGTGGTGTGGGGCAAACAGCAGCCGGCGAATTGAGGCGGTCTAGTCCCCTCTCCCTCTGGGAGAGGGTTAGGGTGAGGGCTGGCGGCCTATAAATATGTACAGCGACGTTCAAGCGCCGACATCCCTCATCCCCGCCTTCTCCCAGAGGGAGAAGGAGTCAATCTGCAGCGCAGCGCCAGCCTCAGCAAAATTTAAGAAAACAAGCCTCCAGCCCAACCCCCACCTTGGCTATACGCTCCTGAAAAGATAGCGCCCTGCACAACGCACTCACGGGTAAAACGCCGCCCCCGCCGCAAACTCCGCCTTGAACACCTCCGCCACCCAGTCGGCAAAAGCCCGCACCTTGGCCGTCAGATGGCGGTTGCGCGGGTACATCACGACCATGGGCAGGTCTTCGGGCTGCCAGTCGGGCAGCACGCGCACCAGCTGTCCGCTGGCCAGTAGCGCGCAGGTGCGGCGCGTCAGCGGGGGTTGCGACAAACCCAGGCCGGCCAGCACCGCGCCCATGTGGCTGTCGGCGTCGTTGCAGGTTACCCAATGCGGGCGGTTGATTTGCCGTGCGTCGCCGTCTTTTGAAAATTCGAACGGAAATATCTTGCCCGTCTTGGCGGAATGAAAGTTTACAAAGCGGTGCTGCTCCAGGTCTTCCAGCGTCCGCGGCGTGCCGTGCTGCGCCAGATAGGAAGGCGCCGCGCAGGTCACCACCTTGAGCCGGCCCAGTGGCCGCGCCACCAGTGTCTCGTCGTGCACCAGGCCGCCGCGTATCACGCAGTCCACACCCTCGGCCACCAGGTCCACCGGCCTGTCGGTGCTGCCCAGCTCCAGCACCATGTCGGGGTAGCGCTTAAAAAATTCCGGCAACGCTGGCGAGATCACATGCCGGCCCACGGCAGCCGGCACATCCACCCGCAAGCGCCCGGCCGGTGTGGCCACGGCGCGGCGCAGTGTGCCTTCCAGCTCACCCATGTCCTGCAGCATGGCCAGCGCACGCTGGTGGTACAGCGCGCCGTCGTCCGTCAAATTCAGCCGGCGCGTGGTGCGGTTCAGCAGGCGCACGCCCAGGTGCGCTTCAAGTTCCTGCACGAGCGTGGTCACCCGTGCCTTGGGCAGGTGCAGCGCCGTCGCGGCGGCGGTAAAGCTGCCCAGCTCCACCACACGGTTAAACACTTCCATTGCTCTGTAGCGGTCAACGCTCATGGGTTTTGCTTTCTTGCTTTTACTTTTTGCTTTTTAGACCGCTCGGGCTGAGCTGCCTTCGACAGGCTCAGGGCGAACGCAGGGGTTCAGTTTTCTCAAACTATTCTTGAATTTGCGAACAGTTATTTTGAGATACGGCAGTTTATTACTGTAATTGAAACCAATACAGTCCTTGTACCCACTCAATTCCTTCATTGACTCGCAATTCACGAAAAGGCTCCCCAATGACCACCACCACCCTCGCCTCCACCCGCCTGGGCTTTCGCGGCCCGCAATCTGTCTCGGCCATCGGACTGGGCGCCATGGGCATGTCCGGCATGTACGGCGCCAGCGATGAAGCCGCCAGCATCGCCACCATCCACGCCGCACTCGACGCCGGCGTCAACCTCGTCGACACCGGCGACTTCTACGGCATGGGCCACAACGAGATGCTGATAGGCCGCGCGCTCAAAGGCCGGCGCGACCAGGCGCTCATCTCTGTCAAGTTCGGCGCGCTGCGTGACCCGTCCTCCGGCTGGATCGGCATGGACGGCCGCCCCGCCGCCGTCAAAAACTTCCTGGCCTACACCCTGCAGCGCCTGGGCACCGACCACATCGACATCTACCGCATCGCGCGGCTGGACCCCAACGTGCCGATCGAAGACACGATAGGCGCCATGGCCGACATGGTCAAAGCCGGTTTCGTGCGCCACATCGGCCTCAGTGAAGTCGGCGTCGACACCATCCGCAAAGCCCATGCGGTGCACCCCATCACCGACTTGCAGATCGAGTACTCGCTCATCAGCCGCGCGCCCGAGGCGGAGATCTTTCCTGTGCTCAAACAGCTCGGCATTGGCGTCACCGCGTACGGCGTGCTGTCACGCGGGCTGCTGTCAGGTTCCAAACCCACAGGGCCTGGCGACTTCCGCGCCCACCTGCCGCGTTTTACCGGCGACAACGCGGTGAAGAACCAGCAACTCGTCGATCTGCTGCACCAGCTGGCCGGCGGCCTGGGCGCCACCGCGTCACAGGTAGCGATTGCCTGGGTCCTCGCACGCGGCAAAGCGCTGGGCGTCGACATGGTTGCACTAGTGGGCTCGCGCACGCTCAAGCAGCTGGACGAATCGCTGGGTGCGCTCAAGCTGCAACTTGGCAGTGAGGACCTGCAGCGTATTGAAGCGGCCTTGCCGGCCGATGCCGTGGCTGGCACACGCTATGGAGCTGAGCAGATGAGCCACTTGGACAGCGAGAAGTAAGGTGCCCGATACGGCTTAAACAGCTTTCTGGGCCCTTTCCGGGAACATTGGCGCCGGATGAGGTGGTTAAGTGATGTATTCACCGCATAATTTGCGGCGAATAAAGGCATAATCACCGCATGCACCCCGACTTGCCGCCTCTTTACCTCTGGCAACAGCCAGACTGGCCGCAATGGCGTTTTGACGCCGCGGCGCTGGCCGGGCCGCTGGCGCAGGTACATCAGGCGCAAGGTCACTTGATGGGGCGGATGGGTGAACTGGGTTTGGCGCAGCGTGAGCAGGCCACTTTGCAGGTGCTGACACAAGAGGTCATCAAAACCAGCGAAATCGAAGGCGAGCATCTTGGACTGCAAGCCGTGCGCTCGTCCATCGCGCGCCGGTTGGGCATGGATATAGGCGCTCTGGCGCCGGCGGACCGGCATGTGGAAGGCGTGGTCGACATGGTACTGGACGCCACCTGCCGCTTTGACCAGCCCCTGACAGCGCAGCGGCTGTTCGCTTGGCACGCCGCAATGTTTCCGGCGGGCTTCAGCGGCATGATGCGTATCCGCATTGCCGCATGGCGCGACGACGCCCATGGCCCCATGCAGGTGGTCTCAGGCTCCGCGCGCAGGCAAGTCGTGCACTACGAAGCCCCACCTGCCCAGAGACTGGAGAGCGAGACCGCCGCCTTCCTGCAATGGTTCAATACCGACGCGCCTGGGGACCCCCTTATCAAGGCCGGCCTGGCCCACTTGTGGCTCGTGACCTTGCACCCGTTCGACTACGGCAACGGCCGCATCTCACGCGCCGTGGGCGACATGGCCCTGGCGCGGGCGGAAGGCACAGCCCAGCGCTTCTACAGCCTCAGCGCGCAGATCCAGCGCGAACGCAAAGACTATTACGACCAGCTCGAAGCCACGCAAAAAGGCACACTGGACATCACGCCCTGGCTGGCGTGGTTTTTAGGCTGCCTGCTGCGCGCTGTGCAAGGCGCGGACGGCTTGCTGGCCAGCGTGTTGGGCAAGGCCCAGTTCTGGCAGCGCTGGGCCGGCACGCCCATGAACGAACGGCAAATCAAAATCGTCAATCGCCTGCTCGATGGTTTTGACGGCAAGCTCACCACCGCCAAGTGGGCCGCGATGGCGAAATGCTCCACCGACACGGCGCTGCGTGACATCACCGACCTGCTGGAGCGCGGCGTGCTGCGCAAACTGGAAGGTGGCGGGCGAAGTACGGGCTATGGGTTGACTGTGCCCTCCCCGGATTCAACTCTCTTCCTCACTGGGGGAGGGTTGGAGTGGGGGCCAGACGGCCTTCAAAAACGCACACAGGCCGTCACCCCGCCTGATCGGTAAACCGCTTACGGTAATCGTTCGGGCTCACCCCCAGCCGCCGCGTAAAGGCGCGCCTGAAACTGTCCACATTGGCATAGCCCAGTGAATCAGCCAGCTTTTTGAGCGGCACTTCAGAAGCCTCCACCTGCCGCCGCGCCTCGTCGATGCGCGCCGCCTCGACAAACCCCGCCGGCGTGACACCCGTCGCCGCGCGAAACACCCGCGCGAAGTTGCGCTCGCTCATCGCGACGCGTTCGCACAGCGCCGGCACCGACAGATCCGCGTCCAGATGCGCGAGCACATAGTCCTGAATTTCACGCACCACCGATTTGTCGGCCGTCTGCGCCGCCAGGTGCGCGCTGAACTGCGACTGCCCGCCCGGCCGTTTTAAAAACATCACCATCTTGCGCGCCACCCGCAGGGCAATGTCACGCCCGTGGTCTTCTTCGACCAGGTGCAGCGCCAGGTCCATGCCCGCTGTGACGCCGGCCGAGGTGTAAATGCTGCCGTCCTTCACGTAAATGGCATCGGGCTCAACCAGCAAGGCAGGAAAGCACGCGGCCAGCCGCTCCGTCGAGTTCCAGTGCGTCGCCACGCGCTTGCCGTCCAGCAGGCCCGCCTCGGCCAGCAAAAACGCGCCGGTGCAGACCGAGCCCAGCCGTTGCACCGAGCGCGCCTGCCGCTGCAGCCATGCGCTGGTCTCCGCCCGGCCCGCCAGCTCTTCAGGCAGCGGGCTGCCGGCCACCAGCAAGGTGTCGATGCGGCCGCGGTGGTTGTGGATGGTGCTGTCCACCACCATGCGCATGCCGTTGCTGCCTTTGAGATCGCCCGCCTGCGTGCCTATCAATTGCAGCCGGTAGGCGCGCGGGTTGCCCAGCTGCTGCGCCGCCTCGGCAAAGACGTCGGCCGGGCCGATCACGTCCAGCAATTGGACACGCGGGACGGCGAGGATGGAAACGGTGTGGGTGGCAGACATAGGCGCCTCTTTGGCTGGATTCGCCGGATTGGCGGCATTGAATTCAAGCCAGCATAGCCGAAAATAACCTACACGACAAATTCAGCCAAACCGTCTTATTCCACCAAAGGCTTTTATGAGCACGACCACCGCCTCCACGGCACCCTCACCGGCTTTCGGCACAGGCGCCCATTCCATCCGCCAGTTGCCCGTCAACCTGTACGGCGCGGTCATGGGGCTTGCTGGCATGGCGCTCGCCTGGCGGCTTGCCGGGCCGGTCTTTGGCGTTGCGGCCGTCATTGGCGAAGCCATGGGTTTCTTCGCGCTGGCCGTCTTCGTTGCGCACTCGGCCGGCTACCTGGCCAAGCTGGCGCTCCACCCCGACGCGGTGCGCCAGGAGTTCACCGACCCGGTGACTGGCAACTTCTTCGGCCAGCTGGCCATTTCATTGCTGCTGCTGTCGTCGGTGTTGATGCCTTACGGCCAGGCCTTCGCGCAAGGCCTGTGGACGGTGGGCGTGGCAGTGACCCTTGCGCTTGCCCTGCTGGTGGGCAGCCGCCTGCTCAAAGGCAAGCTGGATGCCGCGCACATGTTGCCGGTGTGGATCATTCCCGGCGTCGGCGTGCTGGACATCGGCGTCACCGGCGGCCACATGCCCATGGCCTGGGCTGGTGAAGTCAATTTGATGGCCATGGCTGTGGGCGCCATGGTGGCCCTGGTGCTGTGGACGCTCATCATCCACCGCCTGGCGCACGGCGAGCCGCTGGCCCCGCGCATGCGGCCTTCGCTGATGATCCTGATGGCGCCCTTCGCCGTGGGCTTTCTCGCCTGGGTCAACGTGTTCGGCCAGGTCGACCGGTTTGCCGGTGCGCTGTTTTACTTCGGGCTGTTTGTCTTCGTGGTGGTGTCGCCCAAGGTGTTTCGCCGTGACGTGCCCTTCTCGCCGGGCTGGTGGGCCATCAGCTTTCCCATCGCCGCGCTGGCCAATGCCGCCATCGTTTACGCCCACGCGCAAGGCGGCGCGGTGCTGCATGGGCTGGCCGGCATGCTGCTGGCCGTGTTGACGCTGGCGTTGGCCGTGCTGACTGTGCGCACGCTGCACTGGGTGTTCAGCGGCAAGCTGTTTGCTGTTTGAGGGCGTCGGCGTTTTCGCTTGCCGGCATTGAGTAAAAAGTGGCTGCAGCCCAATAGTGGTCTAGGCCAACAGCTATTAAATAAATAGCAATAGCGGAATCGATTGCCAGTTAAATAACGTTCTTCTCCAGCAAGCTGCGCCCCTCCACCAGCCGCGCCGCCGCCAGCGGCGACAAGTCCAGGCTGCTGTAGCGGCCCTCGGCTATCCATTCCGCCAGGCCGCGCCCCACCGCGGGCGACTGTTGCAGCCCATGGCCGCTGAAGCCGTTGGCCAGCAACAGGTTGGGCAGTTGCGGGTGCGGCCCCAGCAGCGCGTTGTGGTCGTGCGTGTTGTATTCGTAGTAGCCGGCCCAGGCGCGCTGCAGGCGTACCGCCTCAAAGCCCGGCACCCGGTGCGCCAGCGTCAACCAGGCTTCATCAAACAGTTTGTAGTCGACATCCAGCGATACGTCATTGGCGTCCTCGCCTGGCGCGGGCGGCAAGCCGCAGATCCAGATGCCCCCCTCAGGCCGAAACCACAGGCCGGCCGGGTCAATCACCAGCGGGCAGCCAGGCGTCTTGGCGGGGCTGGCAAACGCATACACACAGCGCCGGCGGCCATGCACCGGCAAGTCAAAACCCGTGCCCGCCAGCAGCGGCCGCGCCCACGCGCCCGCCGCATTCACCGCCCAGTCGCACGGCAGCTGCGCGCCGCCTTGCAGCGCCACCGCACTCACGCGGCCCGCGCTGTGCACAAAGCCCGTGGCCTCGGCTTTTACATACTGCACACCCAGGCTGCGCGCTTTCTGCTTGAAAGCCATCAGCAAGCCATAGCCGTCAAACCAGCCTTCACCGCTGAGGCCCAGCGAGCCCAGTGCAAGGTCGTCCACCTGCAGCCACGGAAAGCGCTGTTGCAGCTCCGCGGGGTTGAGCAGGGCCACGTCCACACCTTGTGCGCGTTGCGTTGCGTGGTTCTCTCGCAAAGTCGCCGCGCCGTCTTCAGTCGCCAGATACAGGTAGCCGCGCTCCGTCAATCCGATGTCGGGCACATCGCCATCGACGGCAAGGTGCTGTTTGATGGCGCGCAAAAAATCAATGCCGAACTGAGAGACTGCAATGTTCACCGGCTGCGAAAACTGCTGGCGTATCGAGCTGGCCGACAGCGCGGAAGAGGCCTGCGTGTAGGTCGGGTCGCGCTCGACCACCGTGATGTGGCCGCCAAACTTCGGATGCGTCGCCAGAAAGTAAGCGATGGCACTGCCGATCACGCCGCCGCCGACGATCACGACTTGTGGTGGGTATGTTGTGTTGCTCATGCCGTTCGACGGTGTTCTTAAAGCGCCCACGTCATCCTACAGTGCACGCGCAGTTTGTTGCCCCCCGAGGTTTTGCTCCCTCTCCCTCTGGGAGAGGGAGCCATGCGGTGAAGCGCATTTATCGCCGACCAGCGAAATATTAGGACGGTCACGGCAACTCGGCCACATACTCCTCCACCATAAATTCGAAAAGGACACATCATGAACGCATACTACAAAGTAGCTCAGAACTACTTTCGGCACATGGAGGGCTGGCATCTGTATCCAGGTCCGCGCGAGTTCTGGATGTGGGCATGGATGGTCCTTGCTTGTGGTTGGGTGGCCTCATTTGTGTGGCTGTTTCAGAAGCTTCCAAGCGTTTGGAGTTGGCAATTTGCAGTGGTGGTGACTTTGCTGATTGCTCTCATGCAAGTGGCAGATGGGATTTCGAACAGGAAGCGTGCCGCATTGTTTGGGGCACCATCGAACCAGAAGATCAGCCCGCCTGACCTGGAGGCGCTCCGGAGCAAACTTCTCTGCGAATCTCTCTCAGTGTCGCCAGACAAATTCCTTCAGATTGCCAACGAGATCAGTGGCCTCATCGACATGCGAAAGAAATTCCGCAGGCCTGATGAAATTGATTGGATCCTCATCGTCAAAAAATTCTACGATCCAGATTCAAAGCAACGCGTACTGGCAGTGTTTTTGGCCGGACTGACTGTGTTTACCGCGCTCACACTAAAAAGCGGGGATTTACCAAACATCTTCGAAGTCCTCGACAGCCAGGACGTTCTTGGATTTTTGGGCGGCGTGTTGTCCATTAGCGCCGTAACTTTTGTCATGTTCATAGGCGTACAAGTGCTGAGTGCGGTGCTGTGGAACGTCTTGATTATCTGGATTGCCAAGTCGTCTAAAACCGCATTCAGCGACGATGCTGCACTGCGATATCTGGTAAGAGACCTTCTGCTTCTTTATCGTCCCTCCGACCTTGAGGTGATACCGCAGGCCGCAGCAACACCTTCCCCGCAAGTGCCGGCGTCCGGTCCAGTCATCTGCGAGCACGAAACCGGTTGATCGCGGGTGCGAACTTGCCCCGGGCTTCGTAGCGCTGAAAAGCGAGTACGGAGTTTGTTCTACCTATCTGCATCAAATATGATCGACTCAGTCAACCATCCTTCTTAAGCAACACAGCCAGTCTATGGAATCTTTCAAACCCAGAGTCGGCAAACCCATCACGCCCGAGCAGTTCGACGAGCTCAGTGACGAGCAACTGGTGCGGCTCATCCCCAAGGCGTATCGCGAGTTCTTTCCCGGCAAGGACTTCTGTGCGGATGGGCACTTCTATCTTCATGATGGAACGGCGTGGAGTTTTTACCGAGGTGATCTTCTTGATGAGTAGTGACTGACTGAAGGCCGCACGCATTTGTCGCCGCACAGCGACAAACTCTGTAAAGGGCAGGTGTGTTGTGCAACGGTGTGTATGGTGGGTCAACAGTGTCGTGATGGGTGCCGTTGAACGGTTGGCTACGGAATAAAAACATTCTGTTAACCGCTTTCCTCATCCATCCAAAGGACATCTCATGAACAAACTGCTCGCTTCCCTGATCGCCACCCTGTTCGTTGGCCTTGCCGCCGCACAAACGCCTGCTCCAGCAGCACCGGCTACCCCGGCCGCCAAGGCAGAAGTCAAGGCTGAAAAGTCCGTCGCGGCCGCTGCGAAGAGCGAAGCCAAGGTCGATGCCAAGGCAGATGCCAAGGTTGAAAAGGCTGAAGCCAAAGCCACCGAAAAGACCAGCAAGGCAGACGCCAAGGCTGCTAAAGCCAAAGCAAAGGCAGACGCCAAGGTTTCCAAGGCTGACCCCGAAGACAAAGCCAAGGCCAGCGCCAAAGCTGAAAAAACCGCCGTCAAGGCCGACGCCAAGGCTGCAGCCACTGCCGTCGATGCCGGCGCCAAGGTCGACACCGTGAAGATCGACGCGACCGCCGACAAAACCAAGGCCAAGCTCGACACCAAAGCCGTCAAGGCAGAAGGCAAGGCCGACGTGAAGGCAGCCGCCAGCAAGTAAGCGACAAGCTGCAAGCTGCAAAGGCAACGCGGGTCATCCACCCGCTACCCAAAAAAGACAGGCCCCGGGCCTGTCTTTTTTTGCCTGCACGCTCCTGTTAATGCCTGTATCACGATGCATTCATGCGTTAAGCCCCTGTCAGCGCATTCCGACTGTCCGGGGCTCTGGTGACTGTCATAAAGAAGCCCCACCCGCCATCAGCAGGAAAGTTTTGACACCAGACACAGAAACGCACAGGAGATTCCCATGCACATCATTCTTGGCGGCACAGGCCACGTCGGTTCGGCGCTGGTCAAACGCCTTCTCGACGCGGGCGAGCCCGTCACCCTCATCACCCACGACCCCAAAAAATCCGGCCGCGAAGGCAAGGCCAAGCATGGCGTGCCGCAGCAGGCGACGGTCGCGCTGGCCGATGTCCACGACGTACCGGCGCTGCGCAAGGTATTTCAGCAAGGTACACGCCTCTTTTTGCTCAACCCGTCCGCCGCGCCTGCCGCCGACACCGATGCTGAAGAGCGCGCCACCGTCAAGTCCATCATCGAAGCGCTGCAAGGCGCACGCTTTGAAAAGATCGTGGCCGAGTCCACCTACGGCGCGCAGCCGGTGCAGCGCGCAGGCGACCTGGGCATTCTTTACGACATGGAAAAAGCGCTGGAGGCCCAGCCCATACCCTTCAGCGTCATACGCGCGGCCTACTACATGAGCAACTGGGACGCAGCGCTGAAGACCGCCCGCGATGAAGGCGCGATCGACTCCATGTACCCCGAAGACTTCAAGCTGCCCATGGTGGCGCCGCAAGACCTGGGCGAGCTCGCCGCGCGGCTGATGACAGAGCCGGCAGAAAAAACCGGCCTCTTTTACGCCGAAGGCCCTGAGCCCTACACCCCCGGCGACGTAGCCGCCGCCTTTTCGGAGGCGCTGAACAAGCGGGTGGCGGTGCGCGTGGTGCCGCGGGAGAAATGGGAAGACGCTTTCAAAGCCATGGGCTTCTCGCCCGCTGCAGCCAAATCCTATGCGGCGATGACAGCGCTGACGCGCGACCATCCCTACTTCGACGATGCGCCCGTGCGCGGCCGCACGTCGCTGCGCGCCTATGTGCAGGCGCTGGTGGGCGGGCAGGGCGGCTAGACGCAGCGGGCCGGCGGGTGGCATCATCCACCCATGGCCGCATCGCCGCTTCATCAATGCAAGGTCCTGCCCACGCCGTGGGACGGCGTGTACGGCACGCACATTGAAAGCGGCCGCCACTACCGCCGCCACTGGCATGACGTCTATGGCGTGGGCTTGCTGGAGCACGGTGCGCAAACCTCTGCCAGCGGTTGCGGGCAGGTCGAGGCGTATGCCGGCGACATCCTGATGTGCAACCCCGGTGAAGTGCACGACGGCCAGCCGCTGGGCGGCCCTTCGCGCCGCTGGCGCATGCTGTACCTGGAGCCCGGCGCCATGGCCGCCGCGATGGGTGCGCCGGGCGCAGAAGCCGAGATTGAACTCACCCGCCCTGTTGCGCAGGACGCGCGGCTTCGCCTGGCGTTGCAGCGCCTGCTAAGCCGGCTGCAGCAATGGAGCAGCAGCGGGCGCAATGCAAGTGCTGATGTCCTGGCCTGCGAAGAGTCGCTCGCCCAGGTGTCCGGGTTGCTGACGGGCCGCCACACCGTCACCGCAACGGCCACGCGCGTTGCAAAACCCATCACCGCCATCACGCCACAGATTCAACAGGTACGTGACCGCCTGGCCGCCGACCTGCTGGCGCCGCCCACGCTCAGCGAGATGGCGCTCATGGCCGGCCTCAGCAGGTTTCAGCTGCTGCGGCATTTTGAAAAAGCCTTTGGCATCACCCCTCATGCCTGGCTGCAGCAGCAGCGCATTGAACGGGCGCGCAGCCTGATCCGCGGCGGCGCCAGCCTTGCGCACACCGCCGCGTCGTGCGGATTTGCAGACCAGAGCCACATGACGCGGCTCTTCGCGCGCCAGTTCGGGTTTACGCCCGGCGCCTGGCAGCAGGCGGCCCTGCGCACGGTGCAAGCCAGCCTGCAATAACGTTCAAGACGCGCCCCCGGCGCCGCAGCACACTGCGCAGGTTCCCCCCTCACTGGAAAACCCGCGCATGTTCTTTCGCCATTCAGAGGCCCTCTGGGCCGATTACCCCGAGCTGGTCCCCGGCGTGTTGTACGCCGGCGGCATCACCGCCAGCGCGGATGTGAGCCGGCAGGTCGCCCGCTTCAACACCACCGCCCAAGCCCGGCTTGCCACCGGCCCTGAGGGCGAGTTCGTTGAAGTGCAAGCCTGGCGGCGCACCTTCTCCAAAATGGGCCTCAAGCCCACGCAGTACCGCTGCGCGTCAGAGTCGCTGCTGCGCCGCTTCCGCAAAGAAGGGTCTCTGCCCCAGCTTCACCCGCTGGTAGATCTATGCAACGCCATCTCGCTGGCCTTTGCGATCCCGATTGCCGTGTTTGATGTGGCCAAGGTGTCAGGGCAGCTGGAAGTGCGCTACGCCACCGGCACTGAAAACTACCGGACCTTTGGCGGGGAAGTGGAACACCCCGAAGCGGGCGAAGTGATATTTGCCGACGCCGCAGAGCCCGCCGCCAGCGCCCATGCCCGCCGCTGGACCAACCGGCAAAGCGGCTTGTCCGCCGTCAGTGCTGATACACGTGCCGTGCTCATCGTGGCGGAAGCCCTGCATGCCTCGGCGGGTGACGATGTGGCCAGGCTGGTAAGCACGCTTTCTCACGAATTGGCCACCCTCTGGCCCGCAGAGTCCAGGACTCAGCTGTTAAGTAGAAGCTCGCCGCGCTTCGAGTTTTAAAAGGAGGCCCCCCGCTTGAGCTCCATCCCCCGCTGGGGGAGGGCTGGGGTAGGGGCTGACGGTCGTCACACCTGCGCAGCGAAACTTCAAGCGCCGAAGGCCCTCATCCCCGCCTTCTCCCAGAGGGAGAAGGAGTAAAAACTTGCACACCGGCGCAGCGCATCACTTCTTACTCCCTCTCCCTCTGGGAGAGGGCTGGGGTGAGGGCTAGCGGCCTACAGTTCAACTCATCGGCTTGTTCACAAACGCAATCACCAGCCCCTTGTCGGTCACGGTGATGGTGCTCGGCTGCACGCCCATGCTGTCGGGCAGCGCCAGGTCTTGTGGTTTGAGGGTGTGCAGCACCGCGCCTTGCAGCGCCTGCTCTGCCAGCTGCGGCCCGTAGCTGCCCAGCAGCATCGACGCCTGTGGCGGCAGGCTGTCAAACTGCAGGGCGTTCACGCGCAGCTCATGCGCGCGAATCGTCATGTCGCTGGCCTCATAGCGCAGCGCAAAGTCCAGGTCAAAAGTACCGGGGTAGGCGCGCCGCAGCGCCGGGCCGCCGGCTTCTACCGCCATCGCGGCGCCCAGGCGGTTCTGCGCGGTCAGCATGCGCAGCTGCGGCGCCTGCACCGTGAGGTCGAGAATGCCTTCGGCGCGTTTGCGCAGCGGAAAGCGTTTGGCAATCGCATCCTGCAGCTGGGCCGTGGTGACGGTGTAGCTGGGCTGGGCCTGCACACCAAACAGCGCAAAGTACGCCGCGCCGCCCAAGGCAATGCGCAGGGAGGTAGCAAGCGATGAGGCAAGCAGCAGTCTTCGTTTCATTCCTGGTCCTTTCAGTCCTTCAGGGCCTGGAGCTCTTCAAGCCTGGATGGTGCCCCTGTTGCCGCACCGCGCGTGTCATTCAAAAGCCCGTACTGCGGTAAGCAGCGGCCGAAGAAGATGTAGAGCTCCCCAATTCCTGTATGGTCGGCGTGATGCGTATTCCTTTGACTCTCCTGCTGCTGTCAGTTCCCGTGCTGGCCGCCGCGCAATCCACACAAGCCGGCCAGCAGGCCCTGGCCCTGGCCGTCAAGTCGCAGCGCGTCCTCAACGAATACGCCGTGGGTGCTGCAGAGCCAGAGGCCATGAAGTACGCGCAGCGCCTAAGGCTGACCAAAGCCGCGCTGGACGCGCAACGCCAGGAATGGCCCACGGTGGCGAGCGGCCCCGACCCCTGGGACAACTTCCGCGCCTGCAAAAACGCGCTGGAGAAAGCCTCCTACGTCGCCGAACTTTCAGGCATGAAGGCCGTCAGCAAGCTCGACGACAAGGTCTTTAACCTGGAGAAGGGCAAGCTGCAAAAGCTTCGCGCCGAATGCGATGCCCAGATCAGGCAAAGCACCGTAAAGCACTAAAACAGGTAAAGCAGGCTTTATCGCCCCACCACCGACCAACCGGCCTTCTGGTTGGTCTTGTCGTTCTCATACTCCCAGGCCGTGCCGCAGCGATCGCATTTGTAGCGGGTGATGGTGACCAGCCCGTGGCGGCGCGTTTCATGGCGCGGGTCGCCCTGCACCAGCTCGGGGTGGCCCGGCGCCTTGCGCCAGTTGCGCTGTATGCCCGCGCAGGAGTCGCACAGCTCCATCTTTTTGAGTTCTTGTTGGCGCTGGGGGTCTTGGGTCATGGTGATGCTTTGAAAAATCAGGTGTTGGCCCCGATTGTCGCCGGTGCCGCTTTCACCGCAAACCGGGGCGACCCTGCTGGCGCCGGGGCGATCAATTGACCGGCCCCCGCAGCGGGCCTATTCTTGAATGGCCCAGTCACCTTATTCGGGAGATACATCATGTACAAGCGAATTTTGCTGGCTTACGACGGCTCTGAATCGGGCCAGAAAGCGCTGCTGGACTGCCGCGAGATCGCGCAGTGGAGCAAGGCCTCATTGACGCTGATTGCGGTGACGCCCCTGCACCGGCAGGTGGTCGCGGGTGACGGTGTCATTTATGAGCAAGGCGTCATTGACCAGGAAAAAGAAAAATACCGCGGCATCCTCAACGACGGTTTGCGCCGGCTGGTGGAGTCAGGCCATGAGGCCAGCGGCCAGGTGCTGTACGGCGAAACCGTCGACGAAATCGCCAGGTACGCCAAGCAGATCGATGCCGACCTGATCGTGGTCGGCCACAAGCACCTGGAAGGCTGGGCGGCGCGCTGGTGGCGCGGCTCGGTGTCCAAGTCGCTGATCGCCCACGCGCCTTGCAGTGTGCTGGTGGTCATTACCCGCTAGCCGGCAAAACGCAGGCGTCCCGGAGGGCGTTTCTTACTTGTCCGTGTCCAGAAAGTAAGGCGCGCCCTGCAGCGCTGTCAGCGGCAGATAAAAAGTTTTCACCGGCATCAGCGGCGGCTGCTTCACGGACGTCGCGCGCCCGGCCGCTATCTCTGCGGCTTCTTCTTCGCTGGGGCGTTTGGCCTCAGCCAGCGCGGGCCGTATGCAGGCCGAGCGTATCCTTTCCAGGGCTTTTTCCGGCAGCTCCTTGCGCTCGCCAAAACGGCTGCCGCCTACCTGCAGCACATCGTCTTTCAGCGCGGCAAACAGGTTCAGCGGCGGGTTGCCAAACGCCGGGTTGTAGCCCACCCGCAGCATGTTCGCATCGCCGCGCCGGTACTGCACCACGCGCAACTGTTTGGGCTGGCCGTTGGCGTCCACTTCCGCGTCGGCGATATAAAAGTAGCGCACTTGCGCCACCGGCACAGGCGGCAGCTTGTAGCTTGACGACCAGCCGTTGTGGCCGTCCTTGAAGAGCCGGCGCAGGCTGGTGGGCAAGGCCTCGTCGGCGCCCGTGGCAAACGCGACCGACGCCGCGCGAGAGAGCGAATGGCCATGAAAGTCAAACTCCACGCTCCCCTTCTGCTCAAGCAGCGTCTTGCCAAAGACGGGAAAGACGGAGCCGTTTTGCCGCACCTCCTGCAGGCGCACACCGTTGCCTTCGGCCTTCCAGCGCCCGCCGGCCAGCATGTCGAGCGAGCCGCCCATAAAGCTGAAGCAAAAGGTGTTGTCGTCCAGCAGCATCAGCTGCGAGCGTGTGTCGACCGAACCCTGGGTGTAGCCGCCCACATAAGGCTGTTCGTCCGGTGTGACGGCCTGCGCGGTGGCCAGCGGCAGCAAGGTAAGGGCGAGGATGGCGAGCTTGGCGCGTGGAAAGCCGGTTGGCTGGGCGATAGGTCGCATGGGCAGTCCTGTGATGACGAAGGCCCTGACTGTATGGCAAGCCGCGCCTGAAGCTGCCCGGCGGGCCGCAATGCGCCCGGCTCAATGCAAGCAAATGTCAGCGAAAGTGGGGGGCAAGGCAGCGCAACAACGCTAGTGGGTTTTTTTGAGCGGGGCCCTTGACTTAGAGTGCGCTCGAAGTTTTACAGTCACCCCATGACTCAAGCAACCGCCTCTCCAACCAGGTCTCCAACAGTCTCCCTAAGCATTGCCGAAGCCGCAGAAGCCTCAGGGCTGAGCGCCTACACCCTGCGCTACTACGAGCAGATCGGCCTCATCGCCCCCATAGACAGGCGCAGCGGCGCGCGCCGCTACAGCGACGCCGACATGCGCTGGCTCGACTTCCTGGTGCGCCTGCGCGCCACGGGTATGTCGATGCAGGCCATGCAGCGCTATGCCCAGCTGCTGCGCAAAGGCAATGCCGACAGCAGCCTGGCCGAACGGCAAACCATGCTCGAAGAACACGCCGCGCAGCTGGAGGCCGACATACGCAAGCAGCGCGAGACCCTGCAGTTCATCCGCAAGAAGATCCGCGGGTACGAAGAGATGCGCGCCGTGCCTAAACGCGCCTGAACCCAAACCCCATTTCCTCTTTCACCCCTTCACCAACCCACTAACTTTCAGAGTACACACCATGATCAAAACCCGCACCCTCGGCCGCAACGGCCCCGCCATCTCCGCCATCGGCCTCGGCTGCATGGGCATGAGCGAGTTCTATAGCAACCGCGACGACACCGAATCCATCGCCACCATTCACCACGCGCTGGACCAGGGCCTGAACTTTCTCGATACCTCCGACATCTACGGCCCCCACACCAACGAGCTGCTCATCGGCAAAGCCATCGCCGGGCGCCGCAAAGACGTGTTCATCGCCACCAAATTCGGCATCACCCGCGACCCGGCCAACGACGCGGTACGCGGCTTTAACGGCCGGCCCGAGTACGTCAAAGCCAGCTGCGATGCCAGCCTCAAGCGTTTGGGCATAGAGCAGATTGACCTCTACTACCAGCACCGCGTCGACAAGACCGTGCCCATTGAAGACACCGTGGGCGCCATGGACGAGCTGGTGAAGGCCGGCAAAGTGCGCTACCTGGGCTTGTCTGAAGCCTCTGCCGCCACACTCACCCGCGCCTGCAAGGTGCACCCCATTGCCGCACTGCAAAGCGAATACTCACTGTGGACACGCGACCCCGAAGCCACCGGCACCCTGGCCGCCTGCCGCGAAAACGGCGTCAGCTTTGTCGCTTATTCACCGCTGGGCCGCGGCTTTCTCACCGGCGCCTTCGGCAAACCCGAAGACCTGCCTGCCGACGACTACCGCCGCAAGTTCTCACCCCGCTTTGCCGATGAGAACTTCAAACGCAACCTGGCGCTGGTCGATGCCGTCAAGCAACTGGCCACAACCAAAGGCGTGACGGCCTCACAAATCGCACTGGCCTGGGTGCTGGCGCAGGGCGAAGACATCATCCCCATCCCCGGCACCAAACGCCGCACGTATCTTGACCAGAACATCGGCGCGCTGGATGTGCTGCTGAGCCCGGCCGATCTGGCAGAGCTGGACAAGGCCTTCCCGCCAGACGCCGCGGCCGGCCTGCGGTATCCCGAGGC
Organism: Polaromonas sp.; assembly: GCA_021153985.1. Taxonomy (GTDB): domain Bacteria; phylum Pseudomonadota; class Gammaproteobacteria; order Burkholderiales; family Burkholderiaceae_C; genus Polaromonas. The sequence goes on from JAJKJM010000038.1 coordinate 45,954, forward strand.
GTTTCTCGGTTCGGTCAATGCCTGAATCCGTCCCGCCATGGCGTCTGGCCGGGCGGTTTACCTCCCTCTCCCTTTCCCTCTGGGAGAGGGTTGGGGTGAGGGCTAGCGGCTAACAGGCTCGCAGGCTCAACGCATCGGATTGTTCACAAACCCGATCGAAATGAACATAAAAAGTGCCGCTAGCCAAGTCGGGACATGGACTGGTGGCTATGAAATTGGTAGCAGACGGCAGCCAGCCAACGTTCTGCCAGGTCCGTGAAAACAGCCCTTGGCCAGCAGGCACCAGTTCATCAAAGGGGAGTGAACCGATACCCGCCGGCTTGCCTTGTGACGTAGCCGATGCCTGGGAACTCCAGGTGGGCGCCGGCGATGAAGTGGCTGGGCTTGTCGCAACGCTGCAAGAGGCGCAACCTGGATGCGCGCGCCTTGTCCTGGTCAGCATCAAACTCCCAGGCCAACTCAGGCCGATCGAACTGCGCCGCAGGCACGTGCACGGTATCTCCCCAGATCAGCAAAGTGCTGCCGCCGCTTTTCACCTCGTAGGCTGTGTGCCCGAGCTCGTGGCCCAACGCGCTCACCGCCATCACCGACTGTCCAATCCTGAATCCATCGCCGATGGCGGCGCGCAGGTTCCGGAACCGCGCAAGCCGGTCGATGTTGTCGAAAAGGGGTATCGCCTGCGAGGGGATGAACAGCCGCTTGAGCCCGGGGAACGCGTTCGAGCCGTCAGCGGCCACCAGACCGTTCACGTGATCCTCGTGTGTATGGGTAATCGCCACGGTGTCCACCAGGCTCGGGTCAACGCCTGCCTCTCGCAGGGACTGCGGCAACCTGCCCAGCGTCGGCGCCCAGGAGTCCGCCGCACCGGTGTCGATCAGGATGTGGTTGTCGCCGTCGATGATGAGGAAGGCATTCACAGACAGCCGAAGCTTTCCGTCCACCAGCGGAATCGATGGTGGAAGATCTCCCTGGAATGGTTGCCCGTCAGGCTTGCGAAGACGCGTGGTGGGCATGTCCACGTAGCCGTCCCGCAGAGCGATGACCGTCGTCTTCCCCAGCGTGAACTTGCAGAAATTCTCTCCCGCTCCAATGGCGTCCTGACAAATTGTCGAAGTGCCATGGATTGAGGCGTCTTTGGCATCGGTGGCCTTGCGCATCTGCAGCTCTGCAGTCCTGCCGTTCAGTCGAACGTGCGCGCTATGAAAGACGCCTTGGTGGTTATCAGCCAGCGGCTCTCCACCTTTTGCATGACGAAGTGATCATTGAACAGCTTGTTTCCAATCCGCACCCTCACCGTTGCCGTTGAAAGGCTGTCCGAGATGTTCTCCATAGACAGGATCGCCTCATCTCTGGGCGCGCCAGTGGATTGAGGACTCGGCCTCCCGTTGATGAGCGCCGCATAGTCCGGCGACGACAAGGTGGCCAGTTGGCCTTCTTGCAGCCACTGGACAAGACAGCTCGGGTGAAAGACCTTGTTGAAGTCGCGGCTCTTTGGCTCATAAGCCAAATTGAAATAGTCCTCAATCAAAGCGGCTACGGCGTGGGTTTGGGTCATTGCTGGGTTTCCTCAATAGTTGAAGGCCCGTATAGTGAACGACTCCCTTGCCCACGGCTACTGCGAACCGGTTATCGCTGCCATTACAGGAACACATAGATCATGGAAGACCTCGATGGAGGACTTGTCAGCGGCTTGCTTGCCCTTGCCGCAGTGGCCGAATCCAAAAGCTTTGGCCGCGCCGCATCCCGCCTGGGCAAGACCCAGCCCGCGGTGAGCCGCGCTGTGCAACGGCTGGAAGACCGCCTGCGCGCGAAGCTGTTGCATCGCACCAGCCGGCATGTTGAAGTGACCGACGCCGGGCATGCGCTCTTATCAAAAGTGCTGCCCTTGCTCCAGGGGATTGAAGAGGCGGCTGACGGCGCCTCTGGCGAGACCTCCGTCGTCAACGGAACACTCCGTGTGGCATGCGATGCTGCATTCGCCCGCCTTGTGTTGGCACCCGAGCTGGCCCGGTTCCTCAAAGACCATCCTGCTCTGCAACTGAAGCTTGAGACCAGGAACGACCTCTCAGACCTGGTGAGCGACGGCTTTGATCTCGCGATACGGTTTGGCCCGCCATCCGTTTCAACCCTGGTCTGTCGCAGGCTATACAGTCCGCGCGTCCTGACGGTCGCCGCGCCGTCCTACCTGGCGCAACGCGGCCGGCCGAAGTCGCCCAAGGATCTGGTCGATGATGGCCATGAATGCATCCAGGCCATCGACCCGGCTACCGGCAGGCCCTTCGACTGGGAGTTCTGGCGTGGCGATGAGAAGGTCAAGGTGGCCGTCAGCGGCAACCTGACAGTCACGGATGCCGGAACCAAAATTGGGGCCTGCCTCGCAGGCTACGGGATCGCCCAGGTGATCGACCTCGGAATCGACACGCACCTGCGTGCGGGCACGCTAGAGCCGGTTCTGACGGACTGGCCTGACGAGTCCTTCCCGCTGTATGTCTACTACCCCAGCCGGAGCCACGTTCCGGCCAAAGTAAGAACGTTCATCGACTTTGTGGCCGGCATGATGCCTGGGCCGCAATCGGAGGGCCGGCGCTTGCCGGTGGCCGCCAACCGGTCTCTAGAAATCAAGCAAGCTGCGATGTGACGCTTGCTTAGAGGAGGCCAAGGCAAGCGCGATAGGTGTCGATGGATACCCGGTCTTGAAACAGTACCAAGGCTAAAGCGCCGCAGAGAAAAAGCGCGATCAACAACCGGCTTCTGAAAACCATGGAATTGAGCTTCGCATCCTGGAGTTTTTTATGCTCACCACGTTGCAGATACAGATGCATGGCAGCGCTCTGCATGTCACCATCCGCAAACATGACCTTGCGCCGGCCGAGGTCAGCCCACACCTCGGGATGCCTTTGCTCGAAATAGGATGTCAGCTTTCCGTCGTAGAGCGCTAACGCGATAAAAGCGAACACGATGCCGGCGATCGACAAGACATGCAACAGAACCAGAGGGCTGCACATCAGGACACACCTGCAGAAGACAGTCGAGTTGCCCCTGATTGCAGCTGGCGCAAACGCTGGTGCGCAGCGTCTTCCAAATCCAAAGGCTGCTGCTGCTTGGCTTTTAAATAGTGGTTGGTAAACACATCCAGATAAGCCTCCAGCGTCTGCGCCGCATGCGTTTCACCCGCCAGTTCCATGCACAGGGCGGCTACCTCTGAAGTGCAAAAGTGCGCATCCCGCTGCGAGCGCCGCAGCTTGTAGCGAGACAGCTGCTCGCTCTGCAAACTCAGCACCGGCAAGTGGTTCAGGTAAGGGCTCTTGCGAAACATCTTCCGCGCCTCAGGCCAGGTCGCATCAAGCAACACAAACAGCGGGCGTTTGTTTGACGTTGTTGTGTCTGGTGCGTCGACGGATGCCACATCCGTCACCACCCGCTCAGCCGCCACAAACTCGCCGGGGAACACCAGATAAGGCTGCCACTGCGGGTCAGCCAGCAGCGCCAGCAAAGCCGGGTCCACCTCCGTACGCGCCCACTCAAACGCAAACGTATCCGCCACCACATCCGCAATCAACCA
>JAJKJM010000039.1 GCA_021153985.1 Polaromonas sp.
ACGCCGCGAACATAGTCGCCAAAGTACTGCGAACCTTCTTCAAGGTAGGCCAGGTCTTTGTCCGGCAGGTTGCGCTGGTGCAGCTCGGCATCTTTCTTCGCCAGCTCGATGAAGTGGGTGCCGATGGCGTTGCCCACCCCCCGCGAACCGCTGTGCAGCATGATCCACACCCCGCCGCTTTCGTCCAGGCAGACCTCGACAAAGTGGTTGCCGCCGCCCAGGGTTCCCATGTGGCGGTGGTTGTTGGTGTTCTTCAGGCGCGGGTAGTCCAGGCAGATCGATTCAAACTCATCGACCAGCTGGCTCCAGGCCGCATCGGCCGCGCTGGGCGGGTTGGTCCAGGCGCCGACTTCACGCGTCGAGCCGTTCCTGCGGTAGGTCTTGGGCGCCGAGCCGTGTGGCACAGCCTTCTCGATCTCCGAGCGTAGCGGGCCCAGGTTGTCAGGCAGGTCTTCAGCGCGCAGCGTGGTCTTGCAGGCCATCATGCCGCAGCCGATGTCCACACCGACCGCGGCAGGAATAATCGCCTTGAAGGTCGGGATCACGCTGCCGATAGTTGCACCCAAGCCGTAGTGCACGTCGGGCATCACGGCCACGTGCTTGAACACGATGGGCAGGCGCGCGGAGTTTTCCAACTGCTTGAGGGCCTGGGCTTCCACCGGCACGCCGTTGGTCCACATCTTCACCGGCACACCGCCGGTGACTTCGTGTTGTTGATAGTTCATTTTTGTATCCTAATAAGTTTTCACTGGTGGACGCGGCGGGATTCGAACCCGCATCAATACGGCGACCACGGTGTTTTACGCCTGTGGCCCAGCTGACGATTGGAAACGCGCGCCAGTGGCAGACCCGTCATCGGAGCCAGCACCTGCATCCTCAACCTTGCTCGTCAACCGAATTACCCGCCGCACCCGGTGTTACCCGGCCTGCCGGAAATTTCAACATTTTTGGCAGTGGCGCTCCCTTCTGTGCCAGCGCGCCCTTTATTCTTCTCAGCACTCAACGCAGCTTCACCAGCCCGTTGAGCACCTGGTCAAGGCCTCCGAACACGGAGATCTTGTCGATGCGCTCGGCCACACGCTCCAGCGTTTCCAGCTCCTTCATGCGCAGGACAATCGGGTTGTCCTCCATGATCTTGGCCGTGTTGAGCAGCGAGCGCGTTGCGGCCGTTTCCTCGCGGCGGCGAATCGCGTTGGCCTGAGCCGACTTCTCAGCCTCCACCACCTGCGACAGGATGATCTTCATCTCACCGGGCAGGATGATGTCTTTCACACCCAGGCTTTCCAGCTTCAGGCCGGCGCCCGCCAGCCGTTCACGGGTATGCCCGGCAATGATGTCGTCCAGCGCGGCCTTGTTCTCCAGCAGCTCGTCGAGCGTGCGGGTCCCTACGGCCGCGCGCAGGCCCAGCTGCAGTTCGCGGTAGATCTGCTCCGACGGCTTGCTCCACTGGGCAAAGGCCTTCAGCACATCGTCATAACGCCAGGTAGCCGACAGGTTCAGGCGCAGGCTCACCTTGTCGCGGGTGAGGATTTCCTGCCCGCTGACTTCCAGCGCCTGCGAACGCAGGTCAATGGACTCAACCTCAACCTTGCGGCCGTAGCGCCAGAAACCATAGGCGCCGGCACCGAGCAGCCCGGTCACCTTGCCGTCGAGCGTCAGCACGCCGGCATGGAAGTCGGGCACCTGCACCAGCAGCACACCGTCCAGGCCCTTCACCGGACGCTGGCGCAGCTGCGTCTGGCCCAGCGTAGCGACGAGGGTTGCGGGCAGCTTTTCGCTGTTCGCCACGCCCTGATCGATATCAACCACGTCGATACGGATATCATTCAGCCCCTTCCAGTAGAGCTTGCGGGTGGCGGGCGCCAGCACTTCGACCAGCAGGCCGTTCTCGTAACGCAGGCCTGCCTGCGAATCCGACAGCGCGGCGAGCACAAATTCCTGGGCAACCACAGCCGGCTCTTTGGCCATGAAGTAGTCCGCCAGGCCGTGGGTGAAAGCTGCCTGCTCCATCGCAAACGTTTCCACCCGGACCTGGTCGGCGCCGGCATACACCCAGTGTTTACCGGGCTGCAGCACGCGCTCGAAATCGCCGTTGCGCAGCAGCAAGCCGCGTTCGTTTTTCTTGATCTTGTATTGCTTTAATCCAAACATTTTTCTTCTCCGTATTCTTCTCAGTTATCTTTTTTCTAACAAAAACTAGTCCGCATCAGCAACAGCCGCGGACTCAGGGTGCGGGCACTTTCAGGTGAGGGGCTTGGCCATGAGATCTCTCGATGTCACGTCCGGCGTCTTCACTGTCCGGTGTCGCAGTACCTTCGCACTGGCAACTGTTGCCGGTGAGTGCTGGCCCTACAAACTGCCGCGGTTTCCCGTTGCAGCCTGCATCCACTTTTCCCACTCGCGGCACGTCTACTACTTCCAAGCAAGTTGATTTTTTAGATCAACGTTCGGCGGGATTCGAACCCGCGACAGTCGCGTTAAAACACGGTGCTCTACCTTCTGAGCTACAGAACATAGGCATCAGGAATCGAACCTGTCGGGGCGGCTCCTCTACCCGAGCCGCCCCTTGACCACATGCCTTGGTGCCAGCGCGTCGGCTGCCGCGGCATACAGGAGGCCCAAGACAACCCGGGGCTTCCTGCACCAGCGGGGCCCGGTTTCCCGGAAACCCCTGCTTGTGAGCGAACAACTTTCTCATCTGACACCTCCTTTATTGCAGGCGCCATGCCAGAGTTTCGCGGCTTGCTCCACGCGCTTTAAAGATCATTGATTTCATTGAATATTTTTGTTATCCACGCAATGGAGCAGTTCAATTTGCTTCCTTGATATTTCTCGATATTTAGCTTTAAAGCTAGTACATTAGAAATATGAAGAAAAAAGTGGTGATGGGTTTCCTGGGTACCCAGCTTGATTCGGGCCTGGGTTCGGGGCGTTGGGAAAAATGGCGCCCTACGGTGTCGATCGCCCAGCACGAAGACCTCGCCATCGACCGGCTTGAGCTGATGCATGACGTGCGCAACAAGGCGTTGGCCGAGCGGGTGCGGGACGACGTGGTTCAGCTCTCGCCCGGAACTGAGGTTCGCCTGGTCGAGATCAACCTCGCCAACCCCTGGGATTTCGGTGAGGTCTACGGCGCGCTGTATGACTGGATGCGCGCCTACGCCTTCGACACCGAGCACGAAGAGTACTGGGCCCACATCACCACCGGCACGCACGTAGCGCAGATCTGCCTGTTCCTGCTGGTCGAGGCGCGCTTTATTCCTGGCGTGCTGCTGCAGACGGCGCCGCCCCGGGGCCGGCAAGGCCAGGGCCCGGGCAGTTACGAGCTGATTGATCTGGACCTCTCACGCTACGACGCAATCAATACGCGGCTGGCGGTGGCGCAGCAAGATGCGGTGTCCTTCCTCAAAAGCGGCATTGCCACACGCAACCCGCGCTTCAACACGTTGATCGAAGAGATCGAGCGCATCGCCGTGCAGAGCAAGGCGCCCATCCTGCTGACAGGCCCCACGGGCGCGGGCAAGTCGATGCTGGCGCGGCGGATTTTCGAGCTCAAAAGATCACGCCACCAGGTCAGCGGCGGCTTTGTCGACGTGAACTGCGCAACGCTGCATGGCGACGGCGCCGGCTCCACGCTGTTTGGCCACAAGAAAGGTTCGTTCACCGGCGCTGCCAGCGACCGCCCCGGCCTGCTGCGCACCGCCGACAAGGGCGTGCTGTTTCTTGACGAGATCGGCGAACTGGGCCTGGACGAGCAGGCCATGCTGCTCAAGGCCGTTGAAGAAAAGCGCTTCCTGCCCGTGGGTGCCGACAAAGAGGTTGAAAGCAGCTTCCAGCTGATCGCAGGCACCAACAAGGACTTGCGCTCTGAGGTGGCGCGCGGGCACTTTCGCGAAGACCTGTTTGCGCGTATCAACCTGTGGACTTACACCCTGCCCGGCCTGGCCCAGAGGCACGAAGACATCGAGCCGAACATCGAGCACCAGCTTGGCCTGGCGTCGGAAGACCTGGGCCGCAAGATTCGGATGACCACGGAAGCCAGAGCTGCCTATTTGCGTTTTGCGCAATCAGGTGAGGCGATCTGGGCTGGCAACTTCCGAGATCTCAGCGCTTCGTTGACCCGCCTTGCCACGCTCGCGGACAACGGCCGCATCGGTGCCGGGCTCGTCGAAGCGGAAATAGCGCGGCTGCGCTGGCAATGGCAGCCCACACACCTGGGAACCGATGGCACCGGGGACGCTGCGGCACAGCTTGATGAGTTGCTGGGCAAGGCGGCTGCTAGCCTCGACTGCTTTGACCGGCTTCAGCTGCAGGCCGTCGCGGCGGTGTGCCGCAAGCACAACTCCCTGAGCGATGCCGGGCGTGAACTATTCAACGTATCGCGCACCCAGCGCAGCGTGGTGAACGATGCGGACCGGCTACGAAAATACCTACTGAAGTTTGACCTGAGCTGGGAAAAACTGACAAACTGACGCACGCATTTATGCATCAAACAGGCCCTGAACCAGGCAGGGCGTGGACAAGCAGCTACAAATAAATAGCACTACACCATACGTCGCCGCAAAACCGCACCGTGCCGCTCACACGGCACGGTTCAGATCCACCTCCAGGCCGGCCCGCTTCATCTCGCGCGCCAGCAGCAGGCGCCACAGGCCCGAATCGTCGATCGTGATGCTGGTCGCGCCCTTCAGAACACCCGGCAAGGTGTCGTCTTCGGACATCAGGCAGGCGATGCGATTGCGGCCGAGCGCGGCCAGCATGAAACCGATGGCCAGCATGGCCGCAGGCGCATCGGTTTTGCCGCCCGGCAAAAGCAATAGAAACGCCACATTGCGCAGCCCCTCCAGCTGGTCGATGGAAACGGCGTCGAGTATCGCCGCCTCCAGGCCCAGCTGCTCTACGAACTCGCAGGCATCGCCCACGGCATCTCCGCCCAGGCCAAGGATAGCCACGCGGGAACCGGACACGGCTTGCGGCGTAGCGGCAGAAGAGGAAGGGAGATCGGTTGTGGGCATGGGATTCCTCGTGGGGGTGGAAGGTGATGGCGTGGAGGCCGGTTGCGCCGCGGGCGCGGGCGCAGGCGCGGATGCTGGCGGGGGTGCGGGTGGGGCTGGCGGGGGAGATGGCGGCGGCGACACCGGCTTCGCCTCCTCAACCGCGGCCGCCATTGGCGCCGCCGTGCCATTGAGGAAGTCGGTCAGCAGTTTCTTGGCCGCATTCGTGCGCATGATGGCCAGGTCTATGCCCTGCCTGACTTTTTGCTCGCGTTCGTCGTCGGTGAAGCGGTCACCGAAAGTTTTGTCGAGCATGAAATCCTGCAGCGTGACGGCGAACTGCCGGTACTCGGGCGTGCCCGTGCCGAAGCTGTCGGCCAGGGTGGTGTTGACCTTCTTCTGCAGGGATTCCACGCTCGAATCCCAGCCGGTTTGCGTCACCGATACCTTGAAGGCCCGCAGGATCTTGATCTGCCGGTTGACCTTTTCGAGCGCGCCCTCGATCTGGGCTTTCTCTTTGGCACTGGGGAATGGCGCCGTATTTTTCTCGTTGGACATTCAGACTCCTCGTTCAGTCAGCCCACACTCTAACGCCTCCTTGCGGGTTGTGGCCAAGCCCCCACCTACCACCTATACCTACTACTCGCTCATCACCACCAGCACCTGCGCGTCGCTACGGCCCAGCGACAGATAGATGTGCCCGACGCCGCTGTCGAAGTAAGCCGATTCATGGCGCCCCACCTCGACGCTGTCGCCGGTTTCAAACTCGATGCGCACCCGGCCCGAGAGCACGATCACGAACTCCTGCCCTGCGTGGCGGATGAAGTCGGGGAACTGGCCGCGGCTGCGCGCCACGATGCGGCCGTGCATCGGCGTCATGCGCTTGCCCGGAAAGCCGGCGGCCAGCGCGCCGTAGTCATAGTTGCCCGAGCTATAGGCCGGCGCCCCGCCCGCCTCGGACCACACTACCACCGGCGTTGCCGCGCCGGGCTCAGGCGCCGCAGTGCGCGCGTCCAGCAGTTGCCCCACGTCCAGCGAAAGCGCCCGGGCGACGGCGGCCAGCTTTTCATAGCTGACGGAAATCTGGCCCAGCTCCATCTTGGAGAGCGTGGACAGCGCCACACCCGAGCGCCCCGACAAATCCTTGAGCGTCAGTTGCCGCAGCTTGCGGTGCCCGCGCAGGCTCAGGCCGAGTTGCACCCGGTCCGCCTCCGGGGCGGCAGCGGGGGTTCGGGCGGGGCGTGCTGGCATGGTGTTTTCCCTTTGTTTCAAGAAATTCCGGCAGTTTCCGGCAAACGGTGCTGGACAGGCACGATTCTCGCATGTGAGAATTCTCATATGAGAGAATTTGACATCCTGATCGTGGGCGCCGGCATTGCGGGCGCCTCTTTGGCCTGGCGCCTGGCCGGGCAGCGCAGCGTGGCGCTGCTTGAGCGCGAGCCGCAGCCGGGCTACCACTCCACCGGCCGCTCCGCCGCCATGTTCATGGAGAGCTACGGCCCGCCCATGGTGCGGGCGCTGACCCGCGCCAGCCGCGCGTTTTACGAGCAGCCGCCCGAAGGCTTCGACACCGGCCTGATGCAGCCCCGCGGCGTGATCTACCTCGCCACGCACGGCCAGGAAAAAGAACTGGCGCATACCCGCAAGGAACTGTCGCCCAGCTGCCCTGGCCTGGTGACCCTGGATGCCGGCACCACACTGGCCCATGTGCCCTGCCTGCGTCCCGAGCTGGTGCACGGTGCGCTGTACGACGCCGGTGCGCAGGACATGGATGTGCACGCCCTGCACCAGGGTTTCCTGCGCGGCTTTCGCCGCAAGGCCGGCGCTGACGGCGAACTGCGCACAGACGCCTTCATCACCCAGGCCACACACGACGGCCAGTGCTGGACACTGCAATTGAGCGACGGCCAGGCCCTGCGCGCCAAAACGGTGGTGAATGCCGCAGGCGCCTGGGCCGACGAGCTGGCCGCCGTGTGCGGCGCCAAACCCGTAGGCCTGGTGCCGCACCGGCGCAGCGCTTTCACCTTCAAGGCTCCCGAGGGGATAGACCCTTCGCCCTGGCCGGCCGTGGTGGGCGTGGACGAAAGCTATTACTTCAAGCCTGACGCAGGCCAGCTGCTGGGTTCACCCGCCAATGCCGACCCGACGGTGCCGCACGACGTGGTGCCCGAGGAGCTGGACATCGCCATGGGCATCCACCAGATTGAAAGCGTGTCGACGCTGACCATACGGCGCCCCGCCAGTACCTGGGCCGGCCTGCGTTCTTTTGTGCCCGACGGCGAGATGGTGATTGGCCATGACGATGCCTGCCCCGGCTTTTTCTGGCTCGCGGCGCAAGGCGGCTATGGCATACAGAGCGCCGCGGGCGCGAGTGCGCTGGCCGACGCGCTGCTGCGGCAGGCCCCGCTGCCCGACGAGTTGCGGCAGCAAGGCGTTGAGGCCCATGCACTGTCACCGGCCCGCTTGCGCTGAGCGTGCGCACCGCAACGACCACATCGACATTCCACCCCGCTCCCCGATCGACTGAAACTTCAATGAGGCCTACCATGCAACACATGTCATTCAATGCAATGCGCCGCACGCTGGTTGCCAGCGGCATCCTCTTTTGCGGGTTGGCTGCCATGGGCGAGCCTGCCCGGGCGGCCGATTTTCCGGAGCGGCCCGTCACCCTGGTGGCGCCCTTCCCGGCCGGCGGCGCGGCCGACGTGCTGGCGCGCATTCTGGGCAAGGCCCTGGGCGACCAGCTGGGCCAGCCCGTGGTGGTTGAAAACAAGCCGGGCGCGGGCACCGCCATTGGCGCGGCCGCGGTGGCCGGCGCCAAGCCCGACGGCTACACCCTGCTCGTCAGTTCAAACTCCACCTTCACGCTGAACCCGGCCCTGCAGCCCAAGCTGTCTTATGACCCGGCCAAAGGTTTTGACGCGATCGGCCTGGTCGGCTCGGTGGCGCTGGCCATGCTGGTGAACCCGTCGGTCACCGCCACCGACGTGCACCAGTTCGTCGCGGCGGCCAAGGCCAACCCCGACAAATACCTCTACGGCAGCTTCGGCAACGGCACCAGTTCCAACTTCGCCGGCGCCATGTTCAACACGGCCACGGGGCTGAAGATGACGCACGTGCCCTACAAAGGCTCAGGCCCGCTGATGACCGACTTGATGGGCGGCCAGATCCCCGTGTCTTTCGACACCGTGGTCGCCGCATCGCAGCAACTCAAATCGGGCAAGGTGCGTGTGCTGGCCGTGGCCATGAACAAGCGCTCGGCCCTGCTGCCGAATGTGCCGACCATGGCCGAGGCCGGTTACCCCGCCGTCGATATGAACGCCTGGCTGGCCGTGGTGGTCCCCAAGGGAGTGCCCGCGCCCGTCAAGGCGCGGCTTGAAAAGGCGCTGACCACCGTGATGGCCAACCCCGAGATACTGGACAAGCTCAAGGGCGCCGGTTTCGAGCCGGGCTACACCGCAGTCCCCGACTGGTCCGGCATGGTGACGGCCGAGATCGCGCGCATGAAGGCGCTGGCCGAACGTTCCCAGATCAAAACCGATTAAGCAAAACATTGATATGCGATCCACTCTCCCCGACATCTCCGCCGTCGAACTCCGCCGCCTGATCGCCAGCCGCGAGGTGTCGCCGGTGGAGCTGATGGATGCCTGCATAGACCGCATTGAAAGCCTCAACCCCGCCATCAACGCGATCTGCGCGACCGACTTCACGCGCGCACGCGAGGGCGCACGTGAAGCCGAAGCGCAGGTGATGCGCGGCGCAGCGCTGGGCCCTCTGCACGGGTTGCCGCTGGGGGTGAAGGATTTGCAGGACACGGCGGGCCTGCTCACTACCTACGGCAATATCGGGCTGCGCGGCAACGTGCCGGGCAAAGACAACTCGCTGGTGGCAAAACTGCGCGCGGCCGGCGCCATCGTCACGGCCAAAACCAATGTGCCCGACATGGGCGCCGGCGCCAACACCCGCAACCCGGTGTGGGGCGCAACCGGCAACCCGTTCAACCCTGCGCTCAATGCCGGCGGTTCGTCCGGCGGCTCGGCGGCCGCGCTGGCGGCCGGCATGCTGCCGATCTGCACCGGCTCCGACACGGGCGGTTCGCTGCGCATTCCGGCCTCGCTGTGCGGCGTGGTCGGCCTGCGGCCTTCGCCCGGGCTGGTGGCCAATGACGCACGGCCGCTGGGCTGGTCGGTCATTTCCGTGCTGGGGCCCATGGGCCGCAATGTGGCCGACACGGCGATGCTGTTTGCCGCCAGCGTGGGCGCAAATCCGCGCGACCCGCTTTCTTACCCGGTAGATGCCTCTGCTTTCTGGCCCTTGAAGCAGGTGGACCTTTCCACCCTGCGCGTGGGCACGACGGAAGACTTCGGAATGTGCATCGTGGACCCGGAGATCCGGCGCGTGTTCCGCCAACGCGTGGAAGCCGTCCGGCCGCTGGTGGCGAGCTGCGAGCCGGTCAACCTGCAGCTGGGCGACGCCGACCGCGCCTTCGACACGCTGCGCGCGGAAAGTTTTGTGGCCGCTTTTGAAAACACCTACCGCACCGCCCCCGAAACGCTAGGGCCCAATGTGCGCGCCAACATGGAAATCGCCGCCGCCATCACACTGGCCGACCGCGCCTGGGCGCACCTGGAGCAGACACGCATCTCGCGCCGTTTTGCCCAGGCTTTCGAGCAGTACGACCTGATCCTGGCGCCGGTGACGCCGGTCACGTCCTTCCCCTGGACGGAACTGTATGCCGCCAACATCGACGGCCAGGCCATGCGCAACTACTACCACTGGCTGGGCCTGACCTATGTGGTGACGCTGGCCACCAACCCGGCGCTGGCCTTGCCCTGCGGCAAAGACGAACACGGCATGCCCTTTGGTTTGCAGGTCATCGGGCGCCTGCATGCCGATGCGCAACTGCTGGCCGCAGGCCAGGCGCTGGAGCAGGCCTTTGAGGCCAGCGAGACACTGCGCAGGCCCCAGCCCGATTTGCAGGCCCTGCAGGCGGCGCGGCCGGAGCTCAAGTCCATCGTCACGCATCCGCCGGAATTTGCCGCGGACCAAAGCACCGGCGGCATCACCGCGGTATGACCCCGGTTTTATGTGCCAAATTGCCCTGTAGCCCATACAGGGCATGGGCAAGCAGCTACAAAATCAATAGCGCGCGGAAATCGTTGACGTTGGTGTGCGTGGGCCCGGAAATCACCAGGCCGCCCAGCGGCTCGAAGTAGCCATAGGCATCGTTGCGGTCCAGGTACTGGTCCAGCTTCATGCCTTTGGCCAGTGCGCGCTTGATCGTGTCGGGCGCCACATAGGCACCGGCGTTGTCTTCCACGCCGTCAATGCCGTCGGTGTCGGCCGCCAGTGCGTACACGCCGCTCTGGCCTTGCAGCGCCAGCGCCAGCCCCATGCAGAATTCGCCGGCGCGGCCGCCCCGGCCGCGGGGTGTGCCTTCCGGCTGCTTGCGGATGGTCACGGTGGTTTCACCGCCGCTCAAAATCACACAAGGCTTGCTGAAAGGCTGGCCTTTCAAGGCCACGGCGCGGGCCAGCGCCGCATGCACCTTGCCGACTTCGCGCGACTCGCCTTCCATCTCGTCGCTGAGGATGTAGGTCTGCAAGCCGGCTTCGCGCGCCACGGCGGCGGCGGCCTCCAGGCTTTGCTGCGGCGTGGCGATCATGTGCACTTCGTGGCCTTTGAAGGCCGCGTCGCCGGGCTTGGGCGTTTCGAGCGCGCCTTGCTCCAGCAGGCTCATGATGGCGCCGGGCACTTCAATGCCGTAGCGCTGCAAGATGGCCACTGCCTCGGCGCAGCTTGTTGCGTCAGGCACCGTGGGGCCGCTGGCGATGATGGACGGGTCGTCGCCCGGCACATCGCTGATGGTGAGCGTCACCACGCGCGCCGGCGCGCAGGCCGCGGCCAGGCG
>JAJKJM010000040.1 GCA_021153985.1 Polaromonas sp.
ACCAGCATGGCCGGCGCCAGCGCCCAGCCCAGGCTGCCGGTGATGCCGTGCACGCTGTAGGCATGGCCCAGGCGCGGCGCGCTGACCTTGCGGTTGATCAGCGTGTAGTCGACCGGGTGAAAAACGCCGTTGCCGATGCCGGCGATCACGGCAAAGGCAGCCAGCATCCAGTAACTGGTGCTGACGGAGTAACCAAACGCCGCCAGCCCGAGCAGGCTGAGCCCGCCAAACAGGATGGGACGCGGCCCAAAACGGTCTACCACAAAGCCGGAGAGCGCCTGCACCGCGCAAGAGACCACGAAGAAAATCGTCATCAGAAAACCCAGCTCGGCATAGCTCACGCTGAACTCTTCCTTGAGCCACGGAAACAGCGGCGCCAGCAGCAGCTGGCTGAAATGGCTGATCATGTGGGCCGTGCCCACCAGGCCGATCACGCTGGCGTCCTGCTTGAAAGGTACCGCCCCGGCAAGGGGTGAATTCAGGGTGCTTGAAGTGTTCATGCCGCTATCGTAGTATTGGCCTTGCCTGCTGAAATGCGACAAAAAGCCATGATTCATCGAATTTCGGACAAACCACTCAAACCGCCCCGCCAGGCCTCGCGGCCGGCACACCGCTCAATGACCCGCGTCAGTGCGGGCTTGTTGATGCCACTGGGCGACACCGGAGGTTTCACGCCCAGCCCGGCGCGGCCGGTGTGCGTGCGGTCCCGCTCGCTGCTGGCCGATACCCACTTTGAGCCGCATTTCCACGCCTGGGCACAGCTGGCCTATTGCGCCACCGGGGTATTGCAGGTGACGGCCGAAAGCGGCCCGGAAGGCCGCGAAGTCAGCTACATCGTGCCGCCGTCCCGCGCCGTCTGGATTCCCCCGGGCGCGCGCCACCACGTCACCGTGCTGGAGGCCGCCGAGTTCCGCACGCTCTACATCGACGCCAGCGCCACGCCGCCCGGCTGGAGCGGCTGCCGCGTGCTGGTGGTGTCGCCGCTGCTGCGGGAATCGATTCACGCACTCGACACGTCTCCCCTGAGCGCGCCGCGCGAGCAGTTGCTCAGCGGCCTGGTGCTGGACGAGCTGGCGCATGCCGACACCCAGGCGCTGGGCGTGCCCATGCCGCATCCGCAAACGGGTGACAAACGCCTGCGCGTCCTGTGCGAGGCGGTGTTGCGCTCGCCCGCCGAACGCGCGACGCTGGCCGAGTGGGCCGCGGGCACAGGCGCCAGCGAGCGCACGGTGGCCAGGCTTTTTCGCGACGAGCTGGGCCTGAGCTACCAGCAGTGGCGCCAGCAGGCCATCCTGGCGCACGCCCTGCCTTTGCTCACCCGCGGCCAGCCGGTCAGCGCCGTGGCGGCGGCCAGCGGCTACGCCAGCGACAGCGCGTTTTCCGCGATGTTCAAGGCGGCGATGGGCCAGCCGCCCAGTCATTTTCAAGGGAAATAGACCCACCCCCGTCCGGGCTCACTTCGTGTAGCCCGTTCCCCCTCTAGGGGACGGCGCCTGGGGCCGGCAAAGCCGGACCCTCGGCCCCCACTGGTGAAATACCCCTCGCTGGCTATCATGGGTTCATGCAACTCCCCGGCACAAAAATCACACAATACAGCCAGCGCTGGCGTGCCGCAGCCTGCGCAGTGCTTGCCGCCTGGTTAGCCGCCGGCCCGGCATACGCACAGCCGGCCACAACAAGCCATCCGGCCCTGCTGGGCGCCTTGAACGCCCTGCGCCAGCAAGGCTGCGACAAAAGCACGCCGCCTGCGGCCGCATTGCGTGAAAACGCCGCGCTGTCACGCGCCGCGTCACTCATGGCCCGCGGCAGCAAGCTCGACGCCGCACTTAAGTCGTCCGGCTATCGGCTCATACGCGCCACGCAAATCACGGTGCGAGGCGCCACCGGCGCCGCCGCACTGACGCCGAAATCACTGGGCAAGACCTGCCGTTCAGCCATGGCCGATGAGTTCCAGGAGGCCGGCTTTCACCAAAGCGGCTCCCAGACCTGGGTCGTGCTGGCGGCGCCCTTTGCACCGCCCGATGCCGCACAGGCCAACGATGTTGAAGAGCGCGTGCTGGCCCTCGTTAACGCGGCGCGCGCCCAGCCGCAGCGCTGCGGCAGCGAAGCCTTTGCAGCTGCGCCGCCGCTGCGCTTCAACCCCACACTGCAGCGCATCGCCAACGGCCACGCCGCCGAAATGGCCCGCTACAGCTACTTCAGCCATACGGGCCGCGACGGCAACACCGTGGACGGCCGCGCCACCCAGGCCGGCTACCCGTGGCGCCACATCGGCGAAAACATCGCCGCTGGCCAGATGACCGCCGACGCCGCCGTACGCGGCTGGATCAAAAGCCCAGGCCACTGCGCCAACATCATGTCACCGGCTTTTCGCGAGATGGGTGCGGCCTTTGTGGTGAACCAGCAAAGCAGCATGGGGGTGTATTGGGCGCAGGTGTTTGGGTCGGCCCAATAGCAACGGCCCGATTCAGGCGCCAGTCAAGAAGCGCGGCACCTTGCCTTCGAGCAAACTGACAAGCACGGGATCCATGTAGGGATACTTGTCTGGAATGTCCAGACATATGACGCGCTTGTCCTTCAGCTGATTTTTGAACCTGGCCGACAGCTTGGTCTTGTGCGCTCGCTCCATCACAAAGATGAGGTCGGCCCACTCCACCAGGTCGGGCGTCAAGGGATTGTCAGCGCCGTTATTGAGTCCCGCGGATGAACACTCGAGCCCCGGATACTGCGCGAAAATCTGCTCTGCCGTCGGACTGCGCCATCGATTCAGGCTGCAAAGAAAAAGAACCCGGAGCATGCCCTCGTCAGCGGCCTTCAAGCGCCGCGCTCAGGCGGCGCAGCAGTGGCTTGTTCAATTCACGGGTGTGCCTGCTCCAGCGCTCCATGGCCCGCTGCAGCTCAATCTGCAGGCGCGCCGCAGTCGCAGTGTCACCGCTTGTGGCGGCCCAAATGGCGTATTCGGCGCGGCTTTCAAAACTTCCAAAGCGATCGACGGCGGACTCGAACTCGGCCTTTGCGTCCGCCCTTCTGCCGGCGCCCGACAGCGCCTTGGCGAGCAGCAATGAAATCTGCTCGGCGCGGAAAGCCGGGTCGGTTTTGCGGATGAACTCCAGGTGAGTGATCGCCTCGGCGTAGCGCTCGCAAGCTAAGTAGGCGCGGGAGGCGCCCAGCCTGATTTCCAGGTCAGAAGCGAACGGGCCCTTGAGGCAGGCATCGTAATTTTGGGCGGCCTCCAGCGCCTGGCCTGCCTCCAGCATGGCAGAGGCCAGCCGCATCTGGTTCTGCGCCGTGGGCGTGTAATCAAAGGCGGCATGCGCCTCCTTGAGTTCCCGCGTGGGATTCAGCGTCTTCGCGGCGGCGGCCACCACCTGGCGCGCGCCGCGTTCAAGCCGCGAGTTGGGCAGGTAGACCGCCAGAAAGTAAACGATGCTGCCCAGCAGGGGAAACGAAAACAGGATGATCAGCCAGTACATCTGCTGGCCGTTGCGCAAGGCATGGACCGCAAAGAACACCGCAACGATGAAATGAAGTCCCAGTCCGACAAAAGGCATAGCCAATCCCTCTATGTTTTTTTTGCCGATTCTAAGGGCCCGCCGTGACAGCCGGCGGCAGACTGGCCAGGCGTCTGCGGCGGTCTCAGATCAGCCGCTTGAGCAAGCCCATCACCTGCTCAAACCGCTTGCCATACGGCGGGTAGAACAGGTCACCGCGCGCCCACTTTGACTGCACCATCACCGGCTTTTGCTGCGACAGGCGCAAAAAGCCTGCCTCACCGTGGTAAGCGCCCCAGCCGCTTTCACCGACACCGCCAAAGGGCAGGTTCTCGTGCGCGATGTGCATCAGGGTGTCATTCACCGTCACGCCGCCGCTCACCGTGTTGGCCAGCACATGGTCGCGTGAGCCGGTGTCGGTGCCGAACCAGTACAACGCCAGCGGGCGCGGCCTGGCGTTGATGTAGCCGATGGCGGCGTCCAGGGAGTCGTAGGGCAGAACGGGCAGGATGGGGCCGAAGATTTCTTCGCTCAGCAGCTTTGAATTGGCGGGCGTGTCGAACACGAGCACCGGTGCCATCTGGCGCGACACGGCGGCGACGTTGGCAGTGCCTGGGTTGACGGTCTGCAGGCGCGCGCCCTCGCCTTCGGCCTGCGCCAGCAGGGCCTGCAGGCGCTCCAGGTGGCGGGGGCTGATGACGGCGGCGTAGTCGGGGTTGCCGGCAATGGTGGGAAACAGCGTAGCCACCGCGCGGGCGAAAGCCTCGCCAAAGGCCGTCTCGCTGCCTTTGGGCAGCAGCACGTAGTCGGGCGCGATGCAGGTCTGGCCGGCATTGAGCAGCTTGCCGTGTGCAATTTTGATGGCAGCTTTGTCGATATCGCAGGACGCATCGATGATGCAAGGCGACTTGCCGCCCAGCTCCAGTGTGGTGGGTGTGAGATTGGCGGCGGCGGCCTCGGCGACCTTGCGGCCGACGGCGGTGGAACCCGTGAAAAAGAGGTGGTCAAACGGCAGGCCGGCGAATTCGGCGGCGAGATTGCCATCGCCCTGCACCACGCACAGTTCATCAGGTGCAAAGGCTTGCGCGATCAGCGTGGCCAGCAAGGCCGAGGTCTGCGGCGTGAGCTCGCTGGGCTTGAGCATCACCCGGTTGCCCGCAGCCAGCGCGGTGATGACGGGCCCGAGCGAAAGCTGCACCGGGTAGTTCCAGGGGGACACCACCCCGACCACGCCCAGCGGCTGTCGCTGCAAATAGGCGCGCGAGGGCTGCAGGTACAGCGGTGTACTCACCTTCACCGGCTTCATCCACTTCGGCAGGTGCCTGAGCGTGCTGGACAGCAGCGAGCGCAGCACAAAGATGTCGGCGATTTCGGTGAGTTGCGGCGAACGCACGCCGAAGTCGGCATTGACGGCCTGGGCCAGCGCGCTGCCATGTTCGTCGAGCAAGGCGCGGATGCGCAGCAGGCGGTCACGGCGCAAGGCCAGCGGTACGTCGATCTGCGTGCGGCTGGCACGGTGCTGGGCGTCAAACAGGGCCCGCAGGCTGGTGGTGTCGTCAGAAGGTTGGCTGAAAGTCATCGCTGGATGATAGGAGCGGCCGCAGCGCCCTGGTAGAGGCTGGACTCCAGCGGAACCGCGGGTTGACCCTGAAGCAGCCGCCCCCATCTACCCCTTAACGGCCTGCATGCAGGCATGAACCCCTTGATGAGGTATTTCATGGAATACAAGGACTATTACAAGATCATGGGCGTAGAACGCAACGCCACGCCCGACGACATCAAAAAGGCCCACCGCCGGCTGGCGCGCAAATACCACCCCGACGTCAGCAAGGAAAAGAACGCCGAGGCGCGCTTCAAGGAAATCGCCGAAGCCTGGGAGGTGCTGCGCGACCCCGAAAAACGCGCCGCCTACGACCAGCTGGGCGCCGGCTACCAGGCGGGGCAAGACTTTCGGCCGCCGCCAGGCTGGAACCAGCAGCGGGCATCAGGCAGCCGCACCGGCGCCAGACGTGGCCGCAGCGCCGAAGCGTTTGACCACAGCGACTTTTTCGACGCCATTTTTCGCGGCATGGGCGGCGGGCATGAGGGCTTTGGCGGCTTCGACTTTGACGACCTGCGCGGCCGTGGCAGCGGCGGTGGCAGCTTTGACATGCCCGGCCAGGACCAGCACGCCACAATACAGATCGATATCGGCGACTCTTACAGCGGCGCGACGCGCAAGCTGCAGCTTCGCACGCCGGCGGAAAACGGCGCCGGCGTCTCGACGCAGGAGCGCACCATCGAGTTCACCATCCCGAAGGGCATACGCGCCGGGCAGCACATCCGCCTGGCCGGCCAAGGGGCGCCCGGCATGGGGCGAGGCAGCGCCGGCGATCTCTACCTGGACGTCGAATTCCTGCCGCACCCCCTTTACCGCGCCGAGGGCCGCGACGTCTATATGGACCTGCCCATCGCCCCCTGGGAGGCGGCACTGGGCGCTGAGATCGAAGCGCCTACGCCCACCGGTGACGTGGAGCTGAAAATCCCGCCGGGCTCTGCCAGCGGACGCAAGCTCAGGCTCAAGGGGCGCGGTCTGCCCGGCAAGACACCGGGTGACTTTTACTTCGTGTTGCAGGTGGTGCTGCCGCCTGCAGACACCCCTGCCGCAAAGAAGGCGTATGCCGGCATGGCCGCGGCGTTCAAATCCTTCAGGCCGCGCACCTGAAGCGGGGGTGGGAAGCAGGCGGAAAGCCGCCGGTATAAGCACACTGCACAACGCCTGCGGTGGCAGAATCGGTCGCCATGCCCGACACCGCCGCACCCGCCCTCAAGAACATCTTTGACCCCGCGCGCTTGCGCCATATCGCGGCAGAGACCGCGGCGGTCTACCCGCGTTTTGACAGCAAAAAATTCCTTGCACTCGCGCTGAAAGACCTGGACGAACTCTCACTGATGCAGCGCCTGCGCCGCACCACCGAATGCCTGCATGCCACGCTGCCGGCCGATTACCCCAAAGCCATCACCATCCTGCGCAAGCTGGCGCCGCGCATCAACAGTGGATTTGTCACGCTGGTGTTGCCGGACTATGCAGGTTTGTATGGGTGCGATGACTTCGACACGTCGATGGAGGCGTTGAAGTTTTTCACCACTTTCGGCACCTCCGAATTCGCCATCCGCGAGTTCATCCGCCAGGACCCGGCGCGCACGCTGGCGGTGATGAAGACCTGGGCCAAAGACGAGAGCGAGCATGTGCGCCGCCTGGCCAGCGAAGGCAGCCGCCCCCGCCTGCCCTGGTCGTTCAGGCTTGATGCGCTGATGGCCGACCCTGAGCTGGCCGCGCCCATCCTGGAATCGCTCAAGGCCGACGGCAGCCTCTACGTGCGCAAGTCGGTGGCCAACCACCTCAACGACATCACCAAGCTGCACCCCGAGTGGGTCCTGGCACGCCTGAAAAGCTGGCCGCTGGAGAACCCGCACACGGCGTGGATCGCGCGGCATGCGCTGCGCACGCTGATCAAACAAGGCGACAGACAGGCGCTGGGCGTAATCGGCGCCGGCAAAAAGGCGGCCGCCGTCATCAGCGGTTTCTCCGTCAACCCGAAAAAGCTCACGCTTGGCGAGCGGCTGGAACTGTCGTTCACGCTACGATCCACCACACGCCAAAGCCAGCACCTGGTAGTGGACTACGCCATCCACTACGTCAAAAAGGCCGGCAGCAGTTCGGCCAAGGTCTTCAAGCTCAAGGAACTGACCCTGGGCGCGGGCGAGACCATGCAACTCTCGCGCAGCCAGGTGGTGCGCGACTTCACGACGCGTGTGCACCACGCGGGCCGGCATGAGGTGGACATCATGGTCAACGGGGAGCGGCTGGCGAGCGGGTTTTTTGAACTGCTGAAGCCTTGAAGGGGCATGTATCGCCGGGGTTTGACGAGCTTGACCCTTCAGTTTAGTATTACATGTGTAATAACGAAAGAATGCCATGCACATGCTCAAACTTACCCAGATTGGCAACTCCGTCGGCGTGGTGCTACCCAAGGAGGCGCTTGCCCGCTTAAAGCTTGGTAAGGGCGAAACCGTGTTTCTGACCGAGACGCCGGACGGCTACACACTAACGCCCTACGACCCGGCCCTGGAAGAGGAAATCGCTGCGGGCCGCGCCTTTATGCGCGACTTTCGCGACACCTTCCACCAGCTTGCCAAATGACGTGGCGCTGGATTACCAAATCAGCACTGCTGCTGTTACACGGTGAAAGCCTCGCTGAACACGGCGGCGGCGCCGGTATTCGTGACGAGGGTCTGCTGGACTCCGCGCTGGGCCGCCCACTGAATTTGCTGGCGTACGCCGACCCCGCCCAACCGCCTGATGTGGCCGCCCTGGCAGCCAGCTACACCATCGGCTTGGCCAAAAATCATCCCTTCGTAGACGGCAATAAGCGCGCGGCTTTTCTGGCCACCGGTTTGTTTTTCTACCTCAACGGCTACCGCCTCGATACATCGCAAGCCGACGCAACCATGACCATGCTCGCTGTTGCCACCGGCGACGTCACAGAAGAAGAATTTGCAGCCTGGCTGCGAACCCATGCCAGCCTGCGCGCCAAAGGTTAGAGCCCTGCGGCCCCGACAGTTCCGCCTCCTGCCCTTATTTCATTGCAAGCCCAAATCACCATGAACAACCAATCCACACTCACACGCTACCTGCGCCCCGCATTCAGCACGCTTTGCCTGGCCGGGCTCCTGTCAGCCTGTGGCGGGGCCGGCGGCGAAGAGATCGGCGCAGTCGACACCGTGTTCAAGTTCATAGGCCCTGACCACAAGATCGTGGTGGAAGCCTACGATGACCCCAAAGTCAGCGGCATCACCTGCTACGTGTCGCGCGCCAAAACGGGCGGCCTCAAGGGCGCGTTTGGCCTGGCCGAGGACAAGGCCGAGGCGTCGATTGCCTGCCGGCAGACCGGCCTCATCATCTTTGGCGCCAAGCCGCTGGAAAAGCAGGAAGAGATGTTCAGCGAGCGCATCTCGCTGGTGTTCAAGAAACTGCGGGTGGTACGCATGGTCGACACCAAGCGCAATACGCTGGTTTACCTGACGTATTCGGACCGCGTGATTGAAGGCTCCCCGCAAAACAGCGTGACGGCCGTTCCGGTGCCTGCGGGAACGGTGATTCCGGTGAAGTGAGGTTTACGCCATGCCGTTTGTTGCCGCGCCAGCCGGCAAGATGACAGCCAATCAGGTTATCCGCCTATAGTTTCGGCAAGCCAGGCTGGTTATTATGTTTTGATGCCTAATAAAACGCCCCCGCTCCCGGGACAAGCCATGACGGACCGCTTTCGCCTGCTGGTAGACGCGGTTCAGGATTACGGCATTTTCATGCTCGACACCGCAGGCAATGTGGCGTCATGGAACACCGGCGCCCAGCGCATCAAACAGTACCAGGCCGACGAAATCATCGGCCGGCATTTCTCCACCTTCTATCCGCCCGAAGCCGTCGCCGCCGGATGGCCTGACGAGGAATTGCGGCGCGCCGAGAAAGACGGCCGCTTTGAAGAAGAAGGCTGGCGCATCCGCAAGGACGGCAGCCGCTTCTGGGCCAACGTCGTGATCACCGCACTCAGGAATCCGGAAGGAAAACTCGAAGGCTTCGGCAAGGTCACACGCGACCTGACCGAGCGCCGCGCCCATGAAGAAGCGCTGCGCGAAAGCGAGCAGCGCTTCCGGCTGATGATCGAAGGTGTGCGGGACTACGCCATCTTCATGCTCAGCCCCGACGGCGTGATCGAGAGCTGGAACAGCGGCGCGCAGCTCATCAAGGGCTACAGCCCCGCCGAGGTCATCGGCAAGCATTTCAGCCTGTTTTACCGGCCGGAAGACCTTGCGGCCGGCAAACCCCAGGCCGAGCTCAAGCTGGCGTTGGCACAGGGCCGGGCTGAGGAAGAAGGCTGGCGCGTGCGCCGGGACGGCTCAGTGTTCTGGGCCAATGTGGTGATCGCGCCTGTTTACGACGCGGGCCGGCAACTGCGAGGTTTTGTCAAAGTCACGCGCGACATGACCGAAAGGCGGCGCCTGTACGAGCTGGAAAAATCCAGCAAGCGCATGAGCGAGTTCCTGGCCATGCTGGCGCACGAACTGCGCAATCCGCTGGCGCCGATCCGCAACGCCGTCACCATCCTGCAGCTGGAGCCCTCCCCCAGCCCGCTGGTGCGAAGCAGCCGCGACATGATAGACCGGCAGCTCTCGCACATGACACGCCTGGTCGACGACCTGCTGGACGTTGGGCGCCTGACCACGGGCAAGATCCGCTTCAAGACGGAACAGGTGTCCTACAACCAGGTCGTGGCCCGCTCCATTGAGGCGGTGCGGCCGCTGATGGATGCGCGCAGGCACCGCCTGACGGTGGATGTGCCTGCCGCTCCCATGCTGGTTCAAGGAGACGCCACACGCCTGGCGCAGGTGCTGCAGAACCTGCTGATCAACGC
Organism: Polaromonas sp.; assembly: GCA_021153985.1. GTDB lineage: Bacteria > Pseudomonadota > Gammaproteobacteria > Burkholderiales > Burkholderiaceae_C > Polaromonas. The sequence goes on from JAJKJM010000040.1 coordinate 9,944, forward strand.
GGCCAAGTTCACGCCCGAGGCGGGCCAGATCGAACTGAAAGTCTGGCAGGAGGGCACGCAGCTGTACACCCAGGTGAGCGACAACGGCGCGGGCCTGTCGCCTGAAGCGCTGTCGCAGATCTTTGAGCTGTTCTCGCAAGGCGATGCGCAGACGGCCGCACGGGAAAGCGGGCTGGGCATAGGCCTCACACTGGCACGCTCACTGGTCGAAATGCACGGCGGCACCTTGAGCGCCGAAAGCGAAGGCCCCGGCCGCGGCAGCCGGTTCTCGTTTTTCCTGCCGAATGCGCAGATAAGCGCCGCAAGCACGGACGGTACACCCGCCAGCGAATCCAGTGCGACGGTGCTGGTGGTGGACGACAACAAGGATGCGGCCAACAGCCTGGCGGAGATCCTCCGGCTGATGGACTGCCACGTGAAAGTGGCCTATGACGGCCCCGCAGCGCTCGAGCTTTTTCGCAAGCAAACGCCGCAAGCCATCCTGCTGGACCTGGGCATGCCGGGCATGAACGGCTACGAAGTACTGAGCGCCTTGCGCGCGCTGCATGGCGGTGAGCGGGTCACGGTGGCGGCACTGACCGGCTTTGGCACCGACGAAGACAAGCAGCGCGCCCTGGAAGCCGGCTTTGACGAGCACCTCACCAAGCCGCTGGACTTTGGCGCCCTGCAGACCTTTTTGCAGACTGCGGGCCTAGTGGTCTGAAGCGCCGCGGCGGGACGGGTTCGCATGGGTGTATAACCGGAGCCCCGGCCCCCTGCATGGCCGGCCACCTCAAAACAAAGCCAGGCGCCCGTGAGCGCCGCAACACCAAGGAACATCAGACATGGGCGCGCAATGGAAAGCAAAAGGCAAGGAACTGGCGGCCAGCGCCAGAGGCCGTCTATTTGGAAAGCTCGCCAAGGAAATCATGGTCGCGGCGCGCAACGGCGCCGACCCGGCCTCCAACTCACGCCTGCGGCTGGTCGTGGAGCAGGCCCGCAAGGTCTCCATGCCCAAAGACACGCTGGAGCGCGCCATCAAGAAAGGCGCCGGGCTCACGGGCGATGCGGTGCATTTTGAGCACGTGATCTATGAGGGTTTTGCGCCGCACCGCGTGCCGGTGATGGTCGAGTGCCTGACGGACAACCTGAACCGCACGGCATCGGAAGTGCGTGTGCTGTTCCGCAAGGGCCATCTCGGCACCTCCGGCTCTGTGAGCTGGGATTTCGACCATATCGGCATGATCGAAGCCGAGCCGGCGGCGCCGGGCGCAGACCCGGAACTGGCGGCTATCGAAGCCGGCGCCCAGGACTTTGAGCCAGGCGAGGAAGAAGGAACAACGCTGTTTGTGACGGACGCGGTGGATCTGGACCTGGTCAGCCGCGCTCTGCCGGCCCAGGGCTTTACCGTGCTGTCGGCCAAGCTGGGTTACAGGGCGAAAAACCCGATCGCGCCGGCCTCATTGAGCGCTGCCGAGCTTGAAGAAGTGGAGGCCTTTCTGGCAGCCATCGACGGCAATGACGACGTGCAGAACGTGTATGCGGGGCTTGCCGGCTAAACGGGAGGCGCCAGGCACAAGTGCCGGGATCGACGCAGACAAAAAAGCCCGCCACCTGATTCAGGATGGCGGGCTTTTTTAGAAAAAATGGGCTACAGCCCAATCAGGACATGCGCTTGTAGCTACTTAATTAATAGCAAACGCACGACCCTGGCCTACGCAACCACAGCCTCCGGGGCGCCCCCGGCCCCGCCAAAGCTGAACACCCCCGGGTTGCGGATCGGGTCCACGTCCACCGGGATGGTGCTCTTGGGCGGGAAGCGCCCTTCCAGCAGCAGTTTGCTCAGCGGGTTCTCTATGCGCTGCTGGATGGCGCGCTTCAGGGGCCGCGCGCCGAACACCGGATCGAACCCGACCTTGGCCAGCTCGGCAATCGCCGCTTCCGACACGTCCAGCGTCAGGTCCATCTTCTGCAGGCGGGCCAGCAGCACCTTGAGCTGGATGCGTGCGATGGACTCGATGTTCTTCGCGTCGAGCGCATGGAACACCACTACCTCGTCGATCCGGTTCAGGAACTCGGGGCGGAAGTAGTTCTTGAGCTCATCCGTCACCGCGTCCTTGATCTCTTCGGCCGGCTTGCCGACCATGGACTGGATGATGGGCGAGCCGATGTTGCTGGTCATCACGATGACGGTGTTCTTGAAGTCCACGGTGCGGCCCTGGCCGTCGGTCAGGCGGCCGTCGTCCAGCACTTGCAGCAGCACATTGAAGACATCGGGGTGGGCCTTCTCGACCTCGTCGAGCAGCAGCACGCTATAGGGCTTGCGGCGAACAGCTTCGGTCAGGTAGCCGCCTTCTTCATAGCCGACATACCCCGGAGGCGCGCCGATCAGGCGGGCCACGGAATGCTTCTCCATGAACTCGCTCATGTCGATGCGGATCAGGTGGTCTTCGCTGTCAAAGAGGAAGCC
>JAJKJM010000041.1 GCA_021153985.1 Polaromonas sp.
CCTGGAGACTCCATGAAAAAACTGACCCTCGTTGCAACTGCGATCATGGGACTTTTGTCCACCTCGGCCGCCATGGCGCAAAGCACCGTGACCGTCTACGGCATTCTTGATGGAGGCTACAACCACGTTACCGGTCTGCGCCAAGGCTCCGTGAGCACGATTGCCAGCGGCATCATGGAAGGTTCGCGTTTCGGCCTTCGCGGTTCAGAAGATATCGGCGGCGGCTACAAGGCGATCTTCACCCTCGAAAACCGCTTTGAACTCGATACCGGTTCTGTCACGAACCGCCCGAACTCCGGCACCCAGATGCCTGATCGCGTCGCTACCTCGGTGGCAGCCAGCCTTACGGGCCTTCCCCTTCCCGTTGCAACCCGTGACCTGCTGATTGCCGGCGTGAACAACACGCTCGCCACAGGCGCATTCGGCGTGAACATTGCCGGCAACCTGTTTGACCGCCAGGCTTATGTCGGCCTGGTCACCCCTGTCGGCGCCATCACGCTCGGTCGCCAATACACGCCCGGCTACCTGGTGGCCGCGCAGTTTGACGCTTCGCAGACCCAGTCCAGCCTGGCTGCCGGCCAGGTTGCCAGCCTGCCCGCCGCATTCGATATCCGCCTGAGCAACACCGTGCAGTACGCGATCCAGACCAGCGGCATCACGGCCTTGCTGATGTACGGCGCGGGTGAAGTCGCGGGCAGCAGCTCCGCAGGCAGGTTCTGGGGTGGCATGGTCACCTACAAGGGCGACGGTTTCTCGGTGGGCTATGGCCACAACGGCAAGAACAATGAGCTGGGCCAGAAATCCCTGACCAACGACCTGATTGGCGCCACGGTCGATATCGGCCCCGGCACCCTGTATGGTGAGTACGCCACCATCAAGGACGACAATCCATCTGGCATCTCCACGATTGCGGCTTCGGTGACCGCCTCCACCGGCAGCGCGGTTGTCGGCACGGCGTTCCAGAACGCTTACAACGCCGCATTCCGTCAGGACGCCAGGCTGGCGCACATCGGCTACAAGCTCACCACCGGCCCACACACCTGGGTGGTCGCCTATAACCGCCTGGACGACAAGCGCCCAGTGAACGCCGATACCAACTCCTACGGCTTTACCTACACCTACGCACTGTCCAAGCGCACCAACCTGAACGCCGTTTTGACCCGCTTTGACAACAAGGGCCAAGGCCAGGTCGCTCCAGGCGGCAATGGCTTCCTGGGTGGCGTGACCTCGGCAGCGGGCGTCGGCTCCACCAACATCGCCTTCGGTATCCGCCACACGTTCTAAACGAAGCACCGCCCGGATTCAACCCCGGGCCTGTATCGCAAAAGCCCCCTCACAGGGGCTTTTTTCATGGGCATTCCCATGCTGCGGGTCCGGCGCTAACATGGCCCCATGACTACCGCACTCGACACCGCGCTGAACGCCGCCGACGGCGCATTGCGCACCCTCTTTGCCACACCGCACGCCAGCCGTGCCTGCCCCACCGTGCCCAGCGAAAAAACCGAACTGGCCCTGCAAGACAAGGCGCTGTCCGGTGCGCTGATGCGGGTCAATCACGTGGGTGAGGTCTGTGCGCAGGCCTTGTATGCGGCGCAGGCATTGGGCACTCGTGACCCGGTGCTGCGCGAACATTTCCTGGAGGCCAGCCGCGAAGAAGGCGACCACTTGGCCTGGACCAAAAACCGGCTGGACGAGCTCGGCGCCCGCCCTTCCCTGCTCAATCCGCTCTGGTATGCCGGCGCCTTTGGCCTTGGGCTGGTGGCCAGCCGGCTGGGTGACCGCCTGAGCCTGGGCTTTGTTGTGGAAACCGAGCGCCAGGTCGAGGCGCATCTGGCCAGCCACCTCGAGCGCCTTCCGCAGGGCGATCATGAATCGCGCGCCATCGTGGCCCAGATGAAAGACGACGAAGCCCTGCACGCACGTGAAGCGGAGCAGGCCGGCGCCCTGCAGTTGCCCGAGCCCGTGAAGGCCCTCATGCGGTCAGCGGCGCGCGTCATGACGACCACGGCGCACTACCTCTGATCCTTCCGGTCTTGAAGCAGTTTACCGGCCGGACGAATGCCCCGCTATTAATTTGGTAGCTGCTTGCCCATTATTTGCCTGGGCTACAGGCCCAAAACACCCTCAAACCTCGATCACTTCAAAGGTCGTGGTGATCTCAGCCGTCTTCGCCAGCATGATGGTGGCCGAGCAGTATTTGTCGTGGCTCATGGTGATGGCGCGCTCGACAACACCGACCGCCAGGCCACGCCCCGTCACCACAAAATGCATGTGGATCTTGGTAAACACCTTGGGGTCCGTGGGCGCCCTTTCGGCATCCAACTTCACCGAGCAGCTCCGCACATCCTGGCGGCCGCGCTTGAGGATCAGCACCACGTCATAGGCCGTGCAACCACCCGCGCCCGCCAGCACAGTTTCCATGGGCCGGGGCGCCAGGTTGGCGCCGCCGTTCTCGGGTTTGTCTGCGTCGGGCGCACCATCCATTAACAGGGTGTGGCCGCTCCCCGTCTTGGCGAGAAAACTCATGCTGGAGGGCGACCCTGTCGTGGCGCTGTTGCCTGTCCAGCTCACCGTGCATTCCATAAATCTCTCTCCTTATGCAGTAAATAAATAACTAAAGCGTGAAAAATGTCGAGTTTGCGCCACAGAATATTGTGCAGCGCAACATCACCGCGCTATACTGAAATCATCGCACCAATACAGATAGCTTTCGCGTCACAAGGTATTGGTTGCACCGGTTGTCTCCTCCACCTCCTCTAAGGGTGGATTTACAGGCCCAGACTGCAAAGTCTGGGCCTTTTTTCTTGGCCTTTCCGGATTCGCCTGCTTTTCCCGATTCCCGTAGCGGGTCTCACGCGTCACGAGGGCGGCTTCCACGGTGAGCGCCTGCAGTTTCGGCTTTTTCGTGCCCCACTATGATGTCAGGCTGCGAGAAAACCATGCCCACCCCCACCAAAACCGCCACACACCGCCCCAAAACCGCCGCCGGCACCGCGCCCCCCGGCAAGCTTTCCACCAAGTCTTCCGGCAAACCGCTGCAGCCCGCCGACTACCTGAAGAAGATTTTGACGGCGCGTGTCTACGATGTGGCGATTGAATCAAACCTTGAGCCCGCCAAAAACCTCGGCCTCCGCCTGAAGAACACCGTTCTCCTCAAGCGCGAAGACCAGCAGCCGGTATTCAGCTTCAAGCTGCGCGGCGCCTATAACAAGATGGCCCACCTGAGCCCGGCGCAGCTCAAGAAAGGCGTGATCTGCGCTTCAGCCGGCAACCATGCCCAGGGCGTGGCCCTCAGCGCGCAAAAGCTCGGCGCCCGCGCCGTCATCGTCATGCCCACCACCACGCCGCAGCTCAAGGTCGACGCGGTCAGGGCCTGGGGAGGCGAGGTCGTGCTGCATGGCGACAGCTACTCAGACGCCTACGGCCACGCCGTGGTGCTCGAGAAAAAACAGGGCCTGACCTTCGTGCACCCCTTCGATGACCCCGATGTCATCGCCGGCCAGGGCACGATCGCGATGGAAATCCTGATGCAGCTGCAAACACTGGGCTCCAGCCGTCTCGACGCCGTGTTTGTGGCGATTGGCGGCGGCGGGCTCATCTCCGGCGTGGCCAACTACATCAAGGCCGTGCGGCCCGAGATCAAGGTCATCGGCGTGCAGATGAACGATTCCGACGCCATGATGCAGTCGGTCACCGCGAAAAAACGCGTCACCCTCAGCGACGTGGGCCTCTTTGCCGACGGCACCGCCGTCAAGCTGGTGGGCGAAGAGACCTTCCGCATCAGCCGCGAGCTGGTCGATGAATTCATCACCGTCGACACCGACGCCGTCTGCGCCGCCATCAAGGATATTTTTGTCGACACGCGCAGCATCGTCGAGCCTTCCGGCGCGATGGCCGTGGCCGCCATCAAACAGTACGTGGCGACCCACAAGACAAAGGGCGAGACCTACGCTGCCATCCTGTGCGGCGCCAACATGAACTTCGATCGCCTGCGCTTCGTTGCCGAGCGTGCCGAGGTCGGCGAAGAGCGCGAAGCCCTGTTCGCTGTGACGATTCCCGAAGAGCGCGGCAGCTTTCGGCATTTTTGTGAGCTGATCGGCGAACTGCCGGGTGGACCGCGCAGCGTGACCGAGTTCAACTACCGCATTAACGATGACGCCAAGGCCCATGTCTTCGTGGGCCTGACCACCTCGGCCAAGGGCGAGAGCAGCAAGATCGCCGCGAATTTCTCGCGCCACGGCTTCAAGGCGCTGGATCTCACGCACGACGAGCTCGCCAAGGAGCACATCCGCCATATGGTGGGCGGGCACAGCGCGCTGTCCAAAGACGAGCGCCTGCTGCGCTTTATCTTCCCCGAGCGCCCCGGCGCACTGATGAAGTTTCTCTCCAGCATGCGGCCGGGCTGGAATATCAGCCTCTTTCATTACCGCAACCAGGGCGCCGACTACGGGCGCATCCTGGTGGGCCTGCAGGTGCCCAAGGCCGACAACAAGGCTTTCAAGGATTTCCTGGACACCCTCGGCTACCCCCACGTCGAAGAAACCGCCAACCCCGTCTACCGGTTGTTTCTGCAGAGCTGAACAACCACACACGCCATGAGCCCACAGGCCGCAGCCCCGACCACACCCGCTCTGGCGAACACCTCGGTGTGCCCCCGCTGCGGCGCCGGCCTGCGCTGCGGCATGGTGGCGGGCGATGCCGAATGCTGGTGCGTGCAACTGCCGCACGTCATGCCCGTGCCCTCCGAACGAACCCCGCAAGCGGAAGGCAGCGCGCTGTCCTGCTTCTGCCCCGCTTGCCTGAAGCAAATCACCGATGAACGCTCCCGACTTTCTACCCTCCCGCCTGCCCGCGATTGAGCCCACCGCCAACGCCTCGCTCGAGGCCAGGCTGCGGCACAAGATCGACCACAAGACCAAGCCGCTGGGCGCGCTCGGCCGCCTCGAAAGTCTGGCGCTGCAGTTGGGCCTGATCCAGCAGAACGAAAACATCACGCTGCGTGAACCGCAGATGGTGGTGTTTGCAGCCGACCACGGCATCGCCGCGGAAGGCGTGTCAGCCTACCCACAGGCCGTCACGGTGCAAATGGTCGGCAACATGCTGGCCGGCGGCGCCGCCATCAATGTGTTTGCACGCCAGCATGGCTTTGCGTTGCAAGTGGTCGATGCCGGTGTGGCCGCCGACCTGCCGGCGCACCCGCAATTGCTGCAGCACAAGATCGCCCACGGCACACGCAACATCCGCCAGGAGCCCGCCATGACGCCTACGCAAGCGCAAGCCGCATTGCAGGCCGGCATGAGCATCGTGAAGAACCTGCCCGGCAACGTGGTCGCCTTCGGCGAGATGGGCATTGCCAACACGTCCGCTGCCGCCCTGCTGTTCGCACGCCTGGCAGGCGTCAGCGTCGACGACGCCACCGGCCGCGGCACAGGCCTGGATGACACGCAACTCACGCACAAACGCCAGGTGCTCGCGGCTGCGTTGGAGCGCCATGCCGGCGCGACCCAGCCCCTGGACGTGCTGGCCGCCCTGGGCGGTTTTGAAATCGCCATGATGGCCGGCGCCATGCTGCAGGCCGCGAGTGAGCGCCGCGTGGTACTGGTCGACGGTTTTATTGCCGGTGCGGCCGCGCTGGTGGCGCGCGCCCTGTCGCCCTCCGTGCAAGACTACATGGTGTTTTGCCACCAGGGTGATGAACACGGCCACCGCCTGCTGCTGGTCCACCTGAAAGCGCAGCCGCTGCTGGCGCTGGACTTGCGCCTTGGCGAGGGCACGGGTGCGCTGCTGGCATGGCCGCTGGTGCAGTCGGCGGCCAACTTTCTCAACGAGATGGCCAGCTTTGAGTCCGCAGGCGTGAGCGGCAAGGAAAGCGCCTGAACCCCATGAGCCCCGCATGACAGCCATCGCCCAGTTCGTCCGCGAGTACCTGCTTGCCGTGCAGTTCTTCACCCGCATCCCCGTCACGGGGCGGCTGGCCGAATGGGTGGGCTACAGCCCCGAGCTGCTGCGCGCCAGCGCCGGGCACTTTCCGGGCGTGGGCATCCTGGCAGGTATTGCCGCAGCGGCCGCCTATGCGTTGTTTCAGGCCATGCTGCCCGACACCACCTTCACGCCCTTGGTGGCCGCCGCCTTTTCCACTGCCGCCACCGTACTGCTGACGGGCGGTTTTCATGAAGACGGCCTGGCCGACGTGGCCGACGGCCTGGGCGGCAGCTACGACAAGGACCGCGCGCTGCAGATCATGAAAGACTCGCGCGTGGGTGCTTTCGGCGCCATGGCGCTGGTGCTGGCTGTGCTGTGCAAAGTCTCGCTGCTGGCCATCCTCGGCTCTGTCGAAGGCCTGCCCACCGGATGGGGCGAATGGGAAGAGGCGCCCTTTGCCACCTGGTATGTCTGCGCCGCATTGATGACCGGCCATGTCGTCTCGCGCGGCTTGCCGCTGCTGCTGATTTATCTGCTGCCGCATGTGGGCGACACCGTCGCTTCCAAGTCCAAACCGCTGGCCGACCAGATCGGGCCGGGAAGTCTGCTGGTGGGTTTGGCCTGGTGCTTCGGCGTGCTGGCCCTGGCCACCCTCGCACTCGACGCTTTGAATCTGGTGGTCGCCTGCAGCTTTGCGGTGCTCGCCCTGCTCTGGATGGGCCGGCTCTTCAAACGGCGCCTGCAGGGTTTTACCGGCGACTGTTTAGGTGCCACGCAGCAGGTTTGCGAAATCGCTTTCTACTTGGGCCTGGCCGTCAGCCTATGACCGTTATCAAGCCATGAAACTCTGGCTGGTCCGCCACGCAACGCCTTTGGTTGAACCTGGCATTTGCTACGGCCGGAAAAACGTCCCGGCCAACGTGGCTGCAACCGCAGAATGCGCCCGGCAATTGGCTGAACTACTTCCCGCCGCCACGCGTGCCATCAGCTCTCCGCTACAAAGATGTGAGCAGCTAGCCCAGGCGCTACATGGGCTGCGGCCCGATTTGACTTATAAAACCGACCCTCGGCTGCAGGAGATGGACTTCGGCGATTGGGAAGGCTGCGCCTGGCAAGACATCGCTCCCGCCGACCTTCAGTCCTGGACCGACGGCTTTGCCCACCATGCCGTAGGCGGCAGCGGCGAAAGCACCATGCAGGTGATGGCGCGCGTGGCTGAAGCCTTTGACGAATTGCAGGGCCCTGCCGACACCTTATGGATCACGCATGCTGGCGTGATTCGCGCTGCGGAACTGATTGCACGCGGTGTGCGTCAGATAGCCAGCGCCGATCAGTGGCCGACAGAAGCGCCCGCCTACGGACAATGGTGCACACTCGAACTGCAAGCTCACTCATAAAACCCAGACAAGGCATCAAACAAATGGCAGCAACTCTGGATGGTCAGCTCGTGGTGGCGATCTCGTCACGCGCGCTGTTTGACTTTGAAGAAGAAAACCAGGTCTTTGAAACCGGCATGACGGCCGAGCCCGTGCCCGGCGCCAAAAAGGACGCGGCCTACATGAAGCTGCAGCTTGAGCGCCTGGATGTGCCGGCCAAGCCCGGCGTGGCCTTCTCGCTCGTCAAGAAACTGCTGGCCTTTAACGAAGCACCCGAAAGCGCCGGCGAAGCCGCCAGCCCCGCCGCGCCCGCGCAACGCGTGGAGGTCGTGATCCTTTCGCGCAACGACCCGGTCTCCGGCATGCGCGTGTTCCGCTCAGCCCAGCACTACGGCCTGAAGATTGAGCGCGGCACCTTCAACCGCGGCGAAGCGCCCTGGCGCTACCTCAAGCCGCTGCACGCCAACCTGTTTTTGTCAGCCCACCTGAGCGACGTGCGCGACGCCCTGCTGGCAGGTGTTCCGGCCGCGCAGGTCTACCCGCACTCGGTGCGCGCCAGCGACGCCCACCCCAACGAAGTGCGCATTGCCTTTGACGGCGACGCGGTGATCTTCTCAGACGAGGCCGAGCGCGTCTTCCAGGCGCAAGGCCTTTCCGCCTTCCAGCAGCATGAGCGCGACAAGGCCACGCAGCCGCTGCTGGCCGGCCCCTTCAAGCCTTTGCTCGAGGCGCTGCACCGCCTGCAGCAAGTGGGCACCTCGCGCATGCGCATACGCACCGCGCTCGTCACCGCACGCAGCGCCCCGGCGCATGAACGCGCCATCCGCACGTTGATGGACTGGAACATCGAGGTCGACGAGGCTATGTTCCTGGGAGGCCTGGCAAAGGGCGAATTCCTGCGCGAGTTCGAACCCGACTTCTTCTTTGACGACCAGACCGGCCATGTCCACTCCGCCTCGCAACATGTGCCTTCGGGCCATGTGGCCAGCGGTGTTTCGAACCAGCTGTCCTGAATACGAATAACAACGAGCGCCCCCCATCATGAACGACACGCCTCCTTCGGGTTTTTCGGCCCGCTTTGCCAACTTCTGGAAGTTCTGCCTGCGGGTGTGGGCACTGTCCGCGCCCTACTTCCGCTCAGAAGACAAATGGAAAGCGCGCGGCTATCTTCTGGCCATCGTGCTGCTCAACCTCGGCACGGTCTATATGGCGGTGCAGTTCAACGACTGGTATCGGGTGTTCTACGACGCGCTCGAGAAAAAAGACCAGGTTGTCTTTTGGCAGCAACTCACCCGCTTTAGTTACCTGGCCTTCGGCGCCATCATCATTGCCGTCTACAAGTTCTACCTCACGCAACTGCTCGAGGTGCGCTGGCGCTCATGGATGACGCGCGATTACCTGGACCGCTGGCTCACGCACCACGCCTTCTACAAAATGGAGCTGGCGCGGTTTTCCACGCTGGCCGGCCCAGCCAATGCAGGCGACTACACGCCGGACAACCCCGACCAGCGTATCCAGGAGGACTTGAATCTCTTCACGACCTACACCATCAGCCTCACCATGGGCCTGCTCAACGCCGTCGTCACGCTGGTGAGTTTTGTCGGGATTTTGTGGGCCGTGTCAGGCCCTATCGACTTCACCCTAGGCGGCACCACCTACACACTGCAAGGCTACATGGTCTGGGTGGCCGTGCTGTACTGCCTCGTCGGCAGCGTGATCACGCACTACATCGGCCGGCCGCAGATCCGCCTCAATTTCTTCCAGCAGAAGTACGAAGCCGACTTCCGCCACCACATGGTGCGGGTACGCGAATACAGCGAATCGATTGCGCTGGACAAGGGCGAAACCGTGGAACGCGCCCAGCTCGACCTGCGGTTTTCGTCGGTTCTGTCCAACTACCTGCAATTGATCCGGAAGCAGAAAAACCTGATCTGGTTCACCAGCTTCTTCGGCCAGGCCGCCATCATCTTTCCTTTCATTGTGGCCGCACCGCGCTTTTTCAGCGGCGCCATCCAGCTCGGCGGCCTGATGCAGATTTCCACCGCTTTCGGCAGGGTGCAAGACTCGCTCAGCTGGTTTGTCGACAGCTACAGCAGCATCGCCGCCTGGCGTGCCACCACCGGGCGCTTGACCAATTTTGAAGACAGTATTCAGGCCATAGCCCAGCAGGGACAAGCACAGACCGCTATCAATTCAATAGCAAACGGTGCGGCGCCGGCAGCCCAGGCTGACAGAGTGGACGCCGCCGGCCTGGCATTGGCGCTGCCCGGCGGTACCGCGCTTCTGAGCGGCGTCTCGCTGAGCGCCGGTCCCGGCGACAGGGTACTCGTCAAGGGACCGTCCGGCAGCGGCAAGTCCACCCTATTCCGCGCGTTGGCCGGCATCTGGCCGTTTTCAACCGGCCGCACACAGTTGCCGAAAGACGCGATGTTCATTCCGCAACGGCCCTATTTCCCGGACGGCACGTTGCGTGACGCACTGGCCTACCCGCAACCCGCCAGCCAGTACACCGACGAGGCGCTCAAACAGGCATTGGAAGATGCACTGCTGCCCAAACTGGTGGCACGCCTGGACAGCCAGGACGCGTGGAGCCAGAAGCTTTCAGGCGGTGAGCAGCAGCGCCTTGCCATCGCCCGCGTCCTCCTGAAAAAACCCACCTGGATTTTTGCCGACGAAGCCACCAGCGCGCTTGACGACGAAGCCGAAGAAACGCTTTACGGCCGCCTGCTGGCACACCTGACTGCCGTGCGCGGCGGACTGGTGTCGATTGCACACCGCTCCAGCGTGGCGCGCTTTCACCAGCGTGCATGGACTTTCAAGCCCGCACCCGAGGGTTCGCCCGCGCTGTTTTCCCTGAACGACACCACGCTGCCGCTACATCCTGAAGCGGGACCGGCTCCTTTAAAGAACGCCTGAATGCCTGAAGAAGCCAGCCCGCACCCAGCCCCGCCCGGCGCCGCCGACCTCTCCGCCTGGGCGCCCATCAGGCGCCCGGTGTTCCGCATGCTGTGGAGCACCTGGCTGGTCGCCAACATCTGCATGTGGATGAACGACGTGGCAGCCGCATGGATGATGACCTCCATGACCACCTCGCCCCTCTGGGTGGCGCTGGTGCAGACGGCCTCCACGCTTCCCGTCTTCTTGCTGGGCCTGCCCAGCGGCGCGCTGGCCGACATCCTGGACCGCCGCCGCTACTTCATCATGACGCAGTTCTGGGTGGCGGTTGTGGCCACGCTGCTGTGCGTTGCCGTGATCGCCGACGTCATGACACCCGCGCTCTTGCTGGCGCTCACCTTTGCCAACGGCGTGGGCCTTGCCATGCGCTGGCCGGTGTTCGCCGCCATCGTGCCCGAGCTGGTGCCGCGCGTGCAGTTGCCGGCGGCGCTGGCGCTCAACGGTGTGTCGATGAACGCATCGCGAATCGTCGGCCCGCTGGTGGCCGGCGCACTGATCGCCAGCGCCGGCACCGAATACGTCTTTGTGCTCAACGCGGTACTGTCGGTGATCTCCGGCTTTGTCATCATGCGATGGCGGCGCGACCATGCGCCCAGCCCGCTGGGCCGTGAACGCCTCATCAGCGCCATGCGCGTGGGGCTGCAGTACGTCGGCCAGTCGGCGCGCCTGCGTGCGGTGTTGCTGCGTATCGCCACCTTCTTTTTTCATTCCACCGCCCTGCTGGCGCTGTTGCCGCTGGTGGCGCGCGGCCTGCACGGCGGCGGTGGCAACGCCGGCACTTTCACCCTGCTGCTGGCCTCTATGGGTGCGGGCGCCATCGTCGCCGCGCTGAATTTGCCGCGTCTGCGCCAGATGATGCCGCGCGACGCGCTGGTGATGCGCGCCACGCTGCTGCAGTCGGTCTCCATGGCCGTGATGGCGTTTGCGCCGAATGTGTATGTGGCGGTGCCGGCCATGCTGCTCAACGGCATGGCCTGGATCACCTGCGCCAACTCGCTCAGCGTGTCGGCCCAGCTGGCGCTGCCCGACTGGGTGCGGGCGCGCGGCATGTCGATGTACCAGATGGCCATCATGGGCGCCAGCGCCGCGGGCGCGGCGATCTGGGGCCATGCGGCCACCCTCACCAGCGTGCCGACCGGCCTGCTGATGGCCGCTGCCAGCGGCGCGGTGGTGATGATGATGGCGCAGTACCTGGTGTCTGACCTCAGCATCGAGGAAGACCTGACGCCCTCACGCGAATTCAAGGCGCCGGTAGCCGAGGCGCCACCCGGCGCCGGCCGCGTGGTTGTGGCCATCCACTACCAGATCGATCCGGCGCGCGCTGAGGGCTTTCGCGCGGTGATGCAGGAAAGCCGCCGCAGCCGCCTGCGCCAGGGCGCGCTCGAATGGGAGCTGCTGCGCGACGTCAACAAGCCCGGCCACTACATCGAGCAGATCATTGACGAGTCATGGACAGAACACCTGCGCCGTTTTGACCGCGTGACGGCCAGCGATGTGGCGTTGCGGGAACGCAAGCTCGGGTTTCACCTCGGTGAGGAACCGCCTCTTGTTACCCGAAGCGTGATCGACAGCCTCTAACACTTTAAGGCGGTATGACTCCTTCCCCCACTGGGGGAAGGTGGGGATGGGGGCCAGCGGCCTGCGAATCATCACCGCCTGTGCCCTATCAAAGAGCCCCCATCCCAGCCTTCCCCCAGCGGGGGAAGGAGCAAGACAGGGACTCAGCCCGCTGCGGTGTAACGCTCAAAGCCCCGAGCACGCAACTCGCATGCCGGGCACGCCCCACACCCATAGCCCCACGCATGCCGATGCACCCGGTCACCCAGGTAGCAGGTATGCGTATGCTCCACGATCAAGTTCACCAGCGCCTCGCCGCCATTGGAAACTCCTGATTTTTCACCAACGTCATGCGCCAGCCGCCAGGTGTCGGCCTTGTCTATCCACATCAGCGGCGTCTCAATCAGAAAACGCTTGTCCATGCCCAGCGACAGCGCCAGCTGCATGGCTTTGATGGTGTCGTCGCGGCAATCGGGGTAGCCCGAAAAGTCCGTCTCACACACACCGGTGACCAGCACCTGCAAATCGCGCCGGTACGCCAGCGCAGCAGCCAGCGTGAGAAACAGCAGGTTGCGCCCCGGCACAAAGGTATTGGGCAGCCCCGAGCTCTCCATCTTGAAAGCCACGTCGCGCGTGAGGGACGTATCGCTCACCTGGCCCAGCACCGCCAGGTCCAGCAGGTGGTCTTCACCGATCCTGCCGGCCCACTGCGGAAACTGCGCCTTGATTTCGCGCAGCACATTCAGCCGCGCATCCAGCTCCACCTTGTGGCGCTGGCCGTAGTCAAAGGCCACGGTCTCGACGCGTTCGTATTTGGACAGCGCCTGCGCCAGGCAGGTGGTCGAATCCTGCCCGCCGGAAAACAGAACCAGTGCGGAGGTGTGCATCCCGTCCCCCTTCTTACAGCAGCTTGCGTTTGGCCAGGCTTTGCATCAGCGCCGAGATGCCGAAGGTCCATGGCGCGGCTTTGTCAGACGTCGTGACGCGGTTCACCAGGCTGCCCAGCTGCGGCGTGGCCACGGTCACCACGTCGCCCACCACGTGGGTAAAGCCCTGGCCGGGGCCATGGCGGTCTTGTGTGGGGGCAAACATGGTGCCCAGGAAAAGCATGAAGCCGTCGGGATACTGGTGGTTGGCGCCTATGGCCTGGGCCACCAGGTCCAGCGGGTCGCGGCTGATTTTGCTCAGCGAGCTGCCGCCCTTCATCTCAAAACCTTCGGGGCCGGTCACGGTGATGCTGAGGTCGCTCTGCCGTACATCGTCGATGGTGAAGTGTTCGTCAAGCAGGCGGATGAAGGGGCCGATGGCGCACGAAGCGTTGTTGTCTTTGGCCTTGCCCAGCAGCAGCGCGCTGCGGCCTTCAAAGTCGCGCAGGTTCACGTCGTTGCCCAGCGCCGCGCCCACGGTTTCGCCGCGCGAGTTCACGGCCAGCACGACTTCAGGCTCGGGGTTGTTCCAGTGGCTGTGCGGGTGAATGCCGACTTCGGCGCCCGTTCCCACCGCGCTCATCGGCTGGCTCTTGGTGAAAATTTCCGCATCGGGGCCAATGCCCACTTCCAGGTATTGCGACCACATGCCTTTCTCGATCAGCACGTCCTTGAGCCGGGCCGCTTCGGGCGAGCCGGGTTTGATGCTGCCCAGGTTTCCGCCGATCACGGCGATCACCGCCTTGCGCGCTTCGTCGGCCTTGCTGGCGTCGCCGCCGGCCTGTTCTTCAATCACGCGTTCCAGCATGGACTCCACAAAGGTCACACCCGAGGCCTTCAGCGCCTGCAGGTCGCAAGGCGCAAGCAGCCAGGGCAGCTTGGGGTCCTGCGCGCCGGCTGCGGAATTGGCCAGGACCTCGGCCGTGCCCGCCAGGCGCGGCAGCGACGGCGCCGCGGCGCGAACCGCCTTGGCCACGCCGGGCAATTCCAGCAGCTGGCTGGCAGTGGCCGCCACCGATGACAGGTCGAACACGCCCTCGGGTTTGACCATCGCCAGCACAGGGCCCGTGCCCTCCACCCAGACCCTGCCGATCAGCAAGGCGTTGGCGGCGTCAACAGGCAGGGCGGTGGCAAGGTTGAGAGATTTTTTCATGTGATGGAATGATGATGAAAGAGCGCTCGCCGCAATGGCGAAACGTACAAAATCGGATGGAAGCCGCCAATACTACAGGGACTCCGGAAAAAGTGGCCAAACCCATCGCACACAGCCGGCCACCGCAAAGAAGCGCATCCACTCAACACCCCTTCACCACCGAATCCTCAAGAAAAATATGCCCGCAGCCCAAGCACTATATGCACAAGTAGCTACTGAATTGATAGCAAGGCGCCAATCCAAAAGACAAGGGCCGCGCCTGCCCGAGGTCCTCAGGCCGCTTGACCTGGAAGACGGCTGGCAGGTGCAGCAGGAAGTCACCCGCCAGCTGGGCCAGCCGGCAGGCGGCTGGAAAGCCTCCTTGCCCAGCGCTGGCAAGCTGGTGGCTGCGCCCATCTACCAGCCCGTCATCAGCCATGCAGCCGTCTGCACTGTGGCCTTTCCTCTGGGTGCCGATACCGTGAAGGTTGAGCCCGAACTGGCTTTTGTGCTGGCCAAAGACCTGCCACCGCGCGATCAGCCTTACACCGAGGCTGAGGTCGATGCGGCCATCGGCGCCGTTCACGCCGCGCTGGAGATTTGCGCCAGCCGCTACATCGACCACAGCGGCTTGCCCTTTGCCGAGCTGCTGGCCGACTGCATTGTCAACAACGGCTTGTGGCTGGGGCCTGAACTGGGCGCGGCTGACGTGGCGGCGTTTGAATTGAACTGGCAAGTCGCCGGAGCGCCGGCCCAGAACGCCCCAGCCCGCCACCCCGACGGCCATCCGCGCGCGCCACTCTACTGGCTCGCCAACTTTCTGCGCGAACGCGGCATGGGCCTTCAAGCCGGGCAAGCCGTCATCACCGGCTCTTACGCCGGCGTGTTGACCTTGCCGATGGGTAAGTGCACCCGGTTTGACTACGCAGGCCTGGCGCGGTTTGAGGTCGAGTTCCGCAGCGAATAAGCATGAGACAAAGAGATACAGATAAATAGGGCGGAAAAGGGTCGGTAACAGCCGCTTGTTTCATCCCGGCTTGCTAAGCTGTGCGGCTCGATTTCTCACAACCTCCCGTCCTCCCGTCCTCCCGTCTTCCCAACACAACAACGGAGCCGCCATGCAAACCCTGCATTACAAACAATTTGCCCAACTCCACCAGGCGCCCCACGGCGTCTTGCTGCTGCCGAATGCCTGGGACGCCGCCAGCGCCAAAATCTTTGAGGCCTCCGGCGCCAAAGCCATTGCCACGAGCAGCGCATCGCTCGCCTGGGCTTGCGGCTATGCCGATGGCGGCGCCTTGCCGCCTGACGAGCTGCTCGACGCGGTCGCGCGCATCACCCGCGTCCTGAGCCTGCCGTTGACGGTGGACATGGAGGACGGCTACAGCGACAGCCCCGCCGAAGTAGGCCGCCTGGCCGCCGAGCTCGCCGCGGTGGGAGCCGCCGGCATCAACCTCGAAGACGGCAGCGGCGCCCCGGCTTTGCTGGCCGAGAAAATCAAGGCCATACGCGGCGCACTCAAAAGCACACCGCTTTTCATCAACGCCCGCACCGACGTCTACCTGCGCAAGCTCAAAGTCGAAGGCACGCCGGCCCAGGCCAGCATCGCCCGCCTGAAGCTGTACCAGCAGGCCGGCGCGGACGGCGCCTTTGTGCCCGGCCTCACGGCCCTGCCTGAGGTCGAAGAAATCAGCGCCGCCATCACCCTGCCGCTGAACGTGATGGCCATGCCCGGGCTGCCACCCATTGGCGCGCTGCAGACAGCCGGCGCACGCCGGGTCAGCGTCGGGCCATCGCCCTTCCAGGTGGCGTATGAACACGCCAGAACCAGCGTCGAGGCCCTGCTCAAACAAGACCTGACGCCGCTGCTGGGCTCCAAGCTGGACTATTCGGCAATGAACAACCTGCTAAGCGCGCCACGCTGAAGAACGCTGAAAAGCGCTGAAGAGCAAGGCCAATTTGCAAGTCAGATTGGCCTCCAGCCCTTTACCCATCTGTGCAGCCAGCTATTAAAAGCATAGCAATTCGCACGCAGCCCGATCGCCTCCATCGCTTGAATCCCTTCCCGGGGTTCAGGCGATTTTTCATTTCTTTCTCCGTTTTTATCTTTTTTTTGAAGGGTGGCGTCACAAACGCAAATGCTGAATCGTCAATACGGTGTGACACCCAACTTTTCAACCCGTTTTTAAAGGAAACACCATGACCGCAGCGACCACCGCCAACACCGCCCCCGTCCGCATTGACCTCGCTATCCCCGATGTCTACCCCGCATTGCTGAAGGTCAGCGAAACCATTGGCGCCCAGGGACTGGACAAAAAGCTGCATCACCTGATTCACCTGCGCGCCTCGCAGATCAACGGCTGCGCCTTCTGCGTCAAGATGCACCTGCGCGAAGCCCGTGAAGACGGCGAAACCCAGGACAGGCTGGACCGCCTCGTCGTCTGGGCGCATGTCAACGACTTCACCGAAGCCGAGAAAGCCGCGTTCGCCTGGACGGAAGCGCTGACCACCCTCGACCACAAGACCGACTACGCCAGCCTGCGCGGCCGCCTGCGCCAATCGTTCAGTGACAAGGAGATCGGCGCGCTGACCGCTACCATCGGCATGATCAACCTCTGGAACCGCATCCAGGTCTCGGCTCACTAAGTCAGGTTAGGGCATACGCATCATGACCAGCATCGACCCCACCGCCGTGTTTGAAGAAAGGCGCAGGCACCTGTTTGGCCTGGCCTACCGCATCCTCGGTTCGCGGGCCGATGCCGAAGACGCCGTGCAAGACGTCTTCATCAAATGGCTGGCCGCCGACCACGCCGGCATCGCCACACCGGCCGCCTGGCTCACCGCGATTTGCACGCGGCATTGCATCGACATGCTGCGCGACGCCCAGCGCAGCCGGGTCGACTATGTCGGCACCTGGCTGCCCGAACCCATCCACACCCAGACCGAAGACACACCCGAAACGCACGCACTGCTGGCTTCATCGCTGAGCATGGCCTTCTTGCTGCTGCTCGAACGCCTCACGCCCAAAGAGCGCGCCGCCTACCTGCTGCACGAGATTTTTGAGACGCCCTATGCCGAGGTGGCCGAGATGCTGGACATGGAAGAGGCCGCCTGCCGCAAGCTGGTATCACGCGCCAGCACCAACATCGCCCAGGGCAAGGTGCGGCACGTGACACCTCCCAAGGTGCAGGACGACCTGCTCACCGCCTTCCGGGAAGCGATTACTGCCGGCAGCACCGATTCGCTGGCCAATCTGCTGTCGGATGACATCGCCGTCTGCGCCGACAGCGGCGGCAAAGTCAGTTCCATTGAAGGCATCTTCCAGGGCAAAGGCAGCGTGCTCACCCTTATTTCCACCCAGCTGGCGCGCTATTGGGCCGCGTACGATTGGGTGCCCTGCGAAATCAACGGCGGCCGCGCCATCCAGTTGCGCACGAGCACCGGCGAAATCGCAGCCGCCATCACCTTCGCCTACAACGACGAAGGCAAGGCCAACAATATCTACATCATGCGCAACCCCGACAAGCTTGACGGGTTGGCCTTCGGGCCCGAGGCGCTGGCATGAACAGTGCGCGAATGACAGCGTGCCCCACCCAAAACAGATTCACCTAACGGCGTGTGAATTAAGAAGCGCGTCCCGAGACCGCGCAGCGCTCTTCATCCCGCCAGCAATAGCAATGCAACAGCAACAGAAATGGCGCTTGCGCAGAAGCCAAGATGTTGCTATATTAGCAACAAACGTTGCCATAACAACTCAATTCGTTGCCTAATAGGCAACATCACCAACCCTGCAAAAGTCGAACCAGACACGAGACGATGAGCGCAGCACTATCAGCCCTCTTTGGAGGTGAAATCAAGCCCAAACTGCTGCAGGCCCTCTTCTTCGGCCCGCACAAGACCTATCACTTGCGTGGTTTGGCAAACGAGGTGGGCTCGAACGCGGGCAACGTTTCCCGTGCGCTGCCGGCGCTGCTCCAAACACACCTCGTGAAGGTGGTGCACGACGCCCGCGGTGCCCAGTACCAGGCGGACGAATCCAGTCCGCTGTACCAGCCGCTGCGCCAGCTCCTGCTGGCCGACAGCGCGCTTGTAAACGACCTGAGGGCCGTCGCAGAGGAGTTGTCCGTCGAGGACGCGTTTGTCTTCGGCTCGGTCGCCCGGGGCACCGATGGACCCGACAGCGATGTGGACGTGCTGGTCATCGGAGACATCTCGTCGGTAAAGGCCATGGCCGCATTCAGGCCGGTGGCGCGCAAGCATGCCCGCGAGGTCAACGTCATGGCGGTGTCGCGAAAGGAGATGGAGCAGCGCACCGCTCAGGGCGCCGAGTTCTGGAAAGACGTCTGGCAGAATCGCCGGATTCCCCTGAAAGGCCCTGCAGATGTCCCTGAGGTCGGCAAACGAAATCAACCAGGCCAATAGCGGCAAGGCCTTCCGGCAGGCGCCCGCCGACAAGACCTTTGTTCAGAACATGGTGCGAGAGGCCCACGCGCGCCGCAAAGACTCTCAAAACAAGTCGGTCAGTACCGGGCTTCGCATCGACGCCTGTCACGACGCCGCCCTGATGCTTTCTCTGGCGGTGCTCAACGCCGGCGGGCTACGCGGCACGGCGGCCCCTGGCCACCATGCCAACGCCCTTGAGGCCGCATGCCAGGCAGTAGGTGCGCCACTGACAGTCTTCGATGAACTTGACGCTGTGCTCCGTCTGCGAAACACAAAGTACGACGGCAGCTTTCTCTCTGAGCAGGATCTGAAGACCGCGGATGCCGCTTATGTGCGCTTCGAGCCTCTGGTGATGGATTGGTTCGAGAAGAAGCACTCGGCTCTATTCAAGCCCTAATGGCGCCAAGCCCACCATGGGCTTAGCGGCTGCGTTACATCATCTGCTGCATACCCCCTTCGGGGCCCGGCACTGCGCCAGCGGCCCAGACGTAAAAAAGCCGGCGCACCCGCAAGGGATGCACCGGCTGATATTGAAGACTTGCTTACTTGCGCGAACGAAGCGCGTCCACGCCCCACGCCCCGCCGCCAGCTGCCGCAAAGAACAGAAACACAAAGCAGAACAACACAGCCGACTCGCCGCCATTCAGCATGGGTGACAGCGCAAATCCCTTGGACGCATGGCCCATGAAATAGGCAAATGCCAGAAGGCCCGACAACACAAACGCCACAGGGCGCGTGAACAAGCCGATCAACAGCAGCAAACCGCCAAAGAGCTCAAGAATCCCGGCAAAGCCAATCAGCGACAACACCTGCAAGCCATCGAAATAGGCCACGTGGGGAAAGCCCAGCAGCTTGGCTGTGCCATGTTGAATCAGCAAATAAGCGGAAACAATGCGAAGCACCGACAAGGCGCGTGAAGTCAGTTGGTCGTTTTGGGCAAAAGCCATGGGATTCCCTCCGTTAAAAGGGTGTCTGACAGGCATGCCCTGAAAAAGTTCAGCGCGGCTGGGCAAGTTTCTGGCGGGGCTTGGCCGCACCCGAGGCGGGGCCTGCGCCAGCCACCGTGCTTTTTTCCGCCAGCAATTGCACCAGGTGCTGCCGGATCACCGAGGTGATGTGCTCACGCTTGCCTTGCTCCAGCATGCCGATCAGCCGCGTCGCGGGCCTGCCCGGCAGCGGCAGCACGCGCAGCAGCGCATCGTTGGCCCAGTCGGCGTTCTTCACGTGCGGCACGATGGTCACGCCGACGTTCTGGCGCACCAGGTCGATGATGGCCGAGAGCGAACTGAGCTCCAGGAAGTCTTGCGGCGCCAGGCCCAGCTTGCGCAAAGTCTGCTCGATGCGCATGCCGCTGGGTGTGCGTCGGTCGAAGCGCAAAAAGGGTTGCTCACGCAGCAGCTTCTTGAAGTCGCTGCCCGGCGGCGCGATCCGCGAGCTCGCGACCACCGTCAGTGGCTCGGTATAAAGCGGCGTCCAGCGCATGCCTTTTCGCTCTTGCGGCGAGTCATCGACAAAGATCGCCGCGTCCAGCGCGCCGCTCTTGACGCTGTTCGCCAGGCCGCTGGATTCCTGCATCACCAGCCGTACATTGAGGCGCGGATACAGCGGCTTCATCCTGACCACGGTGTTTGACAGCAAGCCCATCGCCGTCACGATGGAACCCACCGTCACCGTGCCGGCAATCTCGCCCTCACCGTCCAGGCCTTCGCGCATCTGGTCGTAATAGCCAACGATTTTTTCGGCATGCGCGACCAGCGCCCGGCCGGCATCCGACAGCATCACCCCGCGCCCCGACCGCTCGAACAACACGGTCTTGAGTTCGGTCTCCAGTGCGCGCATCTGCAACCCGACCGCGGCCTGCGTCAACGCGACGCGATCCGCCGCCGCGGCAAATGAGCCGCCTTCCGCGACCACCAGAAATGTCTTCAGAAACCGGATGGTGCTCATGCGTAGGTCAGCTTCAGGCGAACTCGATTCAAAAGAATAACTTTATCATCTCCAAACATAATATAGATATATTTTTTAAACCGGTTGGAGAACAATCCGCTTTAACAGGGCCTTAACAGGGTTGTGTGACGGGCACGTGTCTCTCGCCATCGCAACACATCGCCCTTGCAGTGCGGCATCTACAGGCCGCTTTTGGATATCTCTTTTTGTGGGTGGTGATGTATATGTCCGAAGTGCTCTCAACGACTGCCGCAACGGCTTCAACCCCGTCTTTCGGCGACCAGCGCGCCGCCGCCATCTACGACCTGGGCCACAGCACGATCTTTGCCTCGCGCACCGACCCGCGCTTTTCCTACTGCACTTATGCCCCGCCGCAGCTCCACGAATCGAAACAGCCCATGCAACTGGTAGTGGTGGTGCACGGCACGGGGCGCGCCTTCACCGAATACCGCGACGCCTTCGCCGCCTTCGCCAAATGGAACGACTGCGTTGTGCTGTGCCCGCTCTTCCCCGCCGGCCCGCAGGGCGATGGCAACCGCGACGGCTTCAAGCACCTGCGCGAAGACGACATCCGCTATGACCAGATCCTGCTGAGCATGGTCGATGAGGTCGCCGCCAAGTTCGGCTGCGATTTCTCCAAGTTCGCGCTCTTTGGTTATTCCGGCGGCGGCCAGTTCGTCAACCGCTTCGGCCTGCTGCACCCCGAGCGCCTCTGGGCCCTCTCCATTGGCGCGCCGGGCTCTGTCACTTTGATCGACAACCAGCAGGACTGGTGGGTCGGCGTGCGTGATTTTGAAAAGCGCTTCGGCAAAGCGCTGAACCTCGCCGCACTCAAAGCCTTGCCGGTTCACATGGTGGTCGGCAAGGCCGACATGGAAACCTGGGAAATCACCCACCGCGAAGGCGGAAAGTTCTTCATGGCCGGCGCCAACGACGCAGGTCGCACCCGCCCCGAGCGGCTGGAAACATTGCGCCAGTCGTTTGCAAACGCCGGCGTCAATGTCACTCTGGACCTGGTCGACAACGTTCCCCACGACGGCCTGGCCTGTGTCGACACGGTGCAGGACTTCCTGGCGGACGTGCTCGGTACGATGCGCGGCAAAGCGGCAAGCCAGGCCCGGTAACGCCAGGCCGGCCCAGAACCTGAAGACCGACCATGCTACGTTTTGCGCTGGCCCGCCTGATGATGGCGATACCGACCCTGCTGATCGTGGCAGTGGCGGTGTTCGTGCTGATCCGGCTCATTCCAGGCGACCCGGCGCAATTGCTGCTGGGCGATCTCGCCGACCCCATCCGCCTGGCCGACCTTCGCGCCCAGCTCGGCCTCGACAAAAGCTGGCCGGTGCAGTTCGGCATCTGGAGCCGGCATGTGCTGGGCGGCGACCTCGGTGTCTCCATCAACACCGGCGAGCCTGTTTTGCAACTGGTGCTGAGCCGCTTTCTCGTCAGCGCGCAGATCGTGCTGGTGGCCGTGTTCTTTGCCACCCTGGTCGCGGTGCCCGCCGGCATGATCGCCGCCTGGAAGCAAAACCGCCTGCCCGACCTGATGCTGGTCGGCACGGCCACGCTGCTGGTGTCCATCCCCACCTTCTGGCTGGGCCTGTTGCTGCTGCTCTTTTTTGGCCTGAAGCTCGAATGGCTGCCCGTGGTCGGTTATGTCTCCGTCATGAGCGACTGGAAGTCGGGCCTGCTGTACCTGCTGATGCCCATCCTCACGCTGTTCCTGCATGAGATCGGCGTGCTGATCCGCATGGCCAGGGCCAGCACGCTGGAAGTGCTGCGATTGGACTACATCACGCACGCACGCGCCAAGGGCCTGTCGGAGCGTGCCGTGCTGGTGCACCACGCATTTCGCAACTCCTTCGGCCCGACCTGGACTTTGATCGGCCTGGTGCTGGGCAACCTGCTGGGCGGTGTGGCCGTCGTGGAAACGGTCTTCACCATCCCAGGCCTGGGCCGCCTGCTGGTCGACGCGATTTTTGCGCGCGACTACCCGGTGATCCAGGGCTGCCTGCTGCTGGTGGCGGTGATCTACGTGGTCACCAACCTGGTGATCGACCTCTGCTATCCCCTCTTCGACCCCCGGGTGCTCGCAGAATGAAAAAGTTTCTCACTCCCCAGGCGCTGATCGGCCTGTTTATCGTGGGCCTCATCCTCACGGCGGCCGTCCTGGCTTTTCTCTGGACCCCGCACGATCCGCTCAAGATCAACTTCATGGCGCGCCTCAAGCCACCGAGCGCAAGCTACTGGCTGGGCACCGACGAGTTCGGCCGGGACGAACTCTCGCGGCTGATGGCAGGCGCTTCCAACAGCGTGTGGATCAGCTTCCTGACCGTCCTGTTTTCCATCACCATAGGCACCGCCATCGGTGTGCTGACAGGTTTTGTGCGCGGCTGGACAGACCGCATCATCATGGCCTTTATCAATGCCCTGCTGGCCTTCCCCGGCCTGCTGCTGGCACTGGCACTGCTCGCTGTCTTTGGCGCCAATAAGTACGGCATCATCCTGGCGCTGGGGCTGGCCTACACGCCATCTGTCACGCGCATCGTGCGCGGCACGGTGATGTCGCTGCGTGAAAAAGAATTCATCGAATCCTCGCGCGTGCTGGGCAACTCCGAGCTGTACACCATGTTCCGCCATGTACTGCCCAACTGCGTGGCGCCGCTCACGGTGCTGGCCACCTCGATGTTCGGCTGGGTCATCCTGGCGGAAAGCTCGCTGTCCTTTCTGGGCCTGGGCGTGCCGCCGCCCGCGCCCACCTGGGGCAATATGCTGGCCGCAGCCCGGCCCTTTATGGCGCAGGCGACTTACCTCTCCATCTTCCCGGGCCTGTGCATTGCGCTCACGCTGCTGGGCATCAACTTCCTGGGTGACGCGGTGCGCGACCTGCTGGACCCGCGCATGAGGGGCATCGAATGAACCAGCTCGTGGATGTCTCGGGCCTGAGCCTTTCCATCGGCAAGGGCGGCCGCGAAATCGTGCGCAACGTGTCCTTTACCGTTGCACCCGGCGAAATCGTCGGCATCGTCGGTGAATCCGGCAGCGGCAAAACCCAGGCGGCACGGGCCATCATGGGCCTCACGCCACCGCCGCTGGTGCGCAGCGCAGGCCGCATTGTGTTTGAAGGCGAAGACATGGCGGCTGTCAGCGACGCCCGTTTGCGCCAGCTGCGCGGCGCGCGCATCGGCATGGTGTTCCAGGAGCCGATGACCTCGCTCAATCCGTCGATGACGATTGGCCGGCAGCTTGATGAAGGCCTGGCCTTGCACCGGCCTGAGCTTTCGCCAGCGGCGCGGCGCGACAAGGCGCTCGCCATGCTCGCACGCGTCGGCATCACCGACCCGCAGGCCGCACTCGCCGCCTGGCCGCATGAATTTTCCGGCGGCATGCGCCAGCGCATGATGCTGGCCTCGGTCATGCTGCTGGAGCCCGCGCTGCTGATCGCCGACGAGCCCACCACCGCGCTGGACGCGCTGGTGCAGCGCGACGTGCTGGAGCTGATGGTCGGCCTGACACGTGAACACAACACCGCCGTGCTGCTGATCAGCCACGACCTGCCCATGGTCGCGCGCTACACCCAGCGCATGATCGTCATGCAGCAAGGCGAAGTGGTGGAAGCCGGCGACACCGCCGCCCTACTGGCCGGCCCCAAGCAGGACTACACCCGCAAGCTGCTCGAAGCCATCCCGCGGCGGCAAACCGCGCGCAGGATTGCTGATGAACAGCCTGTTATCGAAGTGCGTGGCCTGGTCTTCGACTACCCCGGCAAACGCCGGCTGTTTGCCAGGTCCACCGCCAAACGCGTGCTGCACGGCATCGACCTGGTGGTGCGCCCGCGCGAGATCGTCGCGGTGGTGGGCGGCTCCGGTTCGGGCAAAACCACGTTGGGCCGCGCGATTGCAGGCCTGATCAAACCGACCGAAGGCGACATCCGCTTCCGTGGCCGCTCGATTGCACGCAGCGATGCGGGCTGGCTGGACTACCGGCTCAACTGCCAGATGGTTTTCCAGGACCCGTATTCATCGCTCAACCCGCGCATGAGCATTGGCCAGCTGGTCGGCGAAGGGCTGCGGCTGGTGCCCGGCCTCACGTCTGCCGAGCGGCAGGCGCGTGTTGCCAAGATGCTGGACGAAGTTGGGTTGCAGCCCCAACATGCAACGCGTTATGCGCATGAGCTCTCGGGCGGCCAGCGCCAGCGCGTGGCCATTGCCCGTGCATTGATACGCGAGCCGGCCTTTGTGATTGCCGACGAGCCGGTGTCCGCGCTTGACGTGACGGTGCGCGCCCAGGTGCTGGCGCTGCTGGCCGAGCTGCAGGAACGCCACGGCTTTGCCTGCCTCTTCATCAGCCATGACCTTGGCGTGGTCGAGCAGGTGGCCGACCGCGTCATTGTGATGCAGGCCGGCCAGATCATCGAGCAAGGCAGCCGCGACGAAGTCTTTGACCAGCCCCAGCACGCCTACACACGCAAGCTGCTCTCGGCCATCCCCGCGCTCACGCCCACCGGCCAGGGCGGGATGCAACTCAGGTGGCGCTTTGACGAACCCGATGCGCCAGCGGGCGCCATGAATCCCGTACATCCCCTTCCGGTCTGATTTTTAGGAGCTTCTTATGCTTTCGATGCGATTGAAATTTCTGAGTGCTGCCGTACTGGCGGCCTGTTCCGCAGCCCAGGCGCAGACCCCGCAGATCGTCGTCGCACAACCGGCCGACATCCGCTCGACCAACCCCGGCGTCAACCGCGACAACACCACCGACGGCGTGGTGCTCAACGTCGTCGAAGGCCTGGTCGCCTATCACGAGAACGGCACCGTCGGCCCGCTGCTGGCGCGCTCAATCGTCGTCAGCCCCGACGGCCTGACCTACATCTTCAAGCTGCGCACCAACGTGAAGTTTCACAACGGCGAACCCATGACCTCGGCCGATGTGCTGTGGAGCTGGAAGCGCTACACCGACCCCAAAACCGACTGGCGCTGCCTCAGTGAATTTGACGGCCGCTCCGGCATCAAAGTGACCTCCGTCACCGCGCCCGACGCACAGACCGTGGTCATGCAGCTGGACAAACCTTCGGCCGTCTTTCTCGACAACCTGGCCCGCACCGATTGCGGCATGACGGCCATCCTCCACAAGAAATCCGTCAAGGAAGACGGCAGCTGGGACAAGCCCATCGGCACCGGGCCCTTCAAGTTTGAGGAATGGAAGCGCGGCGAATACGTCACGCTCAGCGCCTTCGCCGATTACCAGTCGCCCCCCGGCACCAAGCCCGACGGCTACCTTGGCGTCAAGAAGCCGCTGGTTGAGCAGGTCAAGTTCTTGACCGTTCCCGACATGTCGACCTCCAAGGCCGGCCTGCAGTCCGGCGCCATTGATGCGGGCCAGATCACATCGTCCGATGTGCAGGAGCTCAAGGCCAACAAGAACCTCAACGTGGTCGCCGCCGTGGACGCAGGCAAAAACACGCTGCTGATGCAGACCAACGACCCGCTGCTCAAGGACGAGCGCATCCGCCAGGCGATTGCCCTGTCGCTGGACATGAACCAGCTCGTCGCGGCTTCGTCCGAAGGCCTGGCACGCGTCAACAACTCGGCGATCCAGGACACCTCAGCCTTCTACACCGCTGCCCAGAAGAAAGGCTACCGCTACGACCCGGCCAAAGCCAAGCAGCTGTTGGAAGAGGCCGGCTACAAAGGCCAGCCTATCGTGATCCAGGCCAACAAGCGTGCGCATGTGCCGAGTTTTTCCGTCGCGGTCATGAGCCAAGCCATGATGCAGGCCGTCGGCATCAACGCGCAGATCGAAGTGCTTGAATGGGCCACGCAACTGGACCGCTACAACAGCGGCAACTACCAGATTAGCTCCTTCACCTATTCGTCGCGCCTGGACCCGGCCCTGAGTTACGAGCAGTTCTCCGGCCCCAAGGCCAAGCAGCCGCGCAAGGTGTGGGACGACCCGGCTGCGCAGAAGCTGATCGACCAGAGCTTCGCCGAAGCCGACCCGAAAAAGCGCCAGGCCCTGTTTGACCAGCTGCACGCGATGATGATCGCGAAAACGCCGCTGATCATCCTCTACAACGTGACCGATTCGTGGGCCGTGCGCAAGCGCGTGTCCGGATTCACGGTGTGGGAAGGCAAGCCGCTGCTCTGGAATACGAAGCTGGCCGCCAAGTAAGCGTTCCACTTTGGTTCTCATTTGCCTTGATGCGCAGGCCAGCGCATCAAGGTTTGGACAGGCACGCCTTGCGGTGGCCGTCATCTCTCTTCACGCAACTTCTTCCGGCAGCACAGCACATGGCAAACATCGAGCAATTTCCCTTTATCTCCGTCTCCGGCACCCCGCATGAACGCGGTCTGCAATACGGCCGGCAAGCCGCCAGCCGCGTACAAGGCAGCGCGCGCCTGTACGGCCAGACGCTGGTCAACCTCGGCTACAGCGAGCAAGCCCGCGCACGGCTGATAGCCCACTTCGCCAAAGAAATCGGCGACTTCGCGCCCCACTACATCGACGAAATGCGCGGCATCGCCGAAGGCGCGGGCGTGGATTTCCAGGACATCGTGATGATCAACGCCCGCACCGAGGTGCTGGCAAAGGCCCGCGCCGACAAGGTCAAGGCCGCCGACGATGAACCGGGCGACGGCTGCACCGGCGCCATCATCCTGCGCGAGCGCTCAGCCAACGGCAACCTGCTGCACGGGCAAAACTGGGACTGGCGCGCCGAATGCGTTGATACCTCCGTCGTGCTGCGCGTGCGCAACGACAACGGCCCAGACTTCCTGACCTTCGTCGAAGCCGGCGGCCTGGCCCGCAGCGGCTTCAACAGTGCAGGCGTCTCTATCACCGCCAACTACCTAGAGTCAGATCGCGACTTCAAACAACTCGGCGTGCCGCTCTCACTCATCCGCCGCAAAGTGCTCGAGCAAGAAATCTTTTCACTCGCAATGAAAGCCGTCGCCGCCACACCCAAGTCCTGCTCCAACAACATCATGCTCGGCATGTCGCAAGGCTTCGGCATTGATTTTGAATGCACCACCAACGAATCATTCCCCATCTACCCTGGTACCGACAACCTCATCGTGCACGCCAACCACTGGATGAGCCCGGTAGCCCTCAGCAAACTCGTCGACCTCGGCATCTCCCAATCCCCCGACAGCCACTACCGCGACTGGCGCGTACGCAAGCTGCTAAGCCAGCAAGACAAGCTCGACCGCCAGGATTTAAAGAACGCCTTCTTCGACGATTTCGGCCTCCCTTACTCCGTCTGCCGCCCACCCCGCATAGGCAGCCACGACAATCTCTCGGCCACCGTGGCCATGGTCATCATGGAGCCGGCCGTGGGTGAGATGGAAGTTGCGCCTCTGCCGGCCTTGAACAAGGTGTTTACCTGCTACAGCCTGACGCAGGAGCCGCGGATAGCTACCTAGGTCAGACGACTATCTACGCCTGAGAGCTTGTTTGTATGCTTCGAAAGTGTTCTGACTGTTGGAGAGCGGCAGCTTGCTTAGTGAGAGGCAGCATATGTAGCTTTATTGGCTATGATTGAAGCAATTTTTGCTACATAGCACCGCCTCGGCTAACAGGCGCTAAACCCGATCCTTCCACCGCCGCATCTCCCAAGACGGCAATCCCCGCAAATCCCCAGCCTTCACGCTCTGAAACTCCGGCAAACCCGGCTTTTCCCCGAGCCTGTCGTAAGCCTGCCTCACCAGCGGTGCTGTGCGCTCAAAGACGCTTTTGATTTGCGCCCAGCTCACGGGCTCTGGAATGATTTTGGCGCCGGCCATCATCTTTCCGGTGGCGAGCATCGACAAGGCGTCGCCCTCGGTGGACCAGGCCCAGCCGCGGCGGAAGACCACTTCGTCGCGTACCACCTTGGCGCCGTCTGCGGGGGACAGGCCCCAGTAGGACTTGACCAGTTGCGACACGGCGCCGGGGTCGGCCTCGCTGAGGATGCTCACGGCCTCTTGCTGCGCCAGCAGGAAGGCCAACACCAGGTTGGGGTGCTCTTCCACCAGCTTGTTATGCACCACGCGGAAGGAGCGGTGCAGGTAGTAGCCGTCCGGATAAAAGGGCGAGTTTTTTACCGAGGGCAGCAAGATGCCGGCGCCTTTGCCTGCCGGCCCGTCGTAGTGCGATTCGGTGTACCCGTAGGAATTCATGATGGCGACCGTGCCTGCGGCTTGGGCTTTCAAAAAGGCCGGGTAGATGGCCAGGGTGGCGTCCACGCCGCTGGGCACCTGCGCGGCCTCGGGCAGGGTCGGCAAGTGAACCATGCGGATGCCGTGGGCAGCTGGGTCTGGGTTGCCCAACTCATAACGCAGGATTTGCGTGAACGCGTTGTAGGGGTCGGCGCCCAGCAGGGTGCCGACCGTCTTGCCTTTGAGGTCTTGCACATTGCGGATGGGTGAGTCTTTGCGGGTGCACAGCAAAAAGCGCAGGCGCCCTTCGGCCACCGAGACCAGGCTGAAGGGCTGCTGTGCCACGATGGCGCGCAGCGTCGGTGTGTTGCCCCACATGGCCATGTCCAGCTCGCTTTTGGCCATGGCCTCGACTTGCGGGGCGGCTGCGGGATAGGTCCGGTAGTCCACCGTCAGTTCGTAGCCGAAGCTTGCGGCATGCTTTTCGAACAGCTTTTTGTTGATCATGTACTGGGTGACTGGCGAGTTGCCTCCAGCCATGGGCACCCAGCCGTAAGAGAGCGTGAATGGTCTGCCCGCCTGGGCGCGTGCGAAGCCGGCACCGCCGAGTGCTCCACCGGCCAGGGCAGCCGCCTCGTGCAGCCAGTGCCTGCGTGTCAACATCGATCTTGCAGTCATGGAAAGCTCCTTTCGGCCAAAGGGATAGGCCAGGGCATCAATACCTAAAGGCCCGCCGGCGCACTCACCGTACTTATTTTTCCGGGGCGTGAAGCCTGGGAATTCCCATCGTGCTCCAGCCGCTCGACCAGTTCATAGATTTCCTGCGGCTCGCCGTTCGGGCTGAGCGGCACGGTGGCTGCCAGCTCGAAGCGGAAGTGCCGGCCCGCCGCAATGGCCACCGCACGGCTGGTGGCGATGCGGATGCCGAGGGCGTGCGCCTGCCGCGCCAGGGCCCGGGCGTGGTCCAGCGGTGCGCCCACGGCGGTGAAGGTCAGGTGGTCCCAGGTGCCGAAGTTGCCGACCATGGCGCTGCCCAGGTCCAGCCCAAAATGCGGCGGCGCCACCATCGCGTCGCGCCCCTCGGCCAGGGCCTGCATGGACTCCAGCGCGCGCAGCGCCACGTCGCAGGCATGCCCGGCAGGGTTTGAAAGATTCAGCGGCGTGTTCCACAAGGCCACCGCGGTGCAGCTCTCGTAGCGGTCCATCATCCCCTTGCCTTGCGCCACTTCGACTGCCAGTATTTGCAGGTACTGGTCGGCATGGGGCGACCAGGTGACGGCGGTGGCCTGCTGCTCGTCCAGTGCGGCGCACAAGACGGCCAGCTCGCGCTTTTCCGTGCCCAGCTGGGGCGTCATGCGGTTGGCGATGAAGTGCTGCACCAGCGGCCGCGGCACATAACGGGAAAAGCCCTGCAGGGCGACCCGCGCCAGGGCCAGCGACTCCTGCAGGCGGCGCACTTCGGCGATGCCGCTGTCTTGGGGAATATCGCTGTCGAACTCGAACTGGCGGATGTGCCTGGCTGTGCGCACCAGGTTCTTGAGCGGTTTGGCCAGCAGGTTGGCCATCCAGAACAACATAGGCAAAAGCAGCAACAAGCCCGCCACACCCACGCCCAGCAGCATCCAGCGCATGCGCCGGACTTCCGCCAGCAGCAGGTTCTGGTCAGACACCAGCGCCACATAAGCCCTGTGGCTGAGGACGCCGTCCATGGGCATCACCACGGCGGCAAAGCGCTGGCCCGCCGCGCCTTCCACCGAATGGATGGGCGTGTCTTCCGGTGAAGCCTCCGCCGTCAGCGGCTGCAGCGCGGCATACAAGGGGTCGTTCAGAGACGCGAGGCTCACAGGCCTTTCGGACGCCAGCAGTCGGCGCAACCGGTCAGCCTGGGACCACCCCCAGACCCGGCCCAGCTCATCGAACAGGATCAACTCGGCATGGCTTTCCTGCGCCCGCGCGCGCAAAAAATCAGACAAGCCGGCGACTGTGAAGGTCACCGCGGCAACCCCGCCTTTCGGACCACTCAGCGGCCGCGACAGCGCCACGCCGAACTCCGCCGGCAGCTGCAGCACAAACGGATCGGTGGCCTGAAAGGTTCCCAGGTTCAAATCGCTCGCGCCCTGATACCAGGGCCTGTTGCGCGGGTCGTAGCGATTGCCCCAGGGGCGGCGCTCGCTCGCGATGGCGATCATCTGCTGGTCGTAGAAGACCCATTCCTCCACCCGCTTCTCGCGTTCATCGACGCGGATGATCTGCTGCGCAAAGCGCGCCTCCGGAAGCGACTTCGCCCAGGCCCGGTCTTGCCCGGTGCGCAGCACCATGTTCTGCTGGTAACTGCCGTCCGGGTAGCCGTACACCAGCGATCCGATCTGCGGATAACGCTGCTGCATGGCCATCTGCATGCGCAGCAGGGAGATGTCGTTGTCGCCTTCAAGGCCGGCGCGCGGGTCGTTGGCGGTGGCCTCAAGCCAGGCGCGGGCCGGCTCCTGAAACCGCAGCAACTGCTCTTGCGTGCGGCGGCCCAGCTGTTCCAGTTCACGCTGCGCACCGTCAAAGACGATGCGGCTCGCCGCCAGCTCGGCCAGCGACATCAACGCCACGACCAGGACTGTGACCAGAGCGGCATAGGTCCAGAACAAGTGCGCGCGAATTGACCTGGCACGAAAAGTCAGCGTCTTCAAGCAGTCTCCCTGCAGTTGTTCTTTTCACTGCAAGATACTCTGCACCCTTCTGTTTGACAAGGTGGCTAGCCCCCGTTGGGCCACGCCGCTTCAGGTGCCGGAATAATGCCGGCCGCAGGATCAGGTTGAGCTTTTTGTTCTAGTAATTTTTGTTACTTATCCATCAGCGGATGAAAACCGAAAACAAAAGTCAACGAACCCAGCCTGCCCGCGACCCGGTTGCGCTGGCGTTCGCGCTGCGGCGTTGACCGCCACTGACGCGCCGCCAAGCCGGCCTCCTACAGCCAATAGGGCTCAGCGCCGCGATGCTGGGCCTTTGTTTTGCCCCTCGTTTTGCCGCTCATCGGCCACTCCCTCCCACAAAGGCAGAAGCCATGGAAAGCCCCACCGACGCACTCACCATCTCCCGGCGAGGTATTCTGATAGCCAGCGCCGCTTCAGCGGCAGTGACCACAATGACTACAGACGCCACCGCAGCCTCCCCCAATTCTTCCACCCCGCTCGCAGCGCCCGGTTCCACCCCGCAGGCCCGCGTGACCCTTGAGGTCAACAGCGCGGTGCACACGCTCAACCTCGACACACGCACGACCTTGCTCGATGCCTTGCGCGAGCACCTGCACCTGACCGGCACCAAAAAAGGCTGCGACCATGGCCAATGCGGCGCGTGCACCGTGCTGCTCGACGGGCAGCGCATCAACTCGTGCCTGACGCTGGCCGTGATGCATGAAGGCAGCAAGGTGACCACCATCGAGGGCCTGGGAACCTTGCAGCGCATGCACCCGCTGCAAACGGCCTTTGTCAAGCATGACGGCTACCAGTGCGGTTACTGCACGCCGGGGCAGATCTGCTCGGCCGTCGGCGCACTCGACGAAATCCGCCGCGGTGTTCCCAGCCACGTCAGCGCCGATATCACCGCGCGGCCGCTGCTCTCACCGGACGAGCTTCGCGAGCGCATGAGCGGCAACCTCTGCCGCTGCGGCGCGTACTCCAACATTGTTGAAGCCATCACCGAGGTGGCGGGGGCTTCCACATGAAACCCTTCACCTACGAACGCGCCAGCTCGCCGGCCCAGGCCGCCGCGGCAGTGGCCCGCAACCCGGCGGCGAAGTTCATCGCAGGCGGAACCAACCTGCTGGACCTGATGAAGCTGCAGATTGAAGCGCCCGCGCATCTGGTCGACGTCAACGGCCTGGCGCTGGACAAGATTGAGGCAACGCCAGAGGGCGGCCTGCGTGTGGGCGCGATGGTGCGCAACACCGCGCTGGCTGCCGACGAGCGCGTGCGGCGCGACTATGCCGTGCTGTCGCGGGCCTTGCTCGCGGGGGCTTCTGGCCAGTTGCGCAACAAGGCCACCACCGCCGGCAACCTGCTGCAGCGCACACGCTGCCCTTACTTTTACGACACCGACCAGCCCTGCAACAAGCGCCAGCCGGGCAGCGGCTGCAGCGCCATCGGCGGCGTGAACCGCCAGCACGGCATCATCGGCACCAGCACCGCGTGCATCGCCACGCACCCGAGCGACATGGCCGTTGCCATGCGCGTTCTGGACGCATCGGTGGAAACGGTGCGGCCCGACGGCAGTGCACGCGTCATCCCGATTGCCGACTTCCACCGGCTGCCGGGCGACACGCCGCATATCGAGACCAACCTGGCACCGGGCGAACTGATCACCGCCGTGACCCTGCCGCGCCCCACAGGCGGCGTGCACATCTACCGCAAGGTGCGCGACCGCGCCTCGTACGCCTTTGCGCTGGTGTCGGTGGCCGCCATCGTGCAGCGCGATGGCTCCGGCAAGGTCGCCCTGGGCGGCGTGGCGCACAAGCCCTGGCGCGTAGAAGCTGCCGAGTCCGCGATGCCGCAAGGCGCGCGGGCCCTGACGGCAGGCCTGCTGGCCGGTGCGCAGCCTACCCCTGGCAACGCCTTCAAACTGCCGCTGGTGGAGCGAACCCTCGCCGCCGTGCTGGCCCAGGCGAGGAGCGCATCGTGAAGTTCGACACCCCCGCCACCACCAACCCGATTGACCAGCTCAAAGTCATCGGCAAACCCACAGACCGCATTGACGGCCCGCTCAAAACCACCGGCACCGCACCTTACGCGTATGAACGCCACGATGCCGCACCGAATGCGGCCTATGGCTACATCGTTGGCGCCGGCATTGCCAGGGGCCGCATCGCCTCCATGGACGTGCGCGCGGCCCGCGCCTCGCCGGGCGTGCTGGCCATCGTCACGGCAGAGAACGCCGGCAAGCTCGGCAAAGGCAACTTCAACACCGCCAAGCTGCTGGGCGGGCCGGAGATCGACCACTACCACCAGGCTGTGGCGCTGGTCGTGGCCAACACGTTTGAGCAGGCGCGCGCCGCCGCGCAACTGCTGCGCATCACCTACGCGAGCACGCCAGGCAAGTTCAACCTGGCCGCTGAAAAAGACGGCGCGCCGCTGGCCAAGGCGTCTGACTTTTCGGGAGAGCCCGAAACCAAAGTGGGTGACTTTGCCGGTGCCTTCGCCGCGGCGCCCGTGCAGCTGGACGCCACCTACACCACGCCCGACCAGTCGCACGCGATGATGGAGCCGCATGCCACTACCGCCGCATGGCAGGGCGACAAACTCACGGTGTGGACCGCCAACCAGATGATCGACTGGAGCGTGGGCGACATGGCCAGGACGCTGGGCATTCCCAAAGAAGACGTGCGGCTGGTGTCGCCTTTTATCGGCGGCGGCTTCGGCGGCAAGCTCTGGGTCCGGGCCGATGCCCTGCTCGCCGCGCTCGGCGCGCGGGCGGTGAAGCGCCCCGTCAAGGTTGCGCTGCAGCGGCCGCTGATGATGAACAACACCACGCACCGGCCGGCCACCATCCAGCGCATACGCCTGGCTGCAGGCCGGGACGGCAAGCTCACCGCCATCGGCCATGAAGGCTGGTCAGGCGACCTGCCCGGCGGCAGCCCTGAAACCGCGGTGAACCAGACACGCCTGCTCTACGCCGGCGCCAACCGCATGACCGCCACACGGCTGGCCGTGCTGGACCTGCCCGAGGGCAACGCCATGCGCGCACCGGGCGAGGCGCCCGGCATGATGGCGCTCGAAATCGCCATGGACGAGATGGCCGAAAAATTGGGCATGGACCCTGTAGAGTTCCGCGTCCTCAACGACACGCAGGTCGACCCGGAGAAACCGGAGCGGCCGTTTTCGCAGCGCCAGTTGGTGCAATGCCTGCGAACCGGTGCACAGACCTTCGGCTGGAACCGGCGCATCGCCAAACCCGGCCAGCTGCGCGAAGGACGCTGGCTGGTGGGCCTGGGCGTGGCTTCGGCCTTTCGCAACAACCTGACGATGAAATCCGGCGCGCGCGTGCGCCTGGACAACACCGGCCTCGTCACGGTCGAAACCGATATGACCGACATCGGAACCGGCACTTACACCGTCATCGCGCAGACCGCGGCCGAAGTGATGGGCGTGCCGCTGCAAAAGGTATTTGTGCGGCTGGGTGACTCCGCCTTTCCCGTGTCGGCCGGCTCCGGTGGCCAGTGGGGCGCCAACAGTTCCACGTCCGGCGTCTATGCGGCCTGCATGAAGCTGCGCGAAGCCGTTGCCCACAAGCTGGGCATGCCGCAGGAGGGCGTGAGCTTCGCCGACAGCATGGTCAGCGCGGGCGGCCGCTCTGTGCCGTTGGCGGAAGCCGCCGGTGCCAAGGGCCTGGTGGCTGAAGACACCATCGAATTCGGCGACCTGTCCAAAAAAGTCCAGCAATCAACCTTCGGCGCGCACTTTGTGGAAGTCGGCGTCGACATCTACACCGGCGAGATCCGCGTGCGGCGCATGCTGGCCGTCTGCGCGGCGGGCCGCATCCTCAACCCGAAGAGCGCACGCAGCCAGGTGATTGGCGCGATGACCATGGGCGTGGGCGCGGCGCTGATGGAGGAACTCGCTCTCGACAAGCGCCACGGCTTTTTTGTGAACCACGACCTGGCGGGCTACGAGGTGCCGGTGCACGCCGACATTCCGCACCAGGACGTGATCTTCCTGGACGAGACCGACCCGACCTCATCGCCGATGAAAGCCAAGGGCGTGGGTGAACTCGGCATCTGTGGCGTTGGCGCGGCCGTGGCGAATGCGGTGTACAACGCCACTGGCGCGCGTGTGCGGGACTATCCGATCACGCTGGACAAGCTGCTGGGAAGCCTGCCGGCTGTTGTCTGAGCGCGAAGGCCGCCTCGGAAAGCCACCTCGATTGCTATCAAGTTGATAGCTGCTAGCCAATACGGATATTGGGCTGGAGGCCGATTTGGCTCATAAATTCCAGTCAGAGCTGTG
Organism: Polaromonas sp.; assembly: GCA_021153985.1. Lineage (GTDB taxonomy): Bacteria > Pseudomonadota > Gammaproteobacteria > Burkholderiales > Burkholderiaceae_C > Polaromonas. The sequence continues at coordinate 35,377 of JAJKJM010000041.1, forward strand.
AATGGAGCAGCGACGCCAGCTTTTCGCTGGCCTTCTCGCTCAGCGGCCGGTTTTGCCACGCTTGCAAGGTGACGCGCCGGGACTTGCGCAGGTCTTGCTCGAACAATTCGGTCTGCCGCGCCGCAAAGGCAGCGTCGTAGATATTGAGGTTGGCCTCGTCGTTGAGCCTGAAGGAGCGGTTGTCGAAGTTGGTGGAACCGACGGACACCATCAGGCCGTCAACGATCATGACCTTGCAGTGGTACATGCTGGGCTGGAATTCGTAGATCTCTGCGCCCGCCTCCAGCAGGCGGCCCCAGGTGGCGCGTGAGGCGGCGCGCACGGTCTCGGTGTCGATGATTTCGCCGGGCGTGATGAGGCGCAGGCGCACCCCGCGGCGCATGGCGGCCAGCAGGATGTCAATGCTCACCTCATCAGGCAAAAAGTAGGCCATGGAAAGGTCTATGGATTTGGCGGAGGCCGTCAGGGCCAAGTGGTACATCAACTCCACGTTTTCGCTGCCGCTGGTGGGCGAGCTGGAAAACATCTGGGCCGGGCTGTTGCCCACCGGCTTGATCTCGGGGAAGTAGGGCTCCCCGTGCAGCACCTGGCCACTCACCTTGAGCCAGTTGTCCATAAAGGTGGACTGCATCTGCGCCACCACCGGCCCCTCGATGCGGTAGTGCGAGTCGCGCCAGTGTTCGGCATCCTGGCCGTTGCCTGTCCATTTGGGGGCGATGCCCACACCGCCGGTAAAGCCGACCCGGCCATCCACCACCAGCAATTTCCGGTGCGTGCGGTTATTGAGCTTGGCAAGCGTGTACCAGGCGGGTTTGTGAAACTTGCGGATATCGACGCCCGCATCCGTCATCTCTTTGAGCAGGTCTTCGTCCATCTTCGCGCTACCTACCCAGTCCAGCAGGATATGCACCTTGACGCCGGCCTTCGCGCGCTCAGACAAGGCATCGGCAAACTGCTTGCCGATATCGCCCGACCAGTAGATGTAGGTTTCAAAGGTGATGGTTTGGGTGGCCGCCTTGATGGCGCCCAGCATGGCCGGGAAGATCTGGTCGCCATTGAGCAGCTCTGCCGCCTGGTTGCCGCCCGCAATGCCCGGGCCCAGCAGGCTGCCCATGGCGCGGTGAAACTGCGGGTCGGCCACGCTGTAGTGGCGCGCCAGTTGCTCCCGCACTTTTTTCTCGCCGCCTGAAATATTGAGCGCCAGCAGGACGGCGGCCAGCGCCGCGATGAAGGTGAGGAAGCCAATGAGCCAGGGGCGGGCGCGTGTGTGCATGGGTCGCCATTGTGGGAGTGGCAACACCGCAGCGGGGTAGGAATGGGCGCCAACAGGGTGAAGCCGAAAGGCGCGCATGCCGCGATGGCCCCCTCCCAGCCTCCTTCAACAGCCGGGAAGATTTACGGAACCAGGACGACCTTACGGCATTCGTCTTCCTTGTTTTCGAAAATCTCGTAGCCTCGCGCGGCCTCGTCAAGCTTCATGCGGTGGGAAATGATCACGTCCGGCTTCATCTTGCCGTTGCCGATGTGTTCCAGCAGTTCGGGCATGTAGCGCTGGGCGTGGGTCTGGCCCATCTTGAAGATCAGGCCTTTCTCGAACGCATCGCCAAACAGGAAGCCGTGAATGAAACCCGCATAAACGCCGGGAACGCTGACCACGCCGCCGCGGCGCGTGGCCGCGATGCACTGGCGCAACGCCTTTCCGCTGGAGCCCTCCGCCTTGATGGTGGTGAGCGCGGTCTCCAGGGCGCTGCCTTTGGCCTCGAAGCCAATCGCGTCGATGGTCGCATCCACGCCATGAAAGCCGGTGGCGTTGAGGATGGTTTCGGCGGGGTCTTCGTCCTTGTCGAAGTTGATGGGAATGACGCCGTAGGTTTCCTGTGCAAAGTTCAGGCGGTAATCGTTGTGGTCCACCATGAAAATCTTCTCGGCGCCCAGAAAGCGTGCCGAAAGAGCCGACATCAAGCCGACCGGCCCCGCGCCGAAGATGGCCACCGACGAGCCGGGGCCAATTTGCGCATTGACGGCGGCCTGGTAGCCCGTGGGCAAGATATCGGACAGGAAGAGAACCTCCTCGTCGGTGAGCGCATCCGGAATCTTGAGGGGGCCGACATTGGCCTTGGGCACGCGCACATACTCCGCCTGGCCGCCCGCATAACCGCCGTACAGATGGCTGTAGCCGAACAGGCCCGCGCCCGGCGTGGACGACTTTTTGTTCATGATGGCGCCGCGGCCCGGGTTGGTGGTTTCGCAGGCGGCAAAGAGCGTCTTGTTGCAGTAGAAGCACTCGCCGCAGGCAATGACGAAAGGAATGACAACGCGGTCGCCCTGCCGCAGGCCGGTGACGCCGCGGCCCACCTCCTGCACCACACCCATGAATTCATGGCCCAGCACATCGCCGTGCTTCATTTCAGGAATCTTGCCGCGGTAGATGTGCAGGTCGGACCCGCAGATGGCGGTCGCCGTCACCTTCAGGAGGATGTCGTCGTCGGCCATGAGGATGGGATCGGGAACTGTTTCGACGCGCACGTCTTTTGCGCCCTGGTAGGTCAGTGCTTTCATGAAGTCTCCTGTGTGTTTCCGGTATGTGCCTGGTATGTGCCTGGTGTGTGATGTGAGCGGGAAGTGATACCGCCCAATGTAGGAAGGGGATGGCGCGGCCGGACGAAGCCGGGGGGGCATTCGCATGTAGGACAAGACAAACGCCGGCAAGGTCCGGGCATCAAGCCCATGCATCAAGCCAGGCATGCATCGCCGGGTGGTTCACCACAACTGAATGGCGATAAACAGTGTCAATCCAAGCGCCAATATGACCAGCACACCCAGAAACCGCTGGGCCGCACCTTCCCATCCACCCAACTCTGCAGGTGCGGAATCTTCATCGTGCGGGAATCTGGAGGGAACTGTCATGCCTGAATTTAAAAACCGCCGGCTTTTGCGGCGTGTCGGCGAATCGCTGTTTCCGGATTCGGCTTGCGCCTACGGATCAAGCCTGCAATTCCAGGCCCTGGCTCTTGCCTTGCCGGTTCAGGCGTAAGCCTTCTCCCACAGTCGGACGCGCCACGCACATACCCGCAACAGGCCGCCACACCATTAAGTTGGGGTTTTGTTTTTCAAACGCCCGGCAGACGCACACACCGGGGGAAACCACCACCTCCGCCTATTTCCACAATCCCTACGCGCCATGCCCTTGTTCCGACCCCGCATCTACCGGCTCGACTCCCTCGGATTAACTTCGGGAGCAGGCACGGCCAGTGTGGCCGCAGGCATGGAGCGCGAGATTCGCGCTGCGGCTGCCGCCGGCTTTGACCACCTCCTGTGCGATGCCGCGTCGGCACATGCCGGTGCCTTGTCCGCTGCAAAGGCCGCAGGCCTGGCGCCCCTGTTATGGCTGCCCTCTTTGTCGCTTGAATACACCGGCGAACCCGCCTGCCGCAAAGAGGCGGCATCAGCAAGCGCAGGCGCTGATGAATTGCCCGACCCGCGCTTTCCCCGGTCTCGCGCCCCCAGGGATTTCGGCGACATGCCCGCCCGGCAATGCCTGCAACGGAACTGTTCGGCCGGCCTGATCAGGGCGTTGCGCGAAGAAGCCTGGGCGGGTTTTTGCATCAGGCTGGACGGGCCGGAGCCGGCAGCCATGTTTGAAGAGGTGATCGCAGCGGTCCGGTCAGCGGCGCCGGATGGCAAATTTCTGGCGTGGACCCCCGGCGTGAGCGCCGCCCGATTGGCGTCCTTGGCCGGTTGCGGCTTTGACGCCGCCTTCACCTCCGGCGCATGGTGGGACTTTCGCGCGGGGTGGCTAGCCGAGGAAGCCCGGCGCCTGCGTCCTTTCGGCGCATTGATCGCGACAGTGGACACTGCGGGCCTGGGCGGCGACGCACGCTGGCCCGGTTCAGAAAACAATGCGGGGCCTTCGCGCTTTGAAAGCAGGCTGTGGCTGGCGGCCCTCACGGGAGACGGCCTCGTGGTCTCGCGCCAAGGGCTTGCCGCGCAATACCCGGCGTCAAGAAACCAGGAAAACGAAGAGGACGAACCTGCCTTTCCTGAGGCCTTGAAGCCCGCCCTTGCGCTATGCGCCTCACGGCCTGCCGGGCCGGCCGCGGTACAAGGCGCGCCGTGGCGCATGCTGTCCGCGCCCGGCGCTCCCGCCGCCATCCTTGAAGCGTCCGCGGTCGCGCAAGGCGAGGCGGGGCGTTGGGTGCTGGTGGCCAATGCCACCGAAGCGCCGGTGCTGCTGGACCTGGCGGCCGCACTGGCGCGTTCCGACGGGTTGGCGGCCGCCCGCGCGCTCTGGCCTGCCGGCGAGGCACCCCAGGGCTTGCTGGAGCTGGCGCCCGCCGAGGCCAGGGTGTTTGCCGCGGTGACAGATAAAAGCGCGAGCCCTTCGCGCAAAGACGCACGGCGTGCCCTGCGCGCGGCACTGCAGGCGCCCCGCATCGCCATCGAGCGCATCAGCCCTTCAGTCGACGACGGCCGCTTTGTGGCCAAGCGTTGTGTGGGTGACCGCCTGGCCGTGCAGGCCGATATCTTCGGCGAAGGCCACGACCTGCTGGCGGCCTGCGTGCAATGGCGCGCGGCCGACGAAGAAGACTGGCAGGAGGAGCCGCTGCGCCTGCTGGTCAATGACCGCTGGCAGGCTGAACTGCCGCTGAACCGCGTGGGCCGCTATGAATACTGCATCGAGGCCTGGCCCGATGTGTTCGGTGCCTGGCGCGACGAGGTCGCCAAGAAAAATGACGCGGGGCAGGACCTGGCGCTTGAGCTGCGCGAGGGCCGGCAGCTCCTGGAAGAGGCTCTTGCGCGGGCAGGGCAGGATGAACGCCAGCAGCTCAAACGCGGCTTGAGGCAAACCTTGGAGCAACTGGACAGCGCGCAAAAGCGGGCAGCCAAGGTCGGCCTCCTTCTGCGCAGCGAGGTTCAGCAGTTGATGAGGCAAGCCGACACACGCGCCTTCAGCGTGCGCAGCCCCCTGCTGAAGGTCGATGCCGAGCGCCGGGCGGCGGGCTTTGCCAGCTGGTACGAACTTTTCCCGCGTTCGCTGGGGCCGGACGCCGCCACCCATGGCACGTTGCGGGACGTGACGGACCGCCTGCCCGCCATCGCGGCGATGGGCTTTGACACGCTGTACTTTCCGCCGATTCACCCCATAGGGCGCAAGCACCGCAAGGGCCCGAACAATTCGCTGCAGGCGGGGCCGGATGACCCCGGCAGCCCCTACGCCATCGGTTCGGCAGAAGGCGGCCACGACGCCATCCATCCGGAACTCGGCACGCTGGAGGATTTCCGGGCGCTGGGCCGTGCGGCCAAGGCGCACGGCCTTGAACTGGCGCTGGATTTTGCGATTCAATGCTCTCCCGACCATCCCTGGCTGCAAGCGCATCCCGACTGGTTCCGCTGGCGGCCCGACGGCAGCATCCGCTATGCCGAGAACCCGCCCAAAAAATACCAGGACATCGTCAACGTCGACTTTTACGCGCCCGGCGCGCTGCCCAAGCTCTGGCTGGCGCTGCGTGACATCGTGCTGTTCTGGGTGGCTGAGGGCGTGAAGGTGTTTCGCGTCGACAACCCGCACACCAAGCCGATGCCGTTCTGGGAATGGCTGATCGACGACGTGCGTGCCCGCTCGCCCGAGGTGATCTTTTTGTCTGAGGCCTTCACCCGGCCCAAGCCCATGTACCGGCTGGCCAAACTCGGGTTCTCGCAGTCTTACAGCTACTTCACCTGGCGCCACACCAAACAGGAGTTCACCGACTACCTGACCGAGCTCACGCAAGGCGAGCCGCGCGAGTTTTTCCGGCCGCATTTTTTCGTCAACACGCCGGACATCAACCCCTATTTTCTGCAGCGCTCGGGCCGCGCGGGCTTTGTGATCCGGGCTGCGCTGGCCGCCACCCTGTCGGGGCTCTGGGGCCTCTACAGCGGCTTTGAACTGTGCGAAGCCGACCCGGTGCCGGGGAAAGAGGAATACCTTGATTCAGAAAAATACCAGCTGCGCCGGCGCGACTGGAACCAGCCCGGCAACATCGTGCGCGAGATCACCTTGCTTAATGCGGCGCGGCATGCCAACCCCGCGCTGCAAACCCATCTGGGCCTGAAGTTCTGCCGCTCCTCGGGCGATCAGGTGCTGTGCTTTACCAAAACAGCGCCCGCCCTGCCCGGCGCCGGCCGCAACATCGTTTTCGCCGCGATCTGCCTGGACCCGCACGCCGCCCACAGCTGCGACTTCGAATTGCCGCTGGAAGACTGGGGCCTGCCCGAAGGCGCGGCCATTGAGGCCGAAGACCTGGTGCATGGCCACCGCTTCACGCTGCAAGGCCGCCACCACACGCTGCGGCTGGACCCGGGCGAGATGGCCTTTACCCTCTGGCGGCTCAGCCCGCCCTGACTGGAGCAACACATGGGTGCCAACGACAAAGTCATCGCGCAAATGCTGGGCAGGCCCGCGGCCGCGCCCGAAGACCCGCTCTGGTACAAGGACGCGGTCATCTACCAGGTGCACGTCAAGTCCTTCTTTGACGCCAACAACGACGGGGTCGGGGACTTCGCGGGCCTGATCGCCAAGCTGGACTACATTGCCGGCCTGGGCGTGACCTGCGTCTGGCTGCTGCCGTTTTACCCATCACCGCGCCGCGATGACGGCTACGACATCGCCGAATACCGCGGCGTCCACCCTGATTACGGCACGCTGGCCGATGCCCGGCGATTCGTGCAGGAAGCCCACAAGCGCGGGCTGCGCGTGATCACCGAGCTGGTGATCAACCACACCTCCGACCAGCACCCGTGGTTCCAGCGTGCGCGCCTGGCCAAGCCGGGCTCGGCCATGCGCAACTTCTACGTCTGGTCGGACAACGACCAGGCTTACAGCGGCACACGCATCATTTTCCTGGACACCGAAAAGTCCAACTGGACCTGGGACCCGGTGGCCAACGCCTTTTTCTGGCACCGCTTTTACTCACACCAGCCCGACCTTAATTTCGACAACCCGCTGGTGCTCAAGGAAGTGCTCAAGGTCATGAAGTTCTGGCTCGAGCTCGGTATCGACGGGTTGCGGCTGGACGCCGTGCCCTACCTGATTGAGCGCGAAGGCACCAGCAATGAGAACCTGGCGGAAACCCACACCATCCTCAAACGCATACGGGCCGAGCTCGACCGCAGCTTCCCCGGCCGCATGCTGCTGGCCGAGGCGAACATGTGGCCGGAAGACGTGCAGCCCTATTTCGGCGACGGCAACGAGTGCCATATGGCTTTTCACTTTCCGCTGATGCCGCGCATGTACATGGCGCTGGCCCAGGAAGACCGCTTCCCGCTGACCGACATCCTGCGCCAGACACCGGAGATCCCGCCCAACTGCCAGTGGAGCATCTTCCTGCGCAACCACGACGAGCTGACGCTTGAGATGGTGACCAACCGCGAGCGCGACTACCTCTGGAACTTCTATGCCGAAGACCGCCGCGCCCGCATCAACCTCGGCATACGGCGGCGGCTGGCGCCGCTGCTCAAGCGCGACCGGCGCCGCATCGAGCTGCTCAACAGCTTTCTGCTGTCCATGCCGGGCACGCCGGTGATTTATTACGGCGACGAGATCGGCATGGGCGACAACATCCACCTGGGCGACAGGGACGGTGTGCGCACGCCGATGCAGTGGACGTCTGACCGCAACGCGGGCTTCTCGCGCGCCGACCCCGCCAGGCTGGTGCTGCCGCCCATCATGGACCCGGTCTATGGCTTTCAGGCGATCAACGTCGAGGCACAGGACATCGATGCGCATTCGCTGCTCAACTGGATGCGGCGCCTGCTGCAGGTGCGCGGCAAACACCCGGCGTTCGGGCGCGGCAGCCTGCGCCTGCTTTACCCCAACAACCGCAAGATATTTGCCTACCTGCGTGAATACCATCATCCCGACACCGGCCCTCAGACAATACTTTGCGTCACCAACGTGTCCTCAACGTCGCAGGCGGTCGAGCTCGACCTGTCCGAGTTCACCGGCCGTGTGCCGGTTGAAATGCTGGGCGGCGTGGCCTTTCCGCCCATAGGCCAGCTGACCTATCTGCTGACGCTGCCGCCTTACGGCTTTAACTGGTTCGTGCTGGCCAGCAACAGCAACATGCCCTCATGGCACGCCCCCGCGCCCGAGCCACTGCCTGAGTTCGTCACGCTGGTGCTGCGTGGCGGCATCGAGGAACTGCTGGTGGGCCGTTCACGCGCCGCGCTCGAAAACGAAGCCTTGCCGCAATACCTGGTCAAGCGCCGCTGGTATGCGGCCAAGCAGCACGGCCGGCCCACGGTGCGCATAGACACCGTCAGCCGCATGCCCGAGCCGGCGGACGCGCAGGCCGGCCACGTCCTGGTGCTGGCCGAGGTGAAGACGACGGTGGCTGATGAGCAGAGCCGCTACCTGATTCCGGTGGGCTTTGTCGGCGAGGACGATCCGGTGGCCGGCCTGCAGCAGCAACTGGCGCTGGCGCGCGTCAGGCGCGGCAAAGAGGTGGGTTTCATCACCGACGCTTTCGCGCTGGACCGCTTTGCGCTGCAGATGGTGGAACTGATGCGCAGTGAGGCACGCGTGCCCGCGCTGGACGGCGAGGTGCGGTTTGAGCCCACACCGGCACTGGCCGAAGCCGCCCTGCCGGCGGCGCCGGAGATACGCCGGATTTCGGCAGACCAGTCGAACAGCTCGGTGGTCATCGGCGACACCATCGTGCTCAAGATCATCCGCAAGGTCGGTGAAGGCCTGCATCCCGAAGCCGAGATGGGACGCTTTTTGACGCTCAATGGCTTTGCCAACACCCCCGCCATGCTGGGCGAGGTGTCGCGCCTGAGCGAGAACGGCCGGCACTACACCCTGATGCTGATGCAGCGCTTCCTGCACAACCAGGGCGACGGCTGGCAATGGACGCTGGGCATCCTGGAGCGGGCCGCGCAGCACGGCAGCCTGCCTGTACTGGAGGCCGCCGGTGCCGGAGCTGTCACGCCCATGAATGAATTTGAGGCCTTCGTGACCACGCTGGGCCAGCGGCTTGGCGAGATGCACAGTGTGCTGGCCCGGCCCGGCAGTGAGCCTGCGTTCGCGCCCGGAGCCGCCGATGCCGCCATGCTAGCGCGCTGGGGCAAAGATGCCGTGGCCCAGCTCGACGCGGCCTTCAAGGTGCTGCAGGCGCCGCATGACTTCAGCGCCGAAGCGGCCGCACAGGCGCGTGCACTGCTCGGGCAATACAAGCCCCTGCGGCAAGCGGCGGAGCAACTGGCGGCGAATGCGGCTGGCGCCCTGGCCATCCGCATCCATGGCGACTTCCACCTGGGCCAGGTGCTGGTGTCGTCCGGCGACGCCTGGATCGTTGACTTCGAGGGCGAACCCGCCAAGCCGCTGGAGCAGCGCCGGGCCAAGGCCAGCCCCTGGCGCGATGTAGCAGGCCTGCTGCGCTCCTTCGACTACGCGGCCGCCTTTTCCGCGCGCAGCCAGGAAGGCGCCGCGACTCCGGACCCGCAGCTGCTTGCCCAATACCGCACCACGTCGTCGCAATCTTTTTTGGGGGCCTACCGGAACTACGCGCCCGCCGGCAGCGAAGTGGGCGCCGAAGCCCTGTTGAAGCTGTTCATGATGGAAAAAGCGGCTTATGAACTCTGCTACGAAGCGGCCAACCGGCCTGCATGGCTGGAGGTTCCGCTGCAGGGCCTGGCCCGGCTGGCTGAATCGCTGCTGGCCGACCCGCCACCGGAGGCCGCATGAAGAACGACCTTGCCGCCATGCGGGCCGAGGGTACGGCCCTGACGCCGGAACTCGGCGAGCTTGACCTGCACCTGATCGCCGAAGGGCGGCACCGCGAACTCGGCCGCTGCCTGGGTGCGCAGCCGCTGCATGCCAACGGGCAGGACGGCGCACGGTTCGCGGTCTGGGCGCCGAATGCGCGCCACGTCGCGGTGATCGGCCAGTTCAACCAGTGGGATGCGCAGAAGCATCCGATGCATGCACGCGGCGCCAGTGGTGTGTGGGAGGTTTTTATTCCCGAAGCACGCATCGGTGAGCTGTACAAATTTGCCGTCTGGGGGCCAGGCGGCCAACGCCTGCCCGACAAGGCCGACCCCGTTGCGCGCGCAACCGAGAAGCCGCCCGGCACGGCCTCACGCATCGCGGCGTCACAGCCTTTCACCTGGCACGACGGCAACTGGATGCGCACACGCACCGCCCGCCAGGATGCCGCCGCTCCCATTTCTGTTTATGAAGTGCATGCCGGGTCATGGCTGCGGGTACTGGAAGAAGGCGGGCGCAGCCTGCAGTGGCAGGAACTGGCGGACCGCCTGATTCCTTACGCCACGCGGATGGGCTTTACCCATCTGGAGCTGCTGCCCATCATGGAGCACCCTTTCGGCGGCTCCTGGGGTTACCAGCCGCTGTCGCAGTTCGCGCCCAGCGCGCGCTTCGGCGCGCCCGCAGAATTTGCGGCTTTTGTCGACCGCTGCCACCAGGCCGGCCTGGGCGTGATCCTCGACTGGGTGCCGGCGCATTTCCCGTCCGACGAGCACGGGCTGGCGCGCTTTGACGGCACGCCGCTGTATGAGCATGCCGATCCGCGCGAGGGCCTGCACAAGGACTGGAACACGCTGATCTACAACTTCGGGCGCCATGAGGTGCGCGGCTTCCTGATCGCCAGCGCACTGGAGTGGCTGGAGCGCTATCACGTCGACGGCCTGCGGGTCGATGCGGTGGCGTCCATGCTTTACCGCGACTACAGCCGCAACGCCGGCGAGTGGCTGCCCAACATCCACGGCGGGCGCGAAAACCTCGAAGCCACGGCCTTCCTGCGAGAGCTCAACAGCACCGTCGCCGAACGCTGCCCCGGCGCGGTGATGATCGCCGAAGAGTCCACCGCCTGGCCGGGCGTGACGGCGCCGGTGGACCGCGGCGGGCTGGGCTTTCACTTCAAGTGGAACATGGGCTGGATGCATGACAGCCTGCACTACATCGCGCGCGACCCGGTGCACCGGCGCTTTCACCATCACGACATGACCTTCGGCCTGGTGTATGCATTTTCAGAGCGCTTCATGCTGCCGATCTCGCACGACGAAGTGGTGCACGGCAAAGGCTCGCTGTTCGGCAAGATGCCGGGTGACGAGTGGCAAAAGCTGGCCAACCTGCGCGCCTACCTCGGCTGGATGTGGGCCCACCCCGGCAAGAAGCTGCTCTTCATGGGCTGCGAATTTGCCCAGCCCGCCGAATGGAACCACGATGCTTCGCCGGCGTGGGACCTGCTCGACCGCCCCGAACACCGCGGCGTGCAACGCCTGGTGCGCGACCTCAATCGCCTCTATACGGCGCAGCCGGCGCTGCACCAGCTCGATGCGGCGCCGGAAGGTTTCAGCTGGGTCATCGGTGACGATGAAAACAACAGCGTGTTTGCCCTGCTGCGCCGCGCCGGGGCCGAAGGCGCAGCGCCGGTGCTGGTGGTCTGCAACCTGACGCCCACGCCGCGGCACCACTACCGGGTCGGCGTGCCCGGCCCTGCGCAGGCATGGCGCGAATTGCTCAACACCGATGCAGGCGCCTACGGCGGATCCGGCATGGGCAACGGCGGGCGCGTTAACGCGCAAGCCGCGCCCAGCCACGGCCATGCGCACTCGCTGCTCCTGACCCTGCCGCCGCTGGCCACCCTGGTCCTGGTTCCGGATCTGGCAGCCGCGGCATCCGGTCCGCTTTGAATCCGCAGGACACGCCAACATGCTCTTTGCCCGCCCCGAACGCCTGCTGCCTGGATCTCCCTATCCCCTGGGTGCCACGCCCGACGGCCTGGGTGTCAATTTCGCGGTGTTTTCCGCCAACGCCACACGCATTGACCTGTGCCTGTTCGACGACGGCGGCCGCAAGGAAATCGCGCGCCTGCCCCTGCCGGAATGCACCAACGAGGTCTGGCACTGCTACCTGCCCGACGCGGGGCCAGGGCTGCATTACGGCTACCGGGCCCATGGCCCCTATGAGCCCGAACGCGGCCATCGCTTCAACCACCACAAGCTGCTGCTGGACCCTTATGCGCGCGCGCTGTCGGGGCCGCTGCGCTGGAGCGATGCGCTGTTCGGCTACCGCCTCAATGCGCCACGCTCAGACCTGAGTTTTGACCGCCGCGACAGCGCGCCGTCCATGCCGCGCGCCATCGTGACCGAAGACCGCTTCAACTGGGCCGGCGATGTGCGGCCGCGGGTGCCGTGGTCCCGTACGCTGATCTACGAGACCCATGTGCGCGGCGCCAGCATACGCCGCCAGGACATACGCCCGCACCAGCGCGGCACCTTCAGCGCGCTCAGTGACCCTCATTTCATTGACCACCTGAAGAAGCTGGGCGTAACGGCGCTGGAACTGCTCCCCATCCACGCCTTTGTGCAGGACCGCTTCCTGCTTGAGCGCGGGCTGCGCAATTACTGGGGCTACAGCACGCTGTCTTTTTTTGCGCCGGAGCCTTCCTACCTGTCGGGGCAGCCGGGCCTGTCGGGCCCTGGCGGTGACAACGGCGATGAGGTGCGCAACGCCGTGCGGCGGCTGCACGCGGCAGGCATCGAGGTCATCCTCGACGTGGTCTTCAACCACACCGCCGGCGGCAACGAACTGGGGCCTACCATCTCGCTGCGCGGCCTGGACAACGCCAGCTATTTCCGGTTGATGCCGGGCCAGGAGCGCTACTACATCAATGACACCGGCTGCGGCAATACGCTCAACGTCTCGCACCCGCGTGTGCTGCAGATGGTGCTGGATTCGCTGCGCTACTGGGCCACCTCCTACCGCGTGGACGGCTTCCGTTTCGACCTGGGCGTGACACTGGGCCGTGAAGGCACGGGCTTTGATCCGGGGTCCGGATTTTTCGATGCCATCGTGCAGGACCCGCTGCTGTCGCAACTCAAGCTGATTTCCGAACCCTGGGACCTGGGCCCCGGCGGCTACCAGCTCGGCAAGCATCCGCCGCCTTTCGCCGAGTGGAACGACCAGTTCCGCGACGACGTGCGCCGTTTCTGGCGCGGCGACGTGGCCCAACGCAGTGCGCTGGCCGCCCGGCTGTCGGGGTCCGCCGAATTGTTCAACCACCGCTGGCGCAAATCCTGGGCCTCGGTCAACTTCATCGCTTCCCACGACGGTTTCACCTTGCGCGACATCGTGAGTTACGCCGAAAAACACAACGAAGCCAACAAAGAGAACGGCAACGATGGGCATTCGGAAAACTGCAGCGCCAACTGGGGCGTCGAAGGCCCGACCGATGACGCGGAAATCAACGCCATGCGCGCCAAGGTCAGCCGCGCCATGCTGGCGACGCTCTTCCTGGCGCAGGGCACACCCATGTTGCTGGGCGGCGATGAGTTCGGCCGTACCCAGCTGGGCAACAACAACGCGTACTGCCAGGACAACGAAATATCCTGGCTGGACTGGAAGCTGCTGGAAACACCGCAAGGCCGGGAGCTCTGCGACTTTGTGCGGCACCTGTCGCGGGTGCGCCGCGATTTCGTGACGCTGCAGGCCGGCCGCTTCCTCAACGGCGACGCGCAAGTGCTTGAGGGCGTGCACGAGGTGGACTGGTTTGACGAGCGCGGCCAGCCGCTGCTGCCTGACGACTGGCAGAACCCGCAAGGGCGCGCGCTGGTCATGCGGCGCGCCTGCCGCGGCGAGAGCCGGGACGGCGCCGAAGACCGCGGAGATCCGCAGCAGGACGAACAGACTGAAATCACACTGCTTTTCGTCAATGGCGACCAGAACCCCATTACCTGCCAGGTGCCGCCGCCGGCCGCCGACTGGCACTGCCTGCTCGACAGCGCCAGGCCGGGCCAGCCCTGCCGCCCGGTAGAGAACGGCGAACTGGTGGTGGAAGGAAAAAGCGTGGTGCTGTTCGCCAACCGGGCGCTGAAGGCCGGCCATGTCTGAGGCCGGCTTCACCATGCCCTGGGGGGCGCAGTGGCTGGGTAATGGCCGCGCGGCTTTTCATCTGTGGGCGCCTGCCGCTTCTGCTGCCGGCGTGCTGCTGGACGGCCGCCGCCTTGCCATGACCAGCGGCAGCAACGGCCGCTGGTACGCGGAGGCAGACTGCACGGCCGGCACGCCCTACCGCTTCGAACTGACGCTGGCGGGCGGCAAGACGCTGTCGGTCGCCGACCCGGCCTCGCGCGCGCAGCAGGGCGATGTCGACAGCGACAGCCTGGTGATCGACCCCGCGTACCTATGGCAGCACAGCGGATGGCGGGGCCGGCCGTGGCACGAGGCGGTCGTGTACGAATTGCATGTGGGCGCGCTGGGCGGCTTTGAGGCGGTCGCCGAAAAGCTGCCGGCACTGGCCGCGCTTGGCATCACCGCGGTGGAGTTGATGCCGGTGGCCGACTTCCCGGGACCGCGCAACTGGGGCTACGACGGCGTGCTGCCCTTCGCACCTGACAGGGCCTACGGCACACCGTCGGATCTCAAGCGCCTGATCGACATCGCCCACGGGCTGGGCCTGATGGTGCTGCTGGACGTGGTCTACAACCACTTCGGGCCCGACGGCAATTACCTGCACGACTACGCGCCGGACTTCTTCAAGCACGGAGAGGCCACGGCCTGGGGCGGCGCCATCGACTTCAGCCAGCCCGAAGTGCGCAGCTTCTTCACCAGCAATGCGCGCTACTGGCTGGAGGAATACCGCTTCGACGGGCTGCGCATTGATGCGGCGCACGCCATTGCCGAGCAGGACTGGTTCCCGGAAATGGCCTCGGCCGTGCGGACGCATGCAGGCCCTGGGCGCCATGTGCACCTGGTGCTCGAACACGACGGCAACGCCGCCGGCCTGCTGCGGCGCGGCTTTGATGCGCAGTGGAACGACGACGGACACCATGCGCTGCACGTGCTGCTGACCGGCGAAACAGACGGCTATTACCGCGACTATGCCGATGCGCCAGCAGCCCGGCTTGCGCGCTGCCTGGCCGAAGGTTTTGCCTACCAGGGCGAGCCCTCGCCGCACCGCGGCGGCGCGGCACGCGGCGAGCCAAGCGCCGGTCTGCCGCCTACCGCTTTTGTGTTCTTCCTGCAGAACCACGACCAGACCGGCAACCGTGCGCAGGGCGAGCGGCTCACCGCGCTGGCCGCGCCGGCCGCGCTCCAGGCGGCGCAGGCCATGCAATTGCTGGCGCCGCAGATACCGCTGCTCTTCATGGGTGAGGAGTGCGGGTGCAGCGAGCCCTTCCTGTACTTCACCAGCCACCGCACACCGGAGCTGGCAGAAGCCGTGCGCCAGGGGCGGCGTGCTGAATTCGCCGCGTTTTCCGCTACCGGCAGCGGCGTGCCGGTACCCGACCCCAATGACGAAAGCACATTCGTGCGCTCCATTCCGCCGCACATCGGCGAGCAAGGCCATCCCGGGACGGCCGGCGTGCGCGAACTCCTGTCGCTGCGCCGCCGCCATATCGTGCCGCAGTTGCCGCACTGCCATGCGCTGGGCGCGCACGCCCTGGGGCCGGCGGCCGTGACAGCGCGCTGGCAGCTCGGCCCGCGTGTGCTGGTCTTTGTGCTCAACCTGGGCGCCGGACCGGTCGAGGCGCCGGCGCTGCTGCTGCACCCGCGCGCCGACACGCTGTTTGACACCGGCGGCGTGCGTGAGGCCTTGGCCGGCGGCAGCGTACCGGGCCATGCCTTTGCCGCCCTGCTGGAGCCCGCATGAACGGCGACGCTCTGCGCACCCTCGCGCGGGAAGCCGGCATTGCCGTGCAATGGACTGACGCGTTCGGCCAGGAGCAACAGGTGCAGGATGAATCGCTGCGCGCGATACTCAGCGCGCTCCAGCTTCCGGCCGGCGATACCGGGCAATGCAAGGAGAGCCTTGCGCTGCTGCGCCGCCAGCCAGGACGCGCTCAGTGGCCGCCGCTGGTGATCGGCACCACAGGCCGGCCGGTCGCGCTCCCGGGCCATTTGCCGGCCGGCGCACGTTACCGGCTGCACCTTGAAGGCGGCACCACGGTGGAAGGCCGGCTGGAACAAGGGCAAGAAAGCGGCGCCCGGCTGCCGGCCCAGCAAACCCCGGGGTATCACACGCTGGAAGCGGGTGGCCGGCGTTGCCTGCTCGCCATCGCACCGCAGCGTTGCTTCAGCCTGGCAGATGCCGCGGTGCGCCACGGCGCGGCCGGCGCCGCGCTGCCCTGGGGCCTGGTGGCCCAGATTTACAGCTTGCGTTGCACCGGTGACGCAGGCCTGGCCAGCTTCAGCGCACTGGAATCGCTTGCACGCGCCGCCGCCAGGCAAGGCGCGTCGGCGCTGGCGGTGAGCCCGCTGCACGCCATGTTCTGCGCGGCGCCTGAACGCTTCAGCCCGTATGCGCCCTCAAGCCGGATGTTTTTGAATGTGCTGCACCTGGACCCCGCGCGGGTGCTCGGCCAGGCGGCCCTGGAACAGGCCATTGCCGAACTGCCCGGCTGTGCCCAGGCCCTGGCCCGGCTGGAACAGGCCGACCTGGTGGACTGGCCGCAAGCGGCAAGCTGGCGGCTTCGCCTGTTGCGGATTTTGTTTGACCGCTGGCATCAGGCACCCGCGCCGGAGCGGGAAAGCTTCAGGCAGTTTTGCGATCACGGCGGACAAGACCTGCTGGACCACGCCCGTTACGAAGCCCTGGACGCATGGCTGCGGCAGCAGCGGCCTGCCGTGGAAGGCAGCGACTGGCGGCAATGGCCCGAGGCCCTGCGCGACCCGCACGGGCAGGCTGTCAGGGACTTCGCCCGCGACCACGCCGAGGCGGTGGACTTCCACCGTTTTCTGCAATGGCAGGCGCAGCTGGCGCGCGGGCGCGTGCAGCGCGAGGCCCGCGACGCGGGCATGGCCGTGGGCCTGATTGCCGACCTCGCGGTGGGCGCCGACCCGGGCGGAAGCCAGGCCTGGGGATTGCAGCCGGCCATGCTCCGAGGCTTGACGGTAGGCGCTCCACCCGACCTGCTGGCACCGCAAGGCCAGAACTGGGGATTGGGCGCACTGTCGCCGCGCGCATTGCGGGAGCAGGGCTTCGCACCCTGGCTGGCCATGTTGCGCGCCAACATGGCACACAGCGGCGGCATCCGCATCGACCACGTGCTCGGGCTGCGCCGGCTGTGGCTGGTGCCTGAAGGCGCGCCGTCATCGGCCGGAGCCTACCTGCACTTCCCCTTGCAGGATTTGCTGCGGCTGACGGCCCTCGAAAGCCTGCGCCACCAGGCTGTGGTGATTGGTGAAGACCTGGGCACGGTGCCGCAGGGCTTTTCGCAGCAGTTGGCGGAGGCCGGCGTGCTGGGCATACGCGCGCTCTGGTTCCAGCGCGAGGGGCCTGATTTTCTGCCGCCGCAGGCTTGGCCGGCGTCGGCGATCGCCACCACCTCCACGCACGACCTGTGCACCGTTGCCGGCTGGTGGGCCGGGCGCGACATCACGCGGCGCGAAGCACTGGGACTGCTCGGGACTGAGCCCGGCGCGGCAAGTGCCGCGCGCAAGGAACGCGAAGCAGACAAAGCCGCGTTACAGGAGACGTTGAAGGAAGCGCTGCAAGACGCCGCCGCGGCGGAGGGTCCGGCCGAAGAACCGCCGCTGGGCGCGGTGCTGGCCTATGTGGGCAGCACGCCCGCGCCGCTGGTGCTGGCGCCGCTTGAGGATGTGCTGGGCGTGGTCGAGCAGCCGAACCTGCCGGGCACCGTGGAAGGCCATCCGAACTGGCGCCAGCGCCTGCCGCAGGACGCGGCCGTGATGCTCGATGCGCCGCCGGTCCGGCAGCGGCTCGTGCAGCTGGCCGCTGCGCGGCGCAAGGCTGCGGCCAACCCACCGCACGCGAAGGCCGCCGAATGAATACTCCGCGCGCGACGGTGCGGCTGCAACTGCACCGCGATTTCGGCTTCGACGCGGCGGCAGCCTGCGTCGGCTATTACGCGGAGCTCGGCATCAGCCACTACTACCTCTCCCCGGTCTGGGCGGCCCGGCCGGGGTCCATGCATGGCTACGACGTGGTCGACCCGACGCGCATCAACCCCGAACTGGGCGGCGAGGCGGCATTGATGCGCCTCGTTAAAAACTTGCGCCAGGCCGGCATGGGACTGGTGGTCGACCTGGTGCCCAACCACATGGGCATCGCGGGCGGCGCCAACCGCTATTGGGACAGCGTGCTGGCCTGGGGCCGGGGCAGCCCGTGGGCCGGCTGGTTCGACATCGACTGGGAAGTGGCCGACCCGCGGCTGCACGGCAAGCTGCTGTGGCCGGTGCTGGGTGAACCCTGCGATGAGGCGCTGGCGGCCGGCCACCTCGCGCTTCACTTTGAAGGCCGCGAAGGTCTGGCGCTGGCCTACCGGAACAGCCTGCGGCTTCCACTCAACGCGGCCAGCCAGGCAGAACTGCTGGCGCCCCTGCCCGTGTTTGCGGAGGTGGCCGTCACGCTGGCGCAAGCCACGCCCGCGACGGCTCCGCCAATTTACGCCGGGCTGGCAGACTTGGTGGCGGGCAAGGAGGGTCGCGCCGCGAAGGACACATTGCTGGCCGGCTGCAACTCCAAAAACCTGGCTGGCCGGCGGCGGCTGCAAGCCTTGCTCGCACGCCAGCACTACCGGCTCAGCTGGTGGCGCAACGCCGCTGAAGAAATCAACTGGCGGCGGTTTTTTGAAGTGGCCGAACTGGCCGGGGTGCGCGTCGAGGCCGATGAGGTGTTCGAGGCCACGCACGCGCTGCTTTTTACTTTGTATGAGCGCGGCCTCATTGACGGCGTGCGCATAGACCATATCGACGGCCTGGCCGAGCCCGGCGCCTATGTGCGCAAACTGCGGCAACGCCTGGCCGGGCTGCAGGCCGCACGGCCCGCGCCGCTGGACGCCGAACCCGCCTGGATCGTCGTTGAAAAAATACTGTCCCCCGGGGAGGTCTTGCCCTCGAGCTGGGACATAGACGGAACCACGGGCTACGACTTCATGGACCAGGCAGGCGCGCTGCTGCACTATGGCAAAGGCGAACTCGTGCTGCGATCGCTATGGGCCGAACTGACCGGCGACACACGCGCGCTGGACGGGCATGTGCAGGCGGCGCGGCTGCAGTTGCTGGCGGAGAACTTCGGCGGTGAGTTTGAGGGCCTGGTGCGCGCACTGCATGCCTGCGCGATGGACGCGCCGCTGGGCGGGCGCGATCTTTCCCCCAACGCCATACGGCGTGTGCTGCGGGCGGTGCTGGGAGCTTTCAGGCGCTACCGCAGTTATGGGCCTGAAGACGCCGGCGCCGCAGCCGATGCGTTGCAGGCGGCGCGCGCCATCCTGGCCGCACCCGATCACGCACTGCTCGATGAACTGGCGCGCTGGCTGCAGCTGTGCCCCGGAGAGGATGCGACGGAGGCGGTCAGCAGCCGGGCGCAAGCGCTGGCCCTGCGGCGTTTTCGCCAGCTGACGCCGCCGCTGGCCGCCAAGTCGGTGGAGGACACGGCTTTTTACCGCTACGGCCCGCTGCTCTCGCGCAATGAGGTCGGCTCTTACCCGCTGGACCCGGCGCCCGATGCGGCCGCTTTTCACGAGGCCATGGTGCAGCGCGCGAGCGCCTGGCCGCGTGCCATGCTGGCCACCGCGACGCACGACCACAAGCGCGGCGAAGACGCGCGTGCGCGCATCGCGGTGCTCAGCGAAGTGCCGGACCTTTGGGAGCAAACGCTGCGCAAATGGGTTGCCGGCCATGCCGCTTTGCGTACGCGTCTTTCCCGGCCGGGGCAGGAGGCATTGACAGCCCCAGTGCCCGCCGACCAGCTCATGCTGTACCAGACACTGGTGGGTGCCTGGCCGGCTGGCCTGTCCACCGGCGACAGCCAGGGCGTTGCCGCATTGGCAAAACGCGTGGCCGGCTGGCAACAAAAAGCCCTGCGTGAAGCCAAGCTGTACAGCAGCTGGATGCTGCCCCAGCCGGACTACGAAGACGCGTGCGAGCGCTTTCTGATGGAACTGTTGCAAGGCAAGGCCAGCCAGGACTTTCTGGGGCAACTGGCGGGCTTGCTTGAGTTGCTCGCGCCGGCGGCCCGCTGCAACAGCCTGGCGCAAACACTGCTGCGCCTGACCTGCCCCGGTGTGCCCGATCTTTACCAGGGATGCGAACTGGCGGACTTCAGCCTGGTCGACCCGGACAATCGCCGCCGCGTCGACATGGCGGTGCGGCAGGCGGGATTGGAACTGCCGTGGCGGCCGGCGCAGGACTGGCGAACCGACACCTTGCTCAATGACAAACAGGTGCTGATACGCCAAACCCTCGAACTCAGGCGGTGCCATCCGGCGGTGTTCTGCGGCGGCGATTACCTGCCGCTGCATGTGACTGGCCCGGCGGCCGGCCACGTGCTGGCCTTCGCGCGGCAGGCGGCGGGCGCCACGGCCATCACCGCGGTTTTACGCCATACGGCGCGGCTTGCGCGTTTCCTCGATGACGCAGGCTGGGCCGGCACGCGCATTGAACTTCCCGCCGCCGCGCAGGGCGCGCAGTGGTCAGATGCGCTCAACGGCCGGGTGCATGTTCCTGGCCCGGGCGGTCTTTCAGTGGCCACGGTGTTTGCCGGGGCGCCTGTCGCACTATGGATCTCTCACGCCGCAGAAAGCGGGTCTGTTGCGGGGCATTGAAAGGCTTCGTAACAAACGAGGCGCGGTCCTACAAAAAATAACTTGACGCGGTATTAACTTGCTCTCTCAGACGGAGAAACCCATGACCGAGGCCCACCTTAAACCCAACAGCCGCGACCGGCAGCGGATCAACGCTTCGGACGGCTATGAACTGAACTACTGGACGCGCCAGCTGCGGTGCACCGAGCAGGAGTTGCGCTCGGCCATCACCGTCGCAGGCCCGGAAATCAGTGCTGTACGCAGCTACCTGCAGAGAAAACGCCAGCGCGGAGACGACAACCTGTTGTGCGCCTGACCATCGCAGTGTGTTTTCAAAAAGGGGCCTCAGGCCCCTTTTTGTTGACTGTCCCGGCAGAGTTTGCCGCCGCGTCAGTCCTTTTCATGCCGTGGCACCGCAGCAATGTTTTCTGTCCACGGCAAAGCGGACCGGCACCACTTCTGCGCCGTCGGCACCAGCGCCTGCCGCTCCGCAATGCATCCCACCCTGAGCCCGTAAATGTCCGGGTGGTCCGCCGCGTAGGTGTACAGCGACGACCCGCAGGCCGGGCAGAACGCCTGGGCACGCCTTGCGCCGTTGTCGCCGGTTTTCACATAAATGGTGGGCTTGCCTGCTACGAGGCGAAATGAACCCTCTCGCGCCGGTACAGACACGCGGAAAGCGGAACCGGTCAGGTTCTGGCAATCCGTGCAATGGCAGATGGTGGTCTGCTGCGGGTCAACTTCGGCTTCGAACCGGATGTTTTCGCAGTGGCAGCTTCCGTGAACCTGCATAGTTCCCTACTCCCTCTACTCCCTCTACTCCCTCTACTCCCTCTACTCGCTCCAGGTGTTCGCGCCGCTGTCGAAATCGCTGCGCTGCGGGCGCACCACGCAAAAGCGTTGACCGGTTGGCGCCTCCATCACCCACCACCGCTTGACCTGCGCGACACGCCGCGCGCCCAGGCCCTCGAGCCGCTGGACCTCCGCGTCGATATCGTCCGTCTCGATGTCGATGTGCACGCGGCTGGGGTGTGAAACGGATTGCACCAGCACAGTCACCTCGCCAGGCGGAGTGTCCAGCTGGCGGTAGTTCGGATTGTCAGGATCGGGGAGTTTTGCAGCGGTGCAACCCAGTGCCTTCGACCAGAAGGCGGCAGCCGTATCCAGTTCTTCGGTCTGGCAGTCGATGACGATCGTTCCGAGCCGGCTTTTGTGCATCTTCCCCGCCCGCCTTATTGCAGTGCCCCGAAATCCGACGCTTTGTACATCGCCTGCACGATGTCGTCCGTTGCCATCTTCAGGGCCGACACATCCATGAGGGCCAGGCGAATCTGCTTTTCCCCGGCTGGGCCATTGACGATGGAATGGGCCTGCATGTTGACAAACCTGGGAAGTGTCCTGGAAGGAAGCAACTCGATGTCCCGGGCGAACACGTCGTCCTGGCTTTCTCCGGCGGCGGCCAGAAAGTCATCCAGCCGCGCCACACAGCTGTCCTTGACAAAATCGCGCAGCTTGCGGCCCACCAGCACCTGCGCTTTCTGGTCCAGCAATCTGGCCGCGCATTTGTTGGACTCAAAAATGGTGCCGCGCCTGGAAAGCGTCAGGTAGCCCACCGGCGCGAACTCAAACAGATCCTGGTATTTGGTGCGCAGCGCATCCGCCTGGGCGAGCGTCTGTTGCAAGGTCTCGGTTTGTATCTGCAGTTCAATCTGGTGCACTTGCAGCTCATGGATCAGCTTGAGCTGGTCAACGCCTTCCGGCGGCTGGGCCCATGATTTTCTGGACGCCAGTTGCATTTCAGCTGCGCTGCGCAGCGAGGCGGTCGCCGGTTGGGTTTGCATGGATTCCCTCTCCTTGGAGTCGTAAAAAAGGATATCTTTTTTAACAAATCCAGGGCTTTGATACAAGGTGCCGGGCCCGCGCAAATGTTTCCGGATGTGGCCGGGGCGGGGTAAATCTTTTTCAGCAGATCTACACCAATGGGCCATCGCCTGAGCCTATTCCGCTTTCAATCAGCTGCTCAATTTGCCTGGCCTGCTCGCGGGCTTTGTCGGCCTCCATCGACGCCCGGTGCGCTGCTGCGGCGTCGCCTTTTTCCTGGCAGTCCGCTGACAGTTTTCGCATCGCCTGTTCAAGGTCCTGCAAGGCCCGTACCGAGTTCCACACAGCAGATTCCGTCGTATTGACCTGCTCATGAACCAGGCTTTTCAAGGTGTAACTATGTCCGGTGTGGCAGCGGAATCTCACCGGTTTTTTGTCATGCAGCTCCCAGAGAACGCCCTTGCATTCGGGGCAGACGATGGTTGAGGGCGAACCGATATCCTGAAGTTTTTCAGCCATGGTCCCTTCTCCTGTGCTGGTCAGATGTTCGGTCAGCAGGTCTGCCGGCGCGGGCGTGGCCCGCGGCTTGACGGCTTGTCCGGCAAGTTGCCCGAGTTGATGCGCCAGAGCGCCCACGCCGGCGCAATGGTCGACCTCCACATTGGCCAGGGCGGAAAGTGGCATGCTGTCCGCCTCTGCTTCTTTCGGGTCCTGCGCCATCGCGATACCTCCGCAGCGCTTGATGGCGCGCAGGCCCGCTGTGCCATCGTCGAGGTAGCCGCTCAGCACGATGCCGATCACGCGCCCGTCCCGGTTCAGCGCGGCCGACCTGAACAGGGGATCAATCGCCGGCCTGGTGTGGTTCTCTTTGGGCCCGCGGCTAAGGCGCACCTTGCCCTCTTCAAGCAGCATGTGATGGTCGGGCGGCGCAATATAAATCCGTCCCGGCTGGGGGATCTCGCCGTCTTGCGCATGAGCGGCCTGCAGCGGGCCGCTGGCGCTCAGGATGCGCGGCAGGTTGCTGCTTCGCGCGCCGATATGCAAGACAACAAACACCGCAGCCGGCAAATCCGGCGGAAGGGAGCGGCATAAATCAGACAAGGCCGTGACACCCCCGCCGGAAGCCCCGATCACGATGGTGTCGCGATGGTTCATGCTATAAAATCAGTAGCGCCATGTCTATGCAGATATTGGGCTAGAGGCCAATTTTGTTCATAAAACAGGATTTACGGGCTGCCCGGGAAATTGCCGAAGCTCCCCAACGCGACAAGGATCAAACCCACCGCCGCCAAAACGCCGTGTATGACGATGGGAGGTATCGGCAGCGGCAACAGCCTGGCCTGAAACGTCAGGTTGAGATACAGCCCCACCCCCGCGGCCGTCAGCAAAAACAGCACGCCAATCACCAGGATTTTGGGAAGGCCCACGGTGAAAGCCGCATACAACAGGAGTGTCAGTCCCGCAGCCGCCAGAAAACCGTGCCCCATGGCCATCCAGGCGGGCGGCCTGTCCACTTTGGCCCGTACAGCCGCCATGGCAAGCCCTCCCAACGCCGTCAGAAAAATCAGCACTGCAGCAGTCTTGATCAGGGCGTTGGGGCTCATGGTGGACTCCTTTTTCGCGAAAATAAATCACCTTCATGAGAGAGATATGTAGGACAACTCGCCCTGCTCATCCCGACGAAATCTGATGATGAAAATCCGCCGGTTTCAGCTCAGCTCAGCAAGTCACGCAGCTGGTAATACATCATCCCCAGGACCAGCGCCGGCGTCCGCATGGTGGCCCCTCCGGGAAAAGACATATGCCTGATGCGCGAGAACACGTCAAAGCGCTCCGCCTGGCCCGCGATCGCTTCCGCAGCCAGCTTGCCGGCCATGCCTGTGAACGCGAGGCCATGGCCTGAAAAGCCCTGCAGGTAATAGATGTTGCTGCCGACCCGCCCGAAATCCGGCGCCCGGTTCATCGTGATGTCTGCAAAGCCTCCCCATGAATGAGAGATGGCGAGGTCTTCAAGCTGGGGAAACACGCCGAGCATGCGCTTGCGGATGCGCGAGACCAGGCCTCGCGGCGTCTTGCCGCTATAGCTGTCGCCGGCGCCGAACAGCAGCCGGTGGTCGGCGCTAAGACGGAAATAGTCAAGCACGAAGTTGTTGTCAGACACGGCAGGCCTTTGCCACAGCAAGGCATCGGCCCGCGCTTGCCCCATAGGCTCTGTGGCGATGATGTAGGTGCCGACGGGCATGATGCGGCTCATCAACGAAGGCGCGATGTCATCGCCGTATTCACCGAGGTAAACGTTGCCGGCCAATACGGCAAAGCGGCACGAGACCTCGCCTTGCGCCGTTTTCAACAGGGGCTGGGCGCCTTTCTCAATAACGTACACGGGGGAATGCTCATGAAAGCGCACGCCCGCCTCGCGCGCGGCTCGGGCCAGGCCCAGGCAGTATTTCAGGGGATGCAGATGGCCTGAGTTGCCGTCGAACAGCCCGGACTGAAAGCGCCGGCTTGCGATTCTTTCCGCCATTTCGGCGGGCCCCAGCAGCTGTACGGCATACCCATAACGGCGCTCCACGCGCGAAGCCCATTCGTGCAATGCACGGGTTTTTCCAGGCTTGGTGGATGCATTGAGGAAACCGGGAACATAGTCGCAGTCGATGCGCCAATGCCGCATGCGTTCACGCATGAGGGCCAGGCCTTCGACAGACAGGTCCCAGGCGCGCCTGGCATCGCCTTCCGATAACTGGGATTCGATCGCCGCTTCGCCGTCGGAGCCGAAGCCCACGATGGCCTGGCCGCCATTGCGGCCGGACGCGCCCCATCCGGTGCGCTGCGCCTCCAGCACGATCACCGAATAGCCGCGCAACGCCAGCTCCAGCGCTGCGGAGAGGCCCGCAAAGCCCGCGCCCACTACACAGACATCGGCGGTTTCATGGCCATCGAGCGGCGGCGCCGGCGGCTCGCGCAGCACGCTGGCTTCGTACCAGGAGTTCTCCGTGACCCCCAGTTCTTTTTTCAGCAGCGACATGGCACTTTCGCGATCACCAGGCCTCAGGCCACCCGGAAATTAAGAAACTGCCAGGGGTCGCCCGCGTCGATGTCTTCCTTGAACAGGTCGGTACGGCCCCGCAAGGGCGTCCACGCATCGCGAACGCCAACCAGTTCGCCCAGGTAAGGCCGCGCCACATCCAGCACCGCATCGTGGTCCAGGTCGTCGGGCTCCACGACGCCGGAGCGCGGGTTCTTCAAGGCCCACACCATGCCGCCCACGATGCCTGCCACGACTTGCAGGCTGGTGGCTGTGTTGTGCGGCACCAGTTCACGCGCCTGTTGTGTCGACAGCCGCGAGCCATACCAGTAAGCACCCTTCTCGTGCCCCATAAGAAGGACTCCGAGTTCGTCGATGCCGGTGGTGACGTCGTCGCGCAGGATACGTGCGTTCTTTTGCTTTTCCCAGTTTTTTCCCGCCAGTTCGTGCAGGGACAATACCGCGTCGTCGCACGGGTGGTAGGCATAGTGGACCGTGGGCCGATAGACCGCTTTCCCATCTTCGCGGACGGTGAGGTGGTCTGCGATGGAGATGGATTCACCGTGCGTGATCAGGAAGCCGTGGTAGGACCCTTCAAGAGGCGTCCAGCTGCGCACGCGCGTGGCCGCGCCGGGCCGGTCGAGAAAGATGGCGGCATCGCAGCCGTAGCCGTGGCGCGCGGCGCCTTCGGGCCAGTGCTTCTCATGCGTGCCCCAGCCCAGCTCCGAAGGCTGAAGCCCTTCCGAAAGAAAACCGGCAACAGACCAGGTGTTGACGAACTCCCCGCGCCGCTTTCGGCGACGTGCAACCTGCGTGTCGCGCTCGGCGATATGGATGACCTTGATGTCCAGCTTGCGGGCCAGGACGGCCCAGTCTTCGTGGCAGGCCGGCCGGTCGAATTCCAGCCCCGCATCCGTGGCCAGGTCATACAGGGCCTGCTTCACAAATGCCGACGCCAGGCCCGGATTGGCGCCTTGTGTGACGACGGCCGTGGGGCCGGTCCGCTTGTCCATGCGAAAGGCCAGCACGTCTTCGCGCAATGCGTAGTTGGTGCGCCGGGACAGCGGCGTGCCGGGGTCGGCGTAGCGCCCGGGCCAAGGTTCGATGCAGGTGTCGAGATACATCACGCCGCGGCGCCAGCAAAACATCATCAGCGCCAGGCTGGACACGTCGACGGACAGGTTCAGCAGGAAGTCGCCTTCCGACAAGTGGGCATCCAGCACCGCTTCGTAATTTTCCTCATCCAGCGGCTGCGCCAGAAAGTCCACGCCGAACTCCTGTGCAATACCGCTTTTGTCGGCGCTGCGCGAGATGATTTTGACCCGTTCGGGGGTCACGTCAATATGGCGAAAAATCAGGGGAAGTACCGCCTTGCCGATGCTGCCGAAACCGAGCACGACAAGCCGCCCTTTGAATGACGCATGTTTGACGTAGCGCATCGCCGGTCCCAGTGGTTTTGCTTTGTGTTGTTGGGCAAGAGACGCCAGTTGGCCATGCCGTTCAGGGGAATATCGCCGGATGGCTGCCAACGGCGTCGTCAGGGTCGCCCGCCGGTGCGCGTAGGAGCCCGCCTACCGGACTGTGATGGCCTCAGTCAGGGCGCTCTATCTGGCGGGAAAAAATGAAACCGGCGAACAGCGTTCGTCCTACATGCCTGCGCAGGAGGCGTATCTAGGATTTCGTTTCGCTGCCAATTACGCTTCTTCTACTCCTGGCCGATGGTGGCGAGTGGCGTATTCGTCCGTCACTGAAGAGGCACTCAACCATCACTACGACCTATGACCGAGCGTAAGACCGAAAGAAAAAACCTGCCATCCCTCAAGCCCGATATCCGGCTATTCGGATCCGTTAGTGAGAACATGCTTTCAGAATTCCTCAGGCAACAGGCGGAGGTGGAAACCGGCAAGCCGGTGGTGCTTGAACTCAGTACCTCCGGCGGTGACGCCGACATCGGCCGGCGTATCGCGGAAGAGCTCCGTCTATGGCAAGAGCGCGATGGCCGTGAAGTCTATTTTTGGGGCAAGACATTTGTCTTTTCGGCAGGCGTCACCGTGATGGCAGCCATACCGGCGCAGCGGCGCTTTTTGACGCGCGACTGCGAGTTGCTGATTCACGAGCGAAAGATGAGCCGGGACATCAGCCTGAACGGCTCGCTGCGCAGCGCATTGACGCTGCTGCATGACGAGATTGCGCAGATTGAATCTGGCCAGCGGCTTGAACGCGACGGCTTTGCCCAACTGGTGAAGGGCACCGGCCTGAGCCTGCAACAACTCCAGGAGAAAGTGCTCACCCGTGACTGGTATGTGCCGGCGCAAGAGGCCCTCAAGCTGGGGCTGGTCGCGGGGATTGTTTGAGCGTTGCTCCCCTGCATTCAGCACACAACCGGGGCACAGACGTCTTAGGCGGGTTTCGCCACCATCAACCAGAAGATCGCAAGGAAGGCGCAGAGCGCAGGTATCCCCAGCAGAAACCAGGCGGTGAAGCAACGCCAGAACGAATCGCTGAGCTCCTGGTGATGGTTCAGCGCCTGCGCCGCCAAGTCGCGCATCCTGACCTGCAGCCACACCACCGGCAGCCAGCAGGCGATGGCGAGTGCGTACAGCCCGATGGACCATGCGACCCATTTGGTGGACAGGGGGAAACCGGCAAGGTGAATGAGCCAAAAGCCCGTCACCGGCTGCAGCACCGCCGTGGTCGCGGTAAACAGCCAGTCGGCACGAACCACCCAGCGCGACACGCCAACGGTCAGGCGCAGGTCACCGCTCAACACGGCCACCAGCAAATAAAACGCCGTGCCGATTCCGGTGCCGAAAAGCACGGTGGAAGACAACACGTGCAGCCATTTGATGACCAGGTATTCCATCGTCAGGGCTCGCGTTGCTCCGATGCGAGCAGCAGCGCGATTCCTGCCAGCATCGGAAGGTTTTTGGACAGAGGGCCGAAGGGATGCAGCCACCAGTGCGCCATGGTGGCACTGATCATCACGGTGTAGGCCATGATCAGCAGCAACTGGCAGGACAGCACCCAACGGCGCAGCCGACCGCGCGCCACCAGCGTGAGTACCCCCAGCGCGAGGTCCAGTGCTGCCGCGCTGTAGAGCGCGAGCACCGCGATGCTCCCCTGCAAGCCGAAATCAGCCAACAGCTGCAGGCTTTGTGCCGCGGAATACAGACCCAGCGAGACAAGCCCGGTCCATATCCACACGGCGGCGACGGCCCCGTTCATGAGCGGCAGCGCCAGGCCCAGGACGGCTTGCGCGCGAAGCGCGGGTGCACGGGAACCGTCGACGAAACTGCCCGCCGGTGTTGCAGCCCGGCCCAGAAGGCGCATGAACGGCGAGGAATCCGCAGTGTTGCCGCGCAGCAGCATGTCTACGCTGTCCCGGTTGAGGAGACCGCTGCGCAGCCATCCGCCCACGTGGCCCAGCGCGCGGAAAACCGCCGGAGGCAACGTCAGCCACGCAACCGGGGCAGGCAAGCCCAGGCCGCGTCGCAGTGCAGCCAGGTAGGCCCTCAGGCTCATCGCTTCAGGACCGACAAACGCCACAGTGACGGGCCCTGGTGGGGGTTGCGCAATGACGGCTTCAATGCCGGCCACCACGTCGGCAATGTGCACGGGCTGTATCTGCCCTCCTGCCGGCAGCGCCAGCACGGGAGACACGGCGAGGCGATGGAACAGTTGCGTGCTGGGGCCCTCGGGGGCATACACCAGTGACGGCTGCACGATGGCCGAGGGAAGGCCCAGCGCGCGCAGCGCGTCATCGCCAGCCCGTTTGCTCCGGTGAAATTCCGTTTTTGCCGCCGCATCGCTGCCCAGCGCCGAAACCTGAACCACCAGGCTGACGCCCGCTCGCGCACTGGCTTCAAACAGCGCGGCGGGGCCGCGTGCATGAACGGCCTCAAAGGTCTGCCGCCCCAGCTCCCTGAAGATGCCGGCCGCGTTGACCACCACATCAATGCCGGCAAGCCGGGACTCCCACCACGGGGCATCGGGAAGCTCGGCGAAATCTGCCTTGAGGAAGGACGCTTCCTTCAGGCCCGCTGGGGCCGAGCGCCCCGCAGCCACTATCGAATGCCCGGCGCGTTGCAGGGTTTTCGCCAGTTCGCGCCCCAGCAGTCCCGAAGCCCCGGTGATCAGTACGTTCATAAGGACAAATTAGCGGGTCGGCCCTGTGCCGCTTGCCGGTTGAAGTCGTATCTGGTTTATCGGCAAATGACTACGGCTGCGCTGATGCCCTGAAGCCAAAGTATTTTTTCCGCGCAATGTTTGACGCATGCGGCTCAACGCCAAGGAGGACAGTGTGACGACCTGGAAAACAGTTTTGAGGCAGGGCCTGATTGCCGGCAGCCTGGGCAGCGTGGCCTCCGCACTGGCCCTGGTCCTTGCCGGCCGGCGCGAAGCGCGCAGCGGCGCGGCGCCTGTCAACTCGGTCAGCCACTGGTACTGGGGCGACCGGGCGCTGCACCGGCGGCAGACTGACCTGACCCATACCGCCGTGGGCTACCTCACCCACCATGCCGCTTCGGTGTTTTGGGCGACAGCCTATGCCGCAGCCTCCCAAAACAGCACCGCTGTCCGGACGCTGCCGGGCATTGCAACAGGAGCGCTGGCGACCAGCGCGGTCGCGTGTTTTGTGGATTACCAGCTAACGCCCAAGCGCCTGACGCCTGGCTTCGAGCATGAGTTGTCGCGGACCGCCATGGCCGGTGTGTACGCGGCCATGGCCGTGGGGCTGGCCGCCGGCGTGTGCTTGAGCCTTCACACGCAGGAACGCGAATCGCCCCCCGCCCCTGCTGACCTCGCAGATGGCGGCGAGGGCGGCGAACCCACTCACGCCTCCGCGAGTTCCCCGGCAGCGGAACGGACCCGCGACAACTCCGTACCCGGGGTCCAACTGTAGGTGTCCGAAACAATGCTCGACGGGGAACCGTCTTTATTGACGGCATCCCGGTACACGAGTGAGGACCCGCCTTCCTCGGCCTCGTCCACATACTGCGTGAGGTTCTTGCGCAGCTGTGTCTCTTCCTCGACCACCTTGCGGACAAACTCGCGCTGGCTCTGGAAACGGATAAAGGGCGGCAGCTTGCCATCTCCCAGCAGTTCGGCCGGATCGCGCCGTTCGACATCCTTGAACAAGGCCATCGCCACCTGCAGGTGGCCGAGTTCAAAGTCGAGGAAGCGCTCCCAGATTGCCTTGATGCGCGGGTTGCTTTCCTGCTCCAGGCAGGCCGCGTAGTTCCACACTTCGCAGGCTTCGGCCAGCAGCAGTTTCTCAAGCGGAGACTCATTGGGGTTCAGCATGGAGCCGTAGTGCGTGATGTGCTGTGACTCGACGGAGGCGATTTCGGCATACAGCTGGCGCGCCAGCGGATCGGCGAAGAGCGGGCCAATGTTCATGTAGTAATCATGCGTCTGGTACTCACCACCGGTCAGCGTCAACGCATGCAGCTTGGTGGCCAATGCGGCGCCGGGCTGGTAGGGCTCAAGCAGGTCGTGCTCGGGCGCGCGGTGGTGCACCAGCGTCGGCCTGGCGGGCACGATGTCGGTATACCCCTGGGTGATGTTGTTGGCGTCTTTGCCTTCGAGGCGGTCGAGCAGCGCGGTGTAGCGGTAGAGGTGGTCGAAGTCTTCCAGCAGGGCGTAACGGTAACCCTGCGCCAAATAGCCGTCCGGTTCCAGCTGCGCCACGGAAGCGGTGACTTCGATCGCCGTCTGCTCATAGCCGATGGTGGTTTCAATCGGCGAGTGGTCGGCGCCTATGAGCCAGTTGATAGCCGTCGCCTGGTGTTGTTCGGCGCGCATGAGCTGTGCCAGCTGTACGCGTGCATCGGCGTTGCAGCGGATGGCCACCTGCTTGGTGCGCAGCGAATCAAGTTCCAGGCCGTTCATCAGGATGATGCGTACACGCGTGAAAGCGTCGTCGTCGAGTTTGCTGATGGGCTTGCCCACCATGTCTTTCCACGAAAGGATCTGCCGCGAGAGCGGCACACCTTTGTCTTGCAATAAATTGATGGCCATGTTGTGCTCCAGTGATGGGTAAATGGGTTGTAGTAACTGTGGTGCCGGCAGCCTAGACGGCTTCTGTTCCAGCGCGTTCGGACACCAGCGTGGCAAGCCAGGCCTTGATGACCCGCAGGTGTTCCTGCTCCTGGCTCAGTGCGCCCAGGAATTTTCCGGTCAGCTCCGACTCGCCCGCTTCCTCAGCCAGCTGGGCCAGCAACTCCCAGCCCGCGTTGTCGGTCAGCTCTGCCGTAAGCATCGCATTCAGTGATTGGGCCAGCGTAGTGCGCGGGTCAGTCACGACCTGAATCAGGCCCATCGACGCCGTGGCGGTGACGTCCGCGCAGGGGGTCTGCGCGGTGGGGTCGCCGCCCAGTTGCTCCATGGCGCGAACGAGCATCTGGAAGTGCCCGAGCTCCTCGGCGCGTATGCGCTCCAGCGTCTGCAACGGGGATTCGTCCATCACGGCCTCGATCTCCATATCGTCCTGGCTGGCGAGCGCTTCTTCGGCCGGCATCAGGCTCTCACCGTCGCGGTCGGTCAGCGCGGTGTATTTGGTGATCAGCGCTTCATACAGGCGGGTGCCGCCACGCTCGAAAGCAATGCGTTCGCCAATCTTGTCCATGAAGATGCTGGGGCTGCCACCCTTGAGCTTGGCGATACCCGACTTCACCACGCCCTTGAGCGAGGGCGGCGGCGGAATGGAACCGACGGATTCCGCGTCCGAGATATAGCTGACATGAAACGCTTCACTGCCGCTCATGTCGATGTCTGTCGGGGGCGAAAGTGTGGCCACGGCTTCGGCCATGGCTTGCGCGCCGTCCGGCGAAGAAGACGCGCCGGTTCGATTGACGCCTAAGGTTGTCGCTTCCATGGGGGGCTCCTGTAAATGGTTGTTGAAACCATTGATTCTTTGGAGTCCAGCCGGCGTGCCTTGTAAGACGGTGCCGCATGCCGGTGACGGCGGGGCAAAGGCCGGCGCCTTCAACCCGCTCAACGAGGGATGGTCAGGGAGCGGACCCAGCCCTCAGGAATGAAGGCGACGCAATGATGCAAAACCCGGCATCCAGCCTCTATTCAGGTAAGCCGGCTTCAAAACGCTCCAGTTCTTCCTGCGGGGTCCCGCGGCTGGCGAAGTCCTGTCCGGCCTGGCCGTACCAATATTCGGCATTGCCCAGGTCGCCTTCCTCGACATGCAGGATGCCGTGCAGCCAGGCGGCCTGCGCGGATTCATCACTTTGCACAAGAATGTGTGCCTCATTCCAGCGCCCCGCGCGCAGGTGGGCCAGGGCTTGGCGAAGATCGGCCATGGACTGCTCCTTGAATTAAACGAATCGGATTGAACGACTGTATCGCTTGCAGAATGCCCTCATTCCGCTATCGGGTGGCGCCAGGCGCCTTGCGCGGTCGTGACACCGGAGCCCGTGTCTTGCCTTCAGGCCGGCCACCGACAGGCACATGTTGCGCCATCAACCCGGCGATCCACTCGATAAACACCCGCAGCTTGGCGCTGACATGCCGGTTCGGCGGAAAGGCCACGTAAAGAGGCATGGGGTCAAGACGCCAGCCTTTGAACAGGGGTACCAGTTCGCCGCTTGCCACGTGCGGCTTTGACATGTAGTGCGGCAACCAGAGGACGCCAAGGCCCGCCAGCCCGGCGGCGAGGTAGGCATTGCCGTCGTCGACTGCGAACACGTAGCGGCCTTGCACCTTGACGCTCTCGCCCTTGCAGTGCATGGCGTAGGGAAACGCCTTGCCGGTGCGCGCCCACAGAAAACCCACGATGCGGTGATGCGAGTCCTCCAGCTCTTGCGGGTGCGAAGGCGTGCCGGCAAGCGCCAGGTAAGCCGGCGCGGCATAAACACCCAGCTGCAGGTCGCCCACCTTGCGCGCCACCAGCGACTGGTCGGCCAGCTCGCCGCCGCGCACGACACAGTCCACGTTGTCGCTGATCACATCCACCATGCGGTCGCTGACGCCCATATCGAGCTGGATCTCGGGGTAGCGCGCATGAAAGGCCGGCAAGGCGGGCACCAGGATCATGCGGGCCAGCGGGCTGGGCACATCGACCCGCAACCGGCCCCTGGGCGCCGCTGACGCGGCTGACAGGCTGGTCTCGGCATCGTCCACATCGGCCAGCACGCGCAGCACACGCTCGTAGTAGGCCGCGCCGTCGGCCGTGACATGGACCTTGCGTGTCGTCCGGTTGAGCAGCCTGACGCGCAGCCGCGCCTCCAGCTGCTGCACCAGCTGGGTCACGCTGGTCTTGCTCATGTGAAGGGTTTCGGCCGCCCGGGTGAAGCTGCCCGCCTCCACGACGCGGGCGAATGCCTGCATGGCATCAAAACGGTCCATTGCTGCTCCAGTAGGGTTGCCGATTGTTTGGATTCTACGAACAGTGATGGGTGGCCTTGCCTGTTGATCGGCAAGGCCCCGCGCCCTAAAGTTCTTCCATCGTTCAACACGGGCCGGCTTCGGCTCTCTATCTATGAAGGACAGTTGTATGACACAGCGTGACGTCGTTTTTCCACCCTGGCGCCAGGCGCTCTATGAACGCAACCGCTACTCAGCGGCAGTGAAGTCGAATGGTTTTCTGTTCGTGTCAGGCCAGGTCGGAAGCCGCGAAGACGGCTCCCCCGAACCCGACCTGGAGGCACAGGTCCGCCTCGCATTCGACAACCTGAACGCCATCCTGAAGGCGGCCGGCTGCACTTTCGACGATGTGGTGGACGTCACCGTCTTCATGGTGAATCCGGAATCGGTGTTCGAAACGGCCTGGAAGGTTGTGCCGGAGTACTGGGGCAACGCGCCGCACCCCACGCTGACCGCTGTCGGCGTGACCTGGCTCTATGGCTTTCAATTTGAGATCAAGGTGATTGCGAAGTTGCCGCAAAGCTGATCGGCGTTTTCGGCCGAATCACGCAAGGCAGCGTTAACAGGCCCTAGGCCTCCACACGCACAACTACCTTGCCGCGGTGGCGTCCCTGCAGCAGGTCTGACAGCGCAGCGGGCGCATTCAGAAGACCGTCTACAAGGTGCTCCTGCGCCTTGATTTGCCCGCTGTTGACCCATTCATCCATTTCACGGCGGAACATGTCAAAGCGCTCACCGTAGTGGTCAAGAATGATGAAGCCCTGAACTCGCACCCGCTTTTGCAAAATGGCGGCCAGGAACTGGGGCAACCGGTTGATGCCGGATGAGCCCGCCGGGTCGTTGTCGTTGTAATGTGCGACAAAGCCGCACACCGGTATACGCGCGCCGATATTGAGCAGCGGAAGGACTGCCGACAAAACGTCACCGCCGACGTTCTCAAAGTACACGTCGATGCCCGCCGGGCATGCGGCAGCAAGCTGCGCCGCAAATAAGGGCCCGTGCCTGTCGACGCAGGCATCAAAGCCCAGCTCGGCAATCGCCTGCCGGCACTTGTCGGCGCCACCGGCGATGCCTATCACACGAGCACCTTTGAGTTTCGCGATCTGGCCGACCATGGCGCCCACCGCGCCGCTGGCCGCTGCGACAACCACCGTTTCACCGGCCTTTGGCTGGCCGATGTCCAGCAGGCCGACGTGGGCTGTGAAGCCCGGCATTCCGAGCGCGCCCAACGCCAGGGATGGACGGGCCATATCGCCGATGGCCTGCAGGCGGCCCCCATCGCTCACGGCGTAGTCCTGCCAGCCGGTGTTGGCGAGCACAAGATCACCTGCGCGATAGGCGGAATGCCTGGAATCGATGACGCGGCTGACGGCGGCGCCGGGCATGGTGCCGCCGAGCGGAACGGGCAGTGCGTACCCGGGCCCGATTTCGTCCATCAGATTGCGCATATACGGGTCAAGCGATAGAAACAGCGTTCGCAAGAGCACCTGGCCTTCGCCCGCGCGCGGCATGGGTTCTGTCACCAGATGGAAGTCAGACGCAACGGGGAGGCCGCGCGGATGCGCTGCCAATGTGATGCGCCGATTGGTGTTCAGGCTGGTGTTCAGACGTGGCGGCGGATTTGTCATGGCGGCCTTCGTTCCTCAATTGCGGCCCGAGGGGCCGGAGGGGCCGCGCCGCCATGCCAGCAGGCCGCCCAGGGCCACAGCCACCATGGCAAACGCGGGGGCTCCCAACGCTCCCGTCCAGTCAACCATCAGGCCGCCGGCGATGGCGCCCGTGGCAATGGCGATCTGGAACGCCGCCACCAGCAAGCCGCCCGCGGCCTCTGCCTGGTCGGGCGCGGCGCGCACGATCCAGGTCTGGAAGCCGACCGGAAATGCGCCGAACGCAAATCCCCATAGCGTTACAGCCACGGCGGCGACCAGGGTGGAGCCGCCGCCCACGAGCAGTGCGGCTGCAAGCAAGGCAATCATGGCGCTGCCGGCGACGATCGCATACCGTTCACTGCGCCCCGCCAGCCAGCCCCCCGCGAAGTTGCCGAAGAAGCCGCCGATGCCGTAGCCCAGCAGCACGCCAGAAATCGCCGCTACCGGCAGTTTCGTCACGTCTTCCAGCACGGGCCGGATGTAGGTGAAGCCCGCGAAGTGGCCGGAGATCACCAGCAGCACCGCCAGCAGCGCAATGCGTACCGGCCCCCGCGTGAGCAGGTCGCGCAGGCCTTTCAAACTTGCCTTGTCGCGCGGCGGCAAGGCCGGCAACGCGGCCAGTTGCACCACGAAGGCCAGCAAGCCGACGATGCCTGCCGCAACAAAAGCGCTGCGCCATCCCCACAGATCACCCATCCAGGCGCCGATGGGCGCCGCGCAGACGGTGGCAACGGAGACGCCGGTCAGCACCAGCGACATCGCGCGCGGGAAAAGCCGTTCAGGCACCAGGCGCATGGCCAGTGCTGCTGCCATTGACCAGAAGCCGCCGAGCGCGACGCCGAGCACCACGCGCGCGAACAGCAGCACCGCCAGTGAGCCGGCTGTCGCCGCCAGCAGATTGGAGACAAGCAAAAGCGCGGTGAGCGCCAGCAGCACCCGCTTGCGGTCAAAGCGCGCCGTCAGCAAGGGGATGGTCGGCGCGGCCACCGCACCGACCAGTGCCGTGGCCGTGACGGCCTGGCCCGCAGCGCCTGCCGTGATGTGGAGATCTGCCGCCATGGCCGTCAGCAGGCTGGCCGGCAAAAATTCCGCCGTGACCAGGCCAAAAACGCCGAGGGAAAGTGAAGCGACCGCCGCCCAGCGAGCGGCCGGCTCACCGGCCAAGCCGTTGGTGGGGTTTACGCCGGGGGCCAGCGGATCCAGGCTGGCAGAAGAGGAAGTAGATGACATTGGATGTGAAGCCTTGTTGAGGACAGGGTTGCCAGCTTAGGCCTAGCATCGACAGCTTTCCATGGCGAAAGAGCCGAAATGCTTGACGATTCCTCCAGAACTTTCACGCCCCTCGTTCAGCCTCCTCAAGAACATGGAGGGCTTCCTGCCGCAGGGCCCGATCCCCTCACCAAAATCCTGCTGGGCCTGCGCCTGGACGGCGTCGAGTACGGCCGCTGCCTGATGCATGCGCCGTGGGCGATTTCCTTTGCCGCACAACCCACCGCTCGTTTTCATTTTTTCGCCAGCGGAGATGGCTGGCTGCACACACCGCAGTCCGGGTGGGTGGCGCTGAAAGGCGGTGACGCCGTGCTGCTGCCGCGCGGCACGGCACATACCCTGGCCAGCTCACCGAAGGTGCCGCCGGTGGCGCTCGCGACCTTTGACCGCGAGCGGGTCGCGGACGACATCTTTCTGTTGCAAGACGGAGCTCCCGCAGCGCAAGCACCCTCCCACGTCATGTTCTGCGGCAGCATGAAGTTCAACCTGGATCCCCTGCACCCCTTGCTGACCATGATGCCGGAGGTGATCCGTGCCGGTGACCTGGCCCAGCGCGACCCGGGCGTGCCCATGCTGCTGGATGCGATGGAGCGTGAAGCCTCGCTCAACCGTATCGGTGCCTGCGCCATCCTGGCCCGCATGGCCGATGTGCTCGCCGCGAGCATCATCCGCGCCTGGGTGGAATGCGCCTGCAGCGATTCGACAGGCTGGATCACGGCACTGCGCTCACCCGGCGTAGGCAAGGTGCTTGCCGCCATTCACGCGTCGCCAGAGCAGGATTGGAGCGTGCCGCAGCTGGCCAACATCATGGGCGCATCGCGATCAAGTTTTGCCCAGGCATTCAAGGAATCGGTGGGTGAAAGCCCTGCCCGGTACGTGGCCCGCGTTCGCATGTTCCAGGCCCGCAGCTGGATCGCGCAGGATGGCATGCGAGTTACCACCGCTGCGGACCGGCTGGGTTTCGACTCGGAGGCTTCGTTTAGCCGGGCGTTCAAGCGGGTGATTGGGCATCCGCCGAGCAAAGCACGCGGAACCCGGCACGCTGATCTTGACTAATTGCCGTGTCAGGCGCCTGGTGGGTTTGCGATGGCCTTGACCTTGAGTATCCCGGCCTCGACACTTTTGCAGGTCTTGGCCAACAGCGCCTTGATGCCCTGCTTCCCCGGCGATCAGTTCAAGCCGCCGCTCCAACGCTGTGGTTTGCCTGATTTTCGTCAACCATCGCCCGGTGAACCAGCAGCGTGTCCGTGAATTGCTCGAAGGCCACGACCTTGCCGTCCTGCAGGCGCCAGACGTGGGCCACGCGGGCCTGCATCTCCTTGCCCGTAGCACGGTAAGTGCCGTGGTAGCTCCCGACACCGACGATGTGCTCGCCGCCGTCGATGAGGCTTTGCAGTTCAAAGCGATAGCCGATCCAGTCCCGGCCCAGCACGGCAAAAACGTTGTCGGCTACCGCTTGCGGCCCGACCCAGGTGCCCGCGCAGGGAAAGCCCGCCATCTCGGTCCAGCGCACCTGGGGCGAGACATGGGCCATCATCTCGTCGATGTTCCCCTGGGCCGACGCCGCGTAGTGGGCACGGACGATGTCGATGTTCGACATCATGGCTTCAGCCCCACTTCATTTCGCCCTTGGCGACCTTGGCGCCGATTTGCAGCGCCACGCCCATACCGGCATTGGGGTACCGCTTGGTCATCGCTGCGATAAGGGCAGCACTATCGGCGGCCTTGGCCAGCTCTTCCTCGAAGGCAACGAGGTAGTCGCGCGTGTATTTGATCGCGCTTGCATCGACCGCCGCCGTCACCGCCATATGGCCGGGGACCACCACGGCGGGCTTGCGCGCGGCCATGGCGTCAAGCGTCTTCACCCATGCGGCGCGGGCCTCGGCGCCCTGCGTGTCGGCGGTCCACACGTGAACACCGGAGAACAGCAACACGCCGCCGAAGATGGCGTTCAGCGAAGGCACCCAGATGTAGCGGCGGTTGGCGAGGCCGTCGGCATCGGCGATCTCGAGGGTCTGGCCTTCCAGGGTGAGGCTGCGGCCGTCGAAGGCCTCCGGCATCACGATGTCTGCCAGCGCCTGCGGGCCGTTTTCCTTGAGCTGGGGGCCCCAGGTTGCCAGTTTCTTTTCCACGTTGCCCTTGATGGCCGCGATCGTGGCCGGTGCGGCGATCACCTTGGCGTCGGGAAACGCCGCCTTGATGGGCGCCAGGCTGAAGTAGTAGTCAGGATCGCTCTGGCTGATGTAAATCGTCGTGAGTTTTTTGCCGGTGGCCTTGATGGCCTCGGCCAGCGCCTTGCCGTCGGGAAGCGTGAAGCCGCCGTCGATGAGGACAGCCTCGCGTTCGCCGGAGATCAGTACCGGGGCACGGAAAAATCCGTGTTCGCCGGCGGGGAAATGTTTCCAGGTCAGGTTGGTATTTGCAGCCATAGCGCTTTTCACTCCTAAGATGGCCGTCGCGACAGCCGCGCCGGCTACAGTTTTGATTGCTTCTCTTCGTGTTGTCATGGTTTTTCTTTCTAACGGTTAACTAAAAGGGGTTGCCGAGATTGGCCAGAGTGCGATCAGGCCGCCTCGATCTCGCCGGCCAGCGCGCGCGGATTGGAATAAAAATCGGCGTGTTTCACCACCCATCGTTTCGCGCCGGATTCGGCCACCAGGGTGGGCACACCACGGGCGCCGAACTCCCGCATCAAGGCCTGCGCGCGGTCCATGCGAGCCTGATTGGCCGCGAGAAGATCCTCATCGGGTTGCCCCACCATGGCGGCGGCCTGGTCAAGGCCGAGCCCGCGCAGAACGCCGGCCAGCGTTTCCAGCGAGGTCGTGTCCTTGCCGTCCACATAGCGCGCGTTCTGGATTGCCTTGAGGGCTTCCAGTTCCCGGGCCGGTGCTGTCAAAAACACGGCCGTCAGCGCCAGGGTGGCGGGGCCGCTGTCAAACAAGCGCTGGTGATCACCGAGAACCCGTTCGCGGTACTGCCCGGTGAAGCGCTGCCCCGTTAGGTGCTCGATGCGCTGGTCGTTGGACCAGGCATAGGCGGCGAAGTCACCATTCATGGGCCTTGCACCCTGGCCGGCGAACAGCCCGGTGGGCAGCAATTCAATGCCGACAGCAGGAACTTCGCTCAGTGCCGACAGCGCCGGCATGGCGCCGTAGCACCAGCCGCACAGCGGGTCGAACAGGTAATAAAGGGTTTTGGTCATGGTTCTTTGCTCACTGACGGTGATCGTAGGCACTATGCATTGACTGTTAAAGACATCTCTGATAAACACAATGTATGTTTAAAGCAAACAATCAAGACGAAGGCGGTATTGGAGGGCTGGGCAACCTGAGGCGGCTGGCTTACTTCGCGGCGGTCGTGGAAACCGGCTCCTTCACGGCGGCGGCCGATCGCCTGGGCATTACCAAGGCGGTGGTCAGCCAGCAGGTCGCCCGGCTGGAGCGCGAGTTCCGGACATCGCTGCTGGTCCGCACCACGCGCAAGGTGCAGCCCACTGAACTGGGCCAGGCCTTTTACCTGCGCTGTGCGGTGATCCTGCGCGAGGCCGGCGATGCCTTCGACGACCTGGCCGAAACCTCGGCCGAGCCGTCGGGCATGCTGCGGCTCACCGCTCCCTTCGACTATGGCGTCGGCATCGTGGTGCCGGCCATCGCCGCCTTTACCCGGCGCTATCCCGCATGCAAGGTCGATGCCGTTCTCACCGACCAGACGCTGGACCTGATGTCGGGAAACATCGAGCTGGCGATCCGCGTCGGCTGGCTGGCAGAGACCAGCCTGCAGGCGCGAAAGATCGGCTCCTTCCGGCAATTGCTCGTGGCGTCACCGGCCATGCAGCCGCAAGTGGCGCGGCTCACCGGCCCGCAGGGCATCGCCGGGCTGCCCTTCATCGCCAACACCGCCTTGCGTGAGCACCTTACCTGGAATTTCTCGCTCGGCGAAATGGAGCGCCAGGCCGTGCACGTGCAGGCCTCGATTTTTCTGGATGCCACGCTGGCCGTGCGCGAAGCCGTGTTCCAGGGTGCGGGGCTTTCGGTATTGCCGGACTATGCGGTGGCAAGCGACCTGGCGGCCGGCCGTCTTATTCAGGTCCTGCCGCAGTGGCAGCTGCCGTCGGGCGGCATCCATGCGGTGTTTCCGGCCGCGCGCTTTCGTCCCGCCAAGGTCCGTGCCTTTGTCGACTTGCTGGCGGACAGGGAGCAACAACGGCAGGCCGGTTGACGTGTGACTGCCGCCGAAATCTGGACATTGGAGGCAAGCACCGATGCCCGCAGCAACCAGGTGCTTTACCCGGCGCCCATCAAGGCCTCAAGCCGGCCAGCGTTAAATTACGCGGCCGCCCAAGGCTCGCTGGGCATCGTTTTCAAGCGCGATGGCGTCGTCGAAGTGGCAAAGGCCTATTTCGTTGAGGACCCGCTTGAAGCCGGCTGCAACCGCAGGTTGAAGCGAGGCCAGCCTGGCGCCTATCTCCAGTGAGGCCAGTTCGAGCTCCTGGTCCGGGACAACTTTCCAGACAAGTCCCCAGGCCTGCGCCTGCGCGGGTGAGAACTCCTCGCCCAGGAGCATCAGCGCCTTGGCGCGCGCAACACCCGCATAAGCAGACAAGGTGGCACTCAATCCACCGGTCACAAAAACCCCGAGGGATGCCTCCGGCAACTTGAAGCGGGCGCTTTCCCCCGCGACCACGAGGTCCGCGTTCAGCATCCACTCGAAGCCGGCGCCAACGGTCCAGCCATGAACTGAAGCCAGCACCGGCTTGGGCAAACGCACAAGCGCTTTGGCCACGCCCTGCACCCATACCAGGTCCTCTTCCGTGGGCGGGCTGCCGACGTCCCTCCCCGCGCAAAATGCCCGGCCGTTGCCGCGCAGCAGGAGCACGCGGACGGTCTCGTCGCGCGAGGCCTCTTCAATGGCTGCAAGAAGCGCGCGGGCCAGCTCGTTGTCAATCGCATTGAGTTTGCCGGGGCGGTTCAAGGACACGGTCATGATGCCGT
This sequence comes from Polaromonas sp., assembly GCA_021153985.1. GTDB lineage: Bacteria > Pseudomonadota > Gammaproteobacteria > Burkholderiales > Burkholderiaceae_C > Polaromonas. Next base: position 77,052 of record JAJKJM010000041.1, read on the forward strand.
CCGCGCACTCGACGAGCAGTTTGGGGGTTGTCATGGATGTGATTCTGAACCAGGAAGCCGGCCGCGTCGTGCCCGGCAGCCTCCAGCTCGGCTTGAAGTTGCAGTCCCGGCAGACAGGCCTAGCCAGGGTTAGAAGTTCAGTGTCGCGGTTCAGCCTTGCGCGGCGGTGGACTCGACGCGCCACTGGATGTTGAGTGAAAACGCTTCCCCGGGCCCCAGCACGCGCAGGCCGGGTTGCCCCGGCAAGTGGAAGGCATCGATGGGCTGCGTGATGGGTTCAAAACAAAACGCAGGGCCCTGCGGCGGCCGGTAGACCAGGCAAAAGTGCCGGGCTGCTCCGCCGTCGCGCTCGAAGTCCGGCATGCGGGCCGTGAGCTGCAGGCCCAGTTCAGGCCAGGCGATACAGGCTTTGCCGCCCCAGCCGGTGTAGCCGTTGTCGATGAGCGGGCCGTTGGCTGGCGCGCCCTCGTTCAGGTTCCAGCCGGCCGGAAAGTCTGTCGTGTGCGCAACCGGCAAGGGATCGTCGCCGCAGAGCCAAACACCGTGCACAGGCGCGCTAATCCGCGTTTGGGGGGTGCGGGGAAACCAGGGATGCACACCCAGGCCGTAGGGCAGCGGCGTGACACCCAAGTGGCGTACCTGTACCCGCTGGTCCAGCCCGCCGTCTACCAGCCGGAAAGTCTGCACCGCTTCGTAGTCATACGGGTTGCCATCGAAGCCATAAGACACCAGCGTCATCACCAGTGTGTCGGCGGCGGGCCGCGAAATTTGCCAGGGTTGCAGCCAGCCGTCGCCATGGATCGGATAGGGCTCGCCCGTGCGATTGCGCCGCATCGCATGAAACAACCCCGCATGCGTGAAGCCGCCACCGCTGATGCGGTTGGACCACGGCACCATGGCAAATGACGCGGTCTGGTAAAGATCTTCTGTTTTGCCGTCCCAGGGCCGCCAGAGGTCAACCGGCCCTTGCGGACGGTCAAGCTGCCACGCGGCTACGCTGCCGCCCAGTGAGGGCAGCAGCCCCAGGCGCTGTCCGGCATGGCGCAGCCAGGCAACAGGATGCGCGGAACCGGTCATTGGGGGATCTTTCAGGTCAAGGCGTTGCATGGTGTGTGTCTTTGCCGCATCAACCGCCGAACAAACCGGCGGGCAGGCCCGGGCTGTCCATGGCGACCGCGAACAAGCCGCCGGCCAGCGGCTGGCTGGCAAGCTGTTCAGGCGTGAGCCCGGTCCGGGCGGTGCTGATAAAAAGTGTGCGTAGGTCCGGCCCGCCAAAAGCGCAGTTGGTCACATGGCTTGTCGGCAGCGGCAGGCGGCACAGTTCCAGCGCGGTGACCGGGTCATGGCAGCTGACGCAGGCGCCGCCCCAGTGGGCAATCCACAAGCGGCCCGCGGCGTCGGTGGTCATGCCGTCGGGCACGCCATCCTCCGGCGCGAAAGCCAGCCAGAGACGCTTGTTCGACACGGTGCCGGCTGCGGCATCGAAGTCATAGGCATAGACACGGCCGTTGACCGTGTCGTTGAAATACAGTGTGCGGCCGTCGCCGGACCAGGTGGGGCCGTTGGTCACCGCAAAACCTTCGTCATGGCGCGTGCAGCGGCCATCGGGGTCATAACGATAAAGCGCGCCGGTGGGGGCCTCGCAGTCAAAGTCCATGGTCCCCGCCCAGAAACTGCCTTGCGAATCACATTTGCCGTCATTGAAGCGATTGCCAGGCAAGCCGGCCTCAGGCTGGTGCAGGTAGTGCGGCCCGGCGTTTGACGCGGGGTCAAACAGCGCGAAGCCGCGCCGCAGGGTCACGATCAGGCCGGGGGCGTAGGCCCGTTCAGCCAGCGCCGAAATTTCCTCGTCAAAAGACCAACTGCTGCGCTCGCCGGTGGCCGGGCGGAAGCGGTGCAGGCGGCGCCCAAGGATGTCCACCCAGTAAAGCGATTGCTCGCGCGGCGACCACAGGGTGCCTTCTCCCAGCAGGGCTCCGGCCGGATGAACGCAATGCGCCTTGCCGGGCATCTCCAGGGTTGTGGGCGTGTCCAGGATCGATGTCACTAAATGTCCCCGTGTTTTGCGAGCCGATACATCGGCACGGTAGCCTCTTGCTCTTGACGCGATGGATAATATCAATGCATAGTGATGTTGAAAACTTATTATTTATAAATTCATTGATACACAAATTGCAATGTCAAATATTTCCAGCCCATCTCCTAGCTCCATCCCCACCCCAACTTCCATGCGCGCTGCCCCCGCCAGCGACACCCTGTCCGTCTTTCCCAGCCTGAAGCAGCGGTCGGTGTTTGTCACCGGCGGAGGAAGCGGTATAGGCGCCGCCATCGTGACGGCGTTTGTGGAACAAGGCGCTCGCGTTGCTTTTATTGATGTGGCGAAGGAAGCCAGTGAAACGCTGGCGCAGCAGCTCGCGGATGCGGGACATGCCCGCCCATGGTGGCGAGCCTGCGACGTGCGGGACGTGGCCGCGCTGCAAGGCGCGATCGCCGAGGCGGCCGCAGCCTTGGGCGATTTCTCGGTGCTGGTCAACAACGTTGCCAGCGATGACCGCCACACACTGGAATCCGTGACGCCCGCTTATTACGACGAACGCATCGCGATCAACGAGCGGCCGGCTTTTTTTGCGATCCAGTCAGTGGTGCCCGGCATGCAGCGGCTGGGCGCCGGCTCCATCATCAACCTGGGTTCCACCGGCTGGCAAGGCAAGGGCACCGGCTACCCATGCTACGCCATTGCCAAGTCTTCGGTGAACGGCCTGACGCGCGGGCTCGCCAAAACACTGGGCCGGGACCGCATCCGCATCAACACCGTATCGCCGGGCTGGGTCATGACCGAGCGGCAGATCAAGCTCTGGCTGAATGCCGAAGGCGAAAAGGAGCTTGAGCGCAACCAGTGCCTGCCCGACAAGCTGCTGCCCCACGACATCGCCCGCATGGTGCTGTTCCTGGCATCGGACGATGCCGCCATGTGCACTGCTCAGGAATTCAAGGTCGACGCCGGCTGGGTTTGAGCGTTTACAGGCGCTAGTCCGCTTCGAGCTTGCGCCCGTAGAGCGTGAAGCTCGCCGTCTTCAGCGCCTTCATCATGACCTTCGCGGCGGGTGACGGCAGGCGGTCGGTGCGGGTGATGATGCCGAAGGCGTCCATGTGGCAGGGCATGTCAAGCGGCAGCACCGAGACGATGCCGTGCGCGGCGTAATACCGCGCCACGTCGGCCGCGACCACGGCCACCATGTCGCTTTGCTGCAGCATGCGGGTGATGAAAAGCAGCGCTGAAGACTCGACCACATTGATGGGCGGCGCCAGCCCGTCTTCCTGGAACATCAATTCAAACCGGTGCCGCAGCACGCTGCCCGCGGGCGGCACGATCCAGGCGGCGGCCACCACGTCGCGCAGGGTCAGGCCCGACACGCCCAGCAGCGGGTGCCCAGGCCTTGCCATGGCGCACACCGGTTCCTCGACCAGGGGCTCGTAGCGCAAATTCGTCTTGTCGTGCTCGGCAAAAAGGCGCGCCACGAGGATGTCCAGCCGGCCTTGCTCCAGCCGCTCCAGCAGGACCGGGCTGGTTTCGATGTCGAGCGAGATGCGCAGGCTGGGATGTTCCTGTTTGACCACGGCGACCGCCGAAGGCAGCAGGGCCAGCCCCGGCGAGGTGATCGCGCCGATGCCGACATGGCCAAAGTGGCCGGTTTTGAGCGCGGTGAGCTCGTCATGCGCCTGGTTCAGACTGGCCAGCGCCATGCGCGCGTGGCGGATCATGGTCTCGCCATACCAGGTCGGCCGCATCCCGCGCGGAAGGCGGTCGAACAGCGGCACCTCCAGAACGTCTTCCAGGTCCTTGAGCAGCTTGGACGCGGCCGGCTGGGTCATGCTCAAAACCTGTGCCGCGCGGTGAATGTTGCCTTCTTCCGCGAGCGCAACCAGCAGCAGCAATTGCCGGGTTTTAAGCCGCGCGCGTATGAACCAGTGGTTGTAAGTGCTCATGGGGTTTTCCAGAATGCGTAGAACGATATCTATTTTGTCCAAAAAACGATTAGATCGATATCAAAATGAATCATAAACTGCAGCGTGACAAAAAACGAGGCTTTCATGAAATTCGGCGAGTTGCAGCACAACGCCCGGCATTACATCAATGGACGCTGGGAAACCGGCACCACCATGGGCATCAGCACCAATCCCTCGGATACCCGGGAGGTGGTGAGCGAATACGCACGTGCCGACCGCAACCAGACCGAACTCGCCATCCGCGCCGCCTCGGAGGCTTTGCCGCACTGGCGCCTCAGCACCCCGCAGCGCCGGGCTGACGTGCTCGACCAGATCGGCAGCGAGATCCTGGCGCGCAAGGATGAGCTGGGCATGCTGCTGGCGCGGGAAGAGGGAAAAACATTGCCCGAAGGCGTGGGCGAAGCGGCGCGGGCCGGCCAGATCTTCAAGTTTTTTGCGGGTGAGGCGCTGCGCGTCCAGGGTGAGACCATGGCGTCGGTGCGGCCCGGCATCCAGGTCGACGTGACACGTGAGCCCGTCGGCGTGGTGGGAATCATCGCGCCGTGGAATTTTCCGCTCGCGATTCCGGCCTGGAAGATCGCACCCGCATTGGCCTACGGCAATACGGTGGTCTTCAAGCCGGCCGAACTGGCCGTCACCTGCGGCTGGGCGCTGGCGGAGATCATCAGCCGCTGCGGCTTGCCCGCGGGCGTGTTCAACCTGGTCATGGGCAGCGGGCGGGAGGTCGGGCAAACACTGGTCGACCATCCCCTCGTCCACGCGCTGAGCTTCACAGGCTCGGTGTCCACCGGCGAACGCATACTCCAGTCCACTGCCGCGCGCCGCGCCAAGGTACAGCTTGAAATGGGCGGCAAAAATCCGCTGGTGGTGCTGGCCGACGCCGATCTGGACCAGGCCGTCGAATGTGCGGTGCAGGGCTCGTACTTTTCGACGGGGCAGCGCTGCACTGCGTCCAGCCGCCTCATCGTTGAAGCGCCCGTGCACGACGCCTTCGTTGCCCGGCTGCGCCACCGCATTGCCGCGCTCAAGGTCGGCCACGCACTGGAACAAGGGATTGAAATGGGCCCCGTGGTTGACAAGGGCCAGCTGGACCAGAATCAATCGTATCTGGAGATAGGGCGCAACGAGGGCGCTGAACACGTCTGGGGCGGTGAACTGCTCGAACGCCCGACGCCGGGGCATTACATGAGCCCGGCGCTATTCCTGGCTCGGCCGGAGCACCGCATCGCGCGCGAAGAGATCTTCGGGCCGGTGGCATGTGTGCTGGAGGCCGATGACTTTGACCACGCGCTGGGGCTGGCCAACGACACGCCTTTCGGCCTGTGTGCCGGCATCTGCACAAGCTCTCTCAAGCATGCCATGCACTTCAAACGCAACGCCGAGGTCGGCATGACCATGGTGAACCTGCCCACGGCGGGCGTCGACTTTCACGTGCCCTTCGGCGGGCGCAAGGGATCGAGTTACGGCCCGCGCGAGCAGGGCCGCTACGCCGCGGAGTTTTACACCACGGTCAAGACCGGCTACGTGCTGGCATGAGCCGTATGAAGACTACGGAAGATCACGGAAGAGCTGTCAGTTCGATTTCAACCAAAAGGAGACAACATGAAAATTAATCGCCGTACCCTTGCCGCCGCGCTTGCGTGCGCCCCCCTCGCCGGCTTGCTGCCGGTCTCGGCCTGGGCGCAAAAGCCCATCGTGCTGGGCTTTAGCCAGGTCGGCGCGGAGAGCGAATGGCGCACCGCCAACACCGAATCCATCAAGTCGGCCGCCAAGGACGCCGGTATCGAACTCAAGTTCTCGGATGCGCAGCAAAAGCAGGAAAACCAGATCAAGGCGATCCGCTCCTTCATTGCGCAGAAAGTCGACGTGATCGCGTTCTCGCCCGTGGTCGAGTCGGGCTGGGAAACCGTTCTGCGCGAGGCCAAGGCCGCCAAGATCCCGGTGGTCCTGACCGACCGCTCCGTCAACGTCAAGGACACCTCGCTGTATGTCTCCTTCATGGGCTCCGATTTTGTGGAGGAAGGCCGCAAGGCTGGCCGCTGGCTGGTCGAGAACATGAAGGGCAGCAACGGCCCGGTCAACATCGTCGAACTGCAGGGAACCGTGGGTTCCGCACCGGCCATTGACCGCAAAAAGGGCTTTGAAGAAATCATCAAGGCCGACCCGAAGTTCAAGATCATCCGTTCGCAGACCGGTGACTTCACCCGGGCCAAGGGCAAAGAGGTGATGGAAGCCTTCCTCAAGGCCGAAGGCAAGAAGATCAATGTGCTCTTCGCGCACAACGACGACATGGCCATAGGCGCGATCCAGGCGATTGAAGAGGC